>JBBQXP010000090.1:0-11341 GCA_038209555.1 Gaiellales bacterium
GCCCTGGTAGCAAGACTGCCGAAGTCTCGATCTTTCTACACCCGTTGACATCCCTCTCCTGAGGGATTTGTCCACAGGTGTGTGGAAAGTTGACTACTTGGACTACCTGGTCGCCTAGTTAGGCGATCAGGCTGCGGCGAAAACCAATTGCGACGGCATGGGCCCTGCTGCGGGCCTGAAGCTTGGCGAGTAGATGCCGCACATGGCTCTTGACCGTCTCCTCTGAGAGGAAGAGCCGGACTCCGATCTCCCGGTTCACTAGACCGTCAGAGATGAGCTGCAGTACCTCGATCTCGCGCATGGTGGGCTCCTGCTCGAGCTCGCGGAGCGGCGCCGCGAAGGGGATCACGTCGGCGTCGGCTGTGTTTCCGTTGGACCGCCGGGCCGCGACTTCCTCGAAGCGGCGGGAGTGGTCCAGGTATCTGCTCAGGATGTCTTTGCGCTGGGCGGCGTCCATGTGAGTGCTGAATCGGCGCGCCAGCACGCTCCCTTGAGTAAAACAACCCTAAATCGAGGGAGACAGCCCTAAAGCCGGGCCGCCCGAGACCACTAGAAAGGGTGACGGGCGGGTATGAACCCGCCCGTCTGCGTTGCTGGACGAGGGCGGAGCCCTCGTCGTGCGTTCAGGCCGCTGCTACGGAGGACAGATCGCGGATCGCGGAGAGCCGCGACAGTGCCTGGCCCTCGAGCTGGCGCACACGCTCGCGCGTGAGACCAAGCTCGTGGCCGATCGCCTCGAGCGTCCAGGGCTCCCCCTCGAAGCCGAAGCGAAGCTCGAGGATGCGGCGCTCGCGCTCCGGCAGCGCGTCGAGTGCGCGACGGACGCCCTGCTTGCGCAGCGACTCCTCAGCCTCCTCGAACGGATCCGCTGCCTCCCGGTCGGCGAACAGGTCTCCGAGCTCACCCTCGTCGTCAGCCCCCACGCTCTGGTTCAGCGAGACGGAAGCTTGAGCGGCGCCGAGGGCCTCCTCGACATGCTGGAGCGGCAGTCCGGTGGCATCGGCCAGCTCTTGCTTCGTGGCCTCGCGGCCGAGCTCGACCTCGAGCCGGCGAGCGGCACGACCCAGCTTCTGCTGGCGCTCGACGACGTGGACGGGCACCCGGATGGTGCGGGCGTTGTTTGCCACGGCGCGCTGCACGGACTGGCGGATCCACCAGGTCGCGTAGGTCGAGAACTTGAACCCACGGCGCCAGTCGAACTTCTCGACAGCGCGGTTGAGGCCAAGAGTCCCTTCCTGGATGAGATCGAGAAACGGGACGCCGAGGCCGCGGTAGCCCTTGGCGATCGACACGACGAGCCGAAGGTTCGACTCGATCATGCGCCGCTTCGCCAGGGGATCACCCTTCTCGATGCGCTTCGCCAGCACGATCTCGTCTGCGGCGGTCAGAAGCTTGTGGCGGCCGACGTCGGCCAGGAAGAGCTGCAGGCTGTCGCCGGCGCCAAGCTGCACGGGCGCCGGAGCCGCAACGGGAGCCTCCTCGGGCTCCTCCTCGCGGGGCGCGCCGATGTCGAGGCCGATGGCCTCGAGCTCCTGCGTTACGTCGGCAACGTCTTGATCGCCAAGGTCCAGCTCGAGCGCAAGCGCCTCGAGCTCGGCAGGCTCGACGTAGCCACGTTCCTCGGCGGTCTCGACGAGGGTGCGACCTTGAAGTGTCTCTAGGACTTCATGCACGGGATTCGGTGTCAAAGTGTTCGTACTGTCCTTTCGTTAAAAGAGCCCGTTTGGATCGGGTTTCTTTCGGGGTTAGACGTCACCAGTGGGTTAAATCTTGTTCGGTTAGACGTCACCAATGGGTTAAACGTTCGCAGCCTAAGATGGATTCCCTGGCTGTGCCAAGGACTTAGACACACCTTAACTGGCCGTTAACCCAATAGAAATCGACGGCCGAGCTATTCTCCGGCCGCGGTCGCGGTCACTTCGCGCTCCGCTTCATCCTCCCTGGGTTGAGTGGCCCATTCCTCGTCGAACTCTACTCGCCACTTGCCTTCTTCGCCCTGCTCGAGCTTCAGCTTCGCCTTGAACGAGCGGCCCGAGCGGCCCTTGAAGCCGGTGACGGGCTTCTCGGTCTTGCCTGTCGCCATCAGCTCCTTGACCACGGAGACCGGCAGGATCTTGCCCGCCTTCTTCTTCCAGATCACGAAACCACAGCCCGGATCGTCCTTCGACCAGCACGAATAGCCCTTGCGGTTCTCGATCACGTCGCGCCCGCAAACAGGGCACGGCCCGAGGTTGGCGCGCTCGATCTTCACTTCCTTCAGCTTGTCGAGCTCCTGCACCGTGTCGGCCGTGAACTTGACGATGTCGGACATGAACGCCTTGCGCGTGTCGCTGCCCTGCTCGATCAGGCCGAGCCGGTGCTCCCAGTCCCCGGTCAGCTCCGCCGAGGTCAGCGGGTGATTTCCGAGGAGGGAGATCACCTGGATCCCCTTCTCGGTGGCGTGCAGCGCGCGGCCCTCGCGATCGATGTAGCCGACCTGGATCAGCCGCTCGATGATGGACGCGCGGGTAGCCGGCGTCCCGATCCCCGAGTCCTTCATCGCCTCGCGGAGGTCGGCGTCCGAGATGTCCTTGCCCGCCGTCTCCATCGCCCCGAGGAGGGAGGCCTCCGTGAAGCGCCGCGGGGGCTGGGTCTCCTTTTCCAGGGCCTCGACGGAGCGCGTCTCGACCTCCTCCGCCTGCTGAACCACGGGAAGGGTCTGATCACCGCCGGAATCGTCCTCCGAGCCCTCGGAGTCCCGGACGAGCTCGCCGTAGACCTCTTTCCACCCCGCCTGGAGCAGAACGCGGCCGCTGGTGCGGAAAACACGCTCCTCGACGGTGGTCTCGATCCTCGTCCGCTCGTAGACGGCCTCGGGGTGAAAGACGGAGAGGAACCGCTTCGCGACGAGATCGTAGATCTTCAGCTCGTCGTCGCCCATCTTCCCGAGGTCATGCTCGGACTTCGTCGGGATGATCGCGTGGTGATCCGTGACCTTCTTGTCGTTGACCACGCGACCGAGCGGCAGCTTCTCTAGCCGCGCGACGTACGAGGCGGCCTTTGCGTACTCCCGGTTTCGGCCGACGAGATCGGCGGTCGGCTTGATCTCCGCGATCATTTCACCAGGCAGGAAGCGGGAGTTCGTGCGTGGATAGGTAAGAGCCTTGCGCTCTTCGTAGAGCTTTTGGGCGGCGGCGAGCGTCCTCCGGGCGGAGAACCCGTGGAGCGTGTTTGCATGCCGCTGGAGCGACGTCAGGTCGTAGAGGAGCTGTGGTCGCTCGCGCTCTTCCTTCTTCTCCAACTTCGTGATCTCGCCGGGCTTGCCTGAGCAGGCCTCGACGATCTCCTCTGCTTCCTCCTTCGCGATCCGCTTGCCCCCCAGGTACCGCCCGCTGTACGACCGATCGCCCGACGCTGCGAAGAGGGCTTCGACGAGCCAGTACGGCTCGGGCTTGAAAGCCCGGATCTCGACCTCACGGCGCGCGACGAGCGCGAGCGTCGGCGTCTGCACCCTGCCGAGAGACACGGCGCCGTCGAATGCCGACCGCAGCCGGATGGAGGCGGCCCGCGTCGCGTTCATGCCCACGAGCCAATCGGCTTCCGAGCGCGAACGGGCAGCGTCCTCGAGGAGGTGCATCTCCTCTCCCGGTCGCAGGTGCCCGAAGGCCTCCTCGATCGCCTTCTTCGTCATGGCGTTGAGCCAGAGCCGCTCGACGGGCTTTTTCGCTCCCGAGGTCTCGTAGAGGTACGCAAAGATGAGCTCGCCCTCGCGGCCCGCGTCGCAGGCGTTCACGATCAGGTCGACCTCAGGGTCCTTGATGAGCTTGTGGACGGCCCGGAGCTGCTTCTTGGCCCGCTCGTCGTTCGGAACGAGCCTGAACTTGTCGGGAACGATTGGCAGGTCGGCGAAGCGCCACTTCTTGAGCCTGTCGTCATAGGCGTCGGGCTCTGCCAGGCCGACGAGGTGACCGACGGCCCACGTGACGACATAGTCGCTCCCGACGAGCGCGGTCTTGTCCTCCGTCTGCTTGAAGGCACCGGGCAACGCGCCGGCCAGGTCACGGCCGACGGAAGGCTTCTCAGCGACGACGAGTGTCTTTCCCATCTCGAAACAGGGTAGCGACAGGTGACAATGGCACCAGTGGCCGGAACGGACTCATCCTCGAAGCCCTCGCTCCTCTACCAAGTGATCGCCCGCGGGAGCTCGCCTCTCGTCTACGGGCTGTTCCGGCTTCGAGCGGAGGGACGCGAGAACCTGCCGGCCCAGGGATTCGTGCTGGCCGCCAACCACCTGTCGAACTTCGATCCGTGGCCACTCGGGCTCGCCGTCTATCCTCGACCGCTCCGGTTCATGGCAAAGGCGGAGCTCTACAAGCCGGTGCTCGGGGCGATCCTCGAAGCGTGCGGCGCCTTCCCCGTCCGTCGCGGCGAGCGCGACCCCGAGGCGTACCGAACCGCGGTGCGGCTCGCGCAGGAGGGGGAAATCGTCGCGATGTTCCCCGAAGGGACACGGCGTGCGAAGGGCGCAAGGAAGAAGTGGGTCGCTCGTCCCCATCCCGGAGCGGCACGGATCGCGCTCGCGGCAGGCGTGCCGCTGGTGCCGGCCGCTGTCATTGGCGGCGATCGCATCGCCCGCCTCGGCCCGCTACGAGTCCGGCTCGGACCTCCAATCGACACTGCAGATCTCGTCGGGATCCCGCGTAGGGAAGCCGCCGAAAGGGCAACCGAGCGGCTGATGAAAGGGATCGCAGACCTCGAGGGCGGATCATGAGCGCCCGGCCGCTTCTCGCAGTCGACGGCGACTCGCTCGCGCACCGCGCCTTCCACGCGCTGCCTGGTTCCATCAAGGATGGCGCCGGCCAGCCGGCGAACATGATCGTGGGGTTCGCGCGGATGCTCCTGTCGGTTTGGGAGTCGGAGCGACCTCGAGCCGTGTTCGTGGGCTGGGATACGCTGACCCAGCCAACGTACCGGCACGAGCTCCTCCCCGGCTACCAGGCTGGGCGCGACTTCCCCCCGCAGTTGACCGGGCAGCTCGATCGGCTCCCGGAGCTCGTAGAGTCAATCGGCTTCATGTGGGCCAAGGAGGCGGGCTACGAAGCAGACGACTTCCTCGCCGCGGTCGTCAAAGGTGAGGAAGAGCACGAACGAGAGACGCTCGTCCTGACGAGTGACCGCGATCTCTTCCAGCTCGCAAGCAAGCGAACGACCCTCCTCATGCCGAAGCGAGGCGTCAGCGAGCTGCTGCGAGTCGGCCCCGCGGAGGTACGAGAGCGTTACGGAGTCGACCCTGGGCAGGTAGCGGATTTCATCGCCCTGCGCGGCGACCCGTCGGACAGGCTTCCCGGTGCGAAGGGCGTGGGGCCGCAGCGTGCCGCGGCGCTCCTCCAGAAGCAGGGGACACTCGATGCGGCACTCGAGAACGGCGGCTTTCCCGACGAGGCCGAGCAGCTGCGCAAGTATCTCCAGATCGCCCGCTTGCAGTACGACGCGCCGGTCTCGAAGATTCCGGACGCCGAGCCGGACTTTCTTCGCGGTGCCGAGCTTGCGGCCCGCTGGGGCCTCAAGGGAATCGAAGAGCGCCTGCGCAGCCTGGCGGACGGCTAGGAGCGGGCGCCGGCACTTGTTGCCCCTGATCAGCCATTCCAGCTTCGGACGGCTGCATCCGACCGGTAGCCATCCGGAGCGGCCCGAGCGCCTTGCAGGCGTCCTCGAGGCGTTCCCGGACTTCGTGGAAGCGCGGCCCGCGACGCTCTCCGAGCTGGAGCTCGTTCACGACGCCGACTACATCGAGCGGGTGCGGAGTGCGTCGGAGCTTGGCGAAGCGGTCCTCCTGGATCCGGACACGATCTGCACTGCCTCGAGCTTCGAGGTGGCGCGACTCGCGGCCGGGGCTGCGATCCAGGCCGTCGAGCAGTCGGGATTCGCCCTCGTACGGCCTCCCGGCCACCACGCTCTTCGCAATCGGTCGATGGGCTTCTGTCTCTTTAACAACATTGCCGTGGCGGCCCGATTCGCGCAGCGAGAGCTGGGCATAGGCCGGCTCGCGATCCTCGACTGGGACGTGCACCACGGGAACGGGACACAGGACGAGTTCTGGGGCGACGACGGTGTCCTGTTCGTCTCGATCCACCAGTGGCCGTTCTATCCAGGCAGCGGCGGCCCCGGCGAGGGAAACGCGACCACCCTCAACGTGCCGCTCGCCGCCGGTGCCGGAGACGCGGAGTACCTCGAGCATCTGGACGAGGTCGTGGAGCCCGCCATCCGCGCGTTCGAGCCCGAGCTACTGCTGGTGTCGGCCGGTTTCGACGCTGCGGCGAGCGACCCGATCGGGGGAATGAGCGTCAGCGAGGAAGGCTTTCGCGAGCTCGGCCGGCGCGCGTCTCGCCTGGCGGCGCGTCTGGCGCTGGTCCTCGAGGGCGGCTACGACGTGGGGTCGCTTCCACTCCTCGTGGGTGCGTCTCTAGACGGTCTCAGCGGCTAGTGGCCTGGGCGCCTTCCGGCCCAATGTAGGCACGAAACCGGCCGAAAAGGCCGTAGTTTCGTGCGCTTTACGAGCGTACTCTGCTCTCGAAAGACCGAGCCCGCGACCGTGTGGTCGGGAAGGAGGTGTGACATGAACGATGAGCATGCGAACATTTGGCTGCGCGGCATGCGCAGCTCTCCTCTTCTTCGTCGCCTCGGGCCCGGCAGGCGCAGAGGGACAGACCAAGGAGGCCGAGCGGATCCCTGAGAAGTCGACGCCAGTGGCAGTGGCTGCGGGGGCGTCGGTTGCAGCCTCGACGGACTCCAAAGTCAAGGTTGCCGCGGGCCCGGTCGTGCAGATGGTGAGACGTGATTCGCTCGGACGGACGATCTCGACGTACTACTGTCGAACGCTCAGCGTCGCGCGAGTCCATCGAACATTTCTGGGTTTCGTCGCGTTCAAGTTCTGGCAGCGGAAGCGCTGGTGCTGGAGCTACCCGCGCATCCTCTCGAGGGAGGTGACCACCTACGTCACCGACGTCGACCCAAATTACGAGTACGGGGGAGTGGTTTCCTCATGGGGCGCCTGGTACGTGTGGTGCTGCGGGACTCAGTACAGCGGTCATTCCTCGTTCCGACAGGCCCGGTTCACGAACTGCGTCCTCAAGATCGGATGCGTGGGCGAGTACTACCCGTGGGTCCGGATCAACTCGCGCGCCGACGGCTCGTACGTCTACGCCACCGGGTCGTGACCGGAAGGGAGAGAAGGCAGAGAAGGGAGAGACATGCCGAACGATGGAGTGAATCCGACCGCACGATGGCTCGCGCGGGGAATCTGGAAGTTCATGTTCGTCCTCGTCGCAACCCTCTTGGTCTTCGGGCTCGTCGGGCTCGTAGTTCGGGCAGCATTGGGCGTCACCGGAGACGGCGCAGGCGCCTCGATCTCGCCCACATGAACAGTCCGGGGCGCCGCCCGCGGCGCCCCGGCTCGGAGCCCAAGTGAAGGCTCAGCGGTCCGTCGCAGGATAGGAGCCGAACACCGCCAGCCAGAGAGTGAGACTCGTCACTTCGGCGAGCGTCTCCCGAACGACCGGATCGAGCGGATGCCCGTCCAGCACGGCGTCGAAGCGGTAGCGCCAAGGCGAATGCGGAATCGGTCGCGAGACGAGCTGGACGAGATCCACGCGATGGCGGCCGAACGGCTCGATTGCATCGTGCAAGGCGCCCGGCTGGTGGTCGGTAACGAACGAGAACGCGGTTCGCCACGTCTCGCTCTCCCGGTCGAGCCTCGTATACGGGGCGACCGAGACGAATCTCGTGTACGCCTCAGAGTGGTCGCCGACGTCGCCTGCAATGACGGTCAGCCCGTACATCGTCGCGGCCCGCTCGCTTGCGATTGCGGCTTCGGTCGGGTCCTTCCGCTCCGACACTTCGGATGCTGCATCGGCAGTCGTGGCTGCAGCGATCGCCGTCGCCCAGGGCATGCCGGCGAGGAGTCGGCGACACTGGTCGAGCGCGGCCGGATGTGACCGAACGATCTTGATCTGCTCGAGGGGAACCAGTTCCGGGCCTGCGAGGCAATGCCTGATCGGCAAGATCGTCTCGCTCGTGATCGAGAGAGACGAGTCGTGGAGGATGTCGTGCGTCTCGGCGACGGGACCGGAGAGCGAGCTCTCGATTGGCAGCACGCCGAAGTGGACTTCACCGGCGGTCGCCGCCTGGGCGACGGCGGCGAAGCTAGGCAGCGGGACGAGGTCGGCTCCCTCCGGAAACAGTCGGTCGCAGGCGGCGGCGCTATGCGCCCCGTCTCGCCCGGGATAGGCAACGCTCAACGGCATTGGCTGACCGTAGCGCAGGCTTTCTAGCGGAGTTCAGCGGGAAGCCTGAAGAAAACATCCTCGCGCGCGATCTCGACTTCCTCGCTCTCGCCATACCCGAGGTGGGCCAGCCGGTCGGAGACCCGCCGGACGAGAACCTCGGGGGACGAGGCCCCTGCGGTGAGCCCCACCACCTCATGGCCGTCGAGCCAGGCCGGGTCGAGGTCTAATTCATCGTCAATCAGATAGGCGTCTGCGCCTCGCTCACGTGCGACCTCCACGAGACGGTTCGCGTTCGAGCTGGTTCTGGAGCCCACCACGAGCACGACCGTGGCCTGCTCGCAGATCGTCTTGACCGCGTCTTGCCGGTTCTGGGTCGCGTAGCAGATGTCTGCAGAGGGAGGCCCGACGAGATCGGGAAACCGCTCCCGGAGCGCCCCGACGACGCGAGACGTGTCGTCGAGCGACAGCGTCGTCTGGGTGAGGTAGGCAACCTGCTGGCCCTCCTCGATCTCGAGGCGACGCACGTCTTCCTCGTCCTCGACCAGCAGCATCGAGTCGGGAGCCTCGCCCATGGTTCCCTCCACCTCGACGTGACCGGCATGGCCGACCAAGGCGATCTTGAGGCCGCGCCCCGCGTACCGGCGCGCTTCTGCATGCACCTTCGAAACCAGCGGACAGACGGCGTCCACGACCTGGAGTTTCCGTTCCTCGCACTTCTTGTAGACCTCGGGAGCCACTCCGTGCGCGGAGAGAACGACCAAGGCCCCTTCGGGCACGTCCTCCTCGCTGTCGACGAAAATCGCCCCTCGCGCTTCGAGATCGCGGACGACATGGACGTTGTGGACGATCTCGTGGCGCACATAGACCGGCGGGCCGTGCGTCTCGAGCAATTTCTCGACGATGTCGATCGCGCGGACGACGCCCGCACAGAAGCTCCGTGGAGCCGCGATCAGGACGCGCTTGCTCACGATGGCCCGACCCGGAAAGCTCCGGCTGCGAGCTCGAGCGCAGCCAGGGCACGACGCGCATCGCGGGCGGCGCGCACCGCGGTCCGCGGTTCGGTGACGAAAGAATGAAGCACTACGCTCCAGCGTACGCGTCCGTCCCCCCTGCTGGCGCGGGCGAGCCGGCCCACGGGGCGCCCCGGTGTGTCCGAGATCGCCCTGACGACACCCGCGAGCCGGCGGCTGGCTGCCAGGCGGCCGCTCTCCAGATCGACGGCGTCGGCGCCGGTTCGCGCCGCGAGCCCGGCACGCTCGAAGGCCCCGTCCACCACCCGCGTGGCTGCGCAGATAACGGCCGGGCGGGCCCCGGGCACTGACAGCGGCTCTCCCTCCCAAAGGGTCGCGCCCGTCTCGTCGACGATCCGCGTGGCTGTGACGACGGTCCCCGGCTCGAGGCCGTCCACAAGTGCGCCTGCGAGGCCGAACCCGGCTATGCGCCCCGAGGGAAGCGCTAGACCGGCACCGAGCCCCACCCGAGTTGCCTGGGCACCGCCCTTCCTCGCCGCCCGCTCCTCGGAGGCGAGTGCGCAGGCGAGCGTTATCTGGCCTTCCGCTGGTAGCGGGGAGGCTTGCCGAAACGCAGGCGCTGTGCCGTCGGGCGGCGTTCCCCTACTCCCCCCTAGCGCAGCGTCCATGCGAGGCTCCGCAGGCTCTCCTTTACGCTCGATGTCGCGGCGATCGTCGCCGCGGGCTCGAAGCCCGAGTGGATCCCGCAGTGCTCGCATCGGTGGTCGTTCCCCGGTCCGTAGCGCTCCCATTCGATCCCGTCGAGAAGCGCCTCATAGGTAGGGAAGATCCCGTCCGTGAGGAGGTAACAGGGGCCTTTCCAACCGTAGGGATTCCGCGTGACCGATCCCCAGGGAGCGCAGGGAAGCTTCTTGTCGCCTGTCAGGAAGTCCTGGTACACAGGGCTCGCAAGCCACTTGTAATTGTGCTTACGCACACCGGCGCGGATGGCGCGGAACTTCTCCTCGTGCTCGTCCCGGGTCATCGTCATGCTCGGATCGATCTGCGAGTACTGGTAGCCGGGCGCTACGAGCATGCCGTCGATCCCCGCCTCGTTCGTCAGGTAGTCCATCATCTGGAGGACGTCGTCGACCTGCGTCTCCTTGAAGATGGTCGTGTTCGTCGAGACGCGGAAGCCTCGGCTTCGCGCTTCCTTGATGGCTCCCACGGCAACGTCCCAGAGTCCCGGGTAATCGCAGATGTAGTCGTGAATCTCCTGCATGCCGTCGAGGTGTACGACGAAGGTAAGGCGCGCGTTCGGCTCGAACCGATCCAACATTTCCACGAGGCGGAGCGCGTTCGTACAGAGCTGGATGTTCCGCTTCATCTCGAGGAAACCGGCGACTACGTCCTCGATCCCCTTGAAGATGAGCGGCTCGCCGCCGCAGATCGAAATTACGGGCGCGGGACATTCCTCCGCGGCCTGCAGACACTCCTCGACCGTCAGCCGTGCCTTGTTCGATTCGTACTCACGGATCTTCCCGCAGCCGATGCAGGCAATGTTGCAGCCCAGCGTGGGCTCGAGCATGATCACCAGGGGATATCGATCATTGCCCCTCTGGGCGGTGACGTAACGGCCGATCTGGACGGTGCTCCGTAGCGGGAACTTCATGCCTCTCCCTTCCGGTTCGGACTCAGCGCCTCCTCGACTGCGTCAGCCAGTGCAGACGTTACCGGTCCGGGTGCATAACCAAGCCTATCTTGAGCCTTTCTCGACGAGAAATACATGGGCAGCCGCGCGAGCCTGACCTCGTCCTTGTTCGCGAGGCCTATCGCCGCCGCGATCCGAGCTATCCGGTACGGGATTCGAAGCCGGGGTCTGGGACGACCTGCGAGGTCGGCGATCGCACCGAAGAGCTCTTCGAGCGGAAGATTCGCGCCCCCGAGCAGATACCGCTCGCCGGACTTGCCCCGTTCGAGAGCGAGCGTATGGCCCCGGGCCACGTCGCGCACGTCGACGACGTTTAGTCCCGTAGTAGCGACGTAGGCGCGGATCCGTCCGCGCGCGACGCCGGCAATCATGCGGCCGGTCGGCGTCGGCTTCCTGTCACCGGCGCCGATCGGCGT
>JBBQXP010000091.1:0-11204 GCA_038209555.1 Gaiellales bacterium
ATGACGGCCACCGCGCCGGCATCCTCGGCGATCCGAGCCTGCTCGGCCGTGGTCACGTCCATGATCACCCCGCCTTTCAGCATCTCGGCGAGGCCGCTCTTCACGCGCATGGTGCCGAGCTCAGCCATGCTTCCGATTCTACATTTCGGCCTAGATCAGGAGTTCGAGCGCGGCCTCGGGCTCCTTGAACGGCGGGATCACGTAGATCCCGGCCGCGCGCGTCCGGGCCCCGTCAACGAGCGCGCGAGCGATGTCGAGGCCGACCGCGGCCGCATCCGAGTCTGCGTCGGCGAGCCGGCGCTGAACCGCCTCCGGGATCACGATGCCGGGCACCTCGTTGTGCAGGCGATATGCGAGGGAGTAACTCCGGACGGGCCAAATGCCCACCAGGAGCGGGATCGGCGGCTCCCCACCGAGCGCGTCGAGGAAGCGGTCGAGGTACTCGAGGTCGAAGAGCGCCTGCGTCATCGCGAAATGTGCCCCGTTCTCGACCTTCTCCCGAAAGCGCTCCACCTCGCGCGTCAGGTCCTCGGCGGACGGGTTGACGGCGACGCCGATGTAGAACGAGGTCGGTGCGTCGATCGACTTGCCCGCATAGTCCTCTCCCTCGTTTAGTCGCGTGAGCACTGCGGTGAGCCCGATCGCATCGACCTCGTAGACCCCACGGGAGCCAGGGTAGTCGCCGACGTGGGGCGGATCTCCCGTGACGGCCAGGACGTTCCGTATCCCGTCCGCGTGCGCGCCCAGAAGCTGGGACTGGAGGCCCATGATCGAGGCATCGCGCGGAGTTACGTGCGGGATCGTCTCCAGCTCGACGACGCGCTCGATCGCGGCTGCGGCGACGAGGGCCGAAAGCCGGGCGCGAGCCATGGGGTTGTCGTTGATGTCGACGACGTGAACGGCTCCGGAATCCCTGAGGACCGTCGAAACCCGGAGCATGTTCTCCATGTTCGTCCCTTTGGGAGGATCGAGCTCGACCGAAACGACCCACTCTCGGGCTGCGAGCATGCGGCACAGGAGCGTCTGCTCCGCCCGGCGCACGACCGGCACGATCACGTCACGCTCGAGCGCCTCGAAGAAGACCCGCGGCAGCCTCTCCTCCTCCACGGCCTGCCGGATCGCCGCGATCTGCGCCGGCATCGTGCCGCAGCAGCCGCCCACAATCCGCGCGCCGAGGGCGCTCGCCTGCGCGGCGAACTCGGCGAAGTAGTCCGGGGTCGCGTTCGGATAGACGATGCGGCCGTCCGAGCGGCTCGGGAGTCCGACGTTCGGCTGAGCGGTCAGCATGAGCCCGTCCTCCCCGACGAGGCTCGACATCTCGGAGAGGGCGGCAAGCGCAGCTTGCGGGCCAAGACCGCAGTTGGCGCCGATCGCAGTGACGCCTAGGCCCTTCAGACGCTCGACGGCCTGGCCCGCGGACACGCCCGCCAGCGTCTGGGCATCTTCGTCGAAGGTGAGCTGGGCGACGATCGGAAGCGAGGACACTCCCTGTACCGCCTCGATCGCCGTTACGAGCTCGCCCAGGTCGAAAAAGGTCTCGACCATGAAGAGATCGACGCCCCGTCCCTCGAGGAGCCGCGCTTGCTCGCTGAAGACATCGAACGAGTCCTCCGCCCCGCTGGTTCCCTCGAGGTCCCCGAGCGGCCCGATCGAGCCGGCGATCAAGATCGGAGCCCCGGCGACCTCGCGCGCCTCGCGGGCGAGCTTGACGCCGTTCTCGATGATCTCTGCGAGGCGATCGTCCAAAAGGCTCGCAGACAGCTTCCGCCGGTTGGCCCCGAACGTGTTGGTCTCGATCAGCTCTGCGCCGGCGCGGATGAAGGCTAAGTGGACCCCGACGACGGTCTCGGGCGCCTTCAGGTTCGCCTCTTCGGGGCAACGCAGGCGAGCCACCCGGGTGGAGAGGAGCGCACCCGTGCCTCCGTCTGCGACGACGACGGGTCCGTTCGAAATCCGCTCGAGCGCACGGCTCAAGGTTGGCTCACCTGCATGAGGCTGAGGCTATCGGAGGTGCTAGGCGCGGTCGTCGAGCGCCGAGCGAAGCTCGCGCGACTCGGCGTGATCCGCCGGCTCCCCGACCCGCGGGCGGAGCAAGACGTCCTCGAGCTGGGCAGCGACGTCGCGGAGGCTCTGAAACGCCCGTTCGCGCCGGTCCTCGAGGAGCGTGATCTCCTGCCGGAGCTCGTCGACCTTGCGGTGAGCGTCGCTGTCGATTTGGCGGGCCATGTCCTCGGCCGTCTCGCGCATGGCGCGTGCCTGCTCTTCTGCCTCCGCGACGGCGCGACGTCCTTCTTCCTCCGCCTCGCGGCGGCGTTCGGACGCATAGCCGTCAACCGCGAGCCTGACGTCGGAGGCATAGTCGTCTGCGTCGCTGCGGGTGCGCTCCGCCTCGGCGGTAAGCTCGGTGATCCGTGCCCCCGCGTCGGACTCCACCCGGCCGAGCAGCTCGGAGACTTCCCGCTTCGCCTCGGTCCTGAGCTCCTCGGCGGCGCGCTCCGCTGCCGCGAGAATTGCCGACACCCGGCTGCCGACGTCGGCAGGCCGAAATCGCTCGTCCTCTTGGTGCTCCGCGGTGTCCCTCGTCTCTGTACCCATAGCCCCTTCCCCAGGTGCGTAGCAGCTCTGGAACCTACTCGATCAGCCTAAATCCCGCAAAGCGGGCCTTCCGGCCGTCTAGAGCTCGATGCGCCGGATCCGCGCGACGCCGCCGGCCACGGTCCACCGCGTCACATACGCCGTCAGCCCGTAGAGATCCGTCGTCCAGTAGAACGTGCGCCGGCTGCTCACTCTCGCGAGTAGGCGGATCTGGCTCCTCCCGAGCTTACGGAGGTAAGCAGAGGAGATCCCCTGCCGCTGCTTGATCCAGAGGATCCGGGTCGAGCTCAGCGACGGATTCGAGAGGAGAGCGATGGTCGTCGCCATCACGACGTGCTTGTCCCCCGTGGCGATCTCGTAGAGAAGGATGCGGGAGCGACGCGACCCCGCGGCATGCCAGGCGACCCGCCCGGCTGCGATGGAGGGGCGTCCGAGATCGTCTCCGCCTGGGACGCTCCCGAGCCGCCGAACCTCGCCGGTGGCGAGGTCTCTGAGCTCGAGCAGGGTCCGGTCAGGAAGCTCCCGGCGGTAGGCAAGCCACGGCCAGTCCAAAGCGGGCTTCGAGGTGGCACCGTCGACGCGCGCGACCTCTTCGCCGGTCGCCCAGCGCACGATCCGGATGCCGGCCGCGTCCTGGTACGCGAGCAGCTCGCCGTCCAGACTCGGAGACTCGGCCCCCGGGTACTGAAGAGCGCCTCCCGCGGATGGGAGAACGACTACGCTCGAGACTCCAAGGTCACGCTGCGTGTACGCGAATGCGGGCCCGATCGCGGACGGATCGAACTGGCTTCCAGGTCCGAGCGGGATGAGCCCGGCACCGGCTGCCGGTGCTGTCAGTAGCGCTGCGCAGGCAAGCAGCGCGACTGCGTTCACGCGGAGGACGCCGCGTCGGCGGCCGGCGAGCGCTTCGACGATGGCCGTCGCGTCCGAGCCCCGCCGGAGCGGTAGGAAAAGCAGGAGCGATCGACCAACGCCGTAGGCCGCGAAGCAAACTGCGCCTGCCTGTGGCCGGCCGAGTGCCACGGCCGCTGCACAGGCGACCCAGAACGTCGCCACGGGCTGGTAGGTCAGAAAGCCGAGCCCGAGCGCTGCGCCGTAGCCCGCCGCCCAGGCCGGGAGCGGCAAGGTGAACCGCCAGGGCTCGGGGACCTGGCGCCGCGACTGCGGGAGCGGCACCCGCGCGAAGCCTCCCTCCCGCGCCGCACCGGCGAGCGCGAAAAGCGCGGCGGCGGGAAGCGCCCAGGCGCCGACACGCGATCCGGCCAGTCCGAGAATGGCACCCACACATGCAGAGGTGGCGAGCGCGCCCAACGCGAAGAAGAGCAGTGCCCCCGCTTGTCTTCTCCTGCTCCCGCACACGTCGGGAGTGATCGTCTCGACCATGGACAGGCCTCAGGGCGACCAGGCGCCCGAGATCCCGGCGACAAGGGCCGCCGTCACCACCGCGGCCTCGATCAGCACGGGATCCCCGTGTCGTAGTACATGACGCAGAACACGTTTCGGGGCGCGTAGCAGTACCCGCGAAGCGCCGCGTCCCCGTTGATCCTTCGCCTCGACCGGGAGCAGCAGTCGACGAGCTTGCGGATCTGATCGTTGCAGCACCGATACCACGAGCCCTGGATCCGGGCATCGATGTGGAAGCGCTCCGGAACCCAGTCCTGACAGATTCGGGTCCGCGGCCCCTTCTGGAGGGGCCTCCCGTCCGGTCCGACCATCCGTACTCCTGCCTCGTCGACCGGGTAGCCGCTGCCGTTCACGCGGCGCCCCAGATTGTCGATCGGCTTCCCGTCGCGCGGGCGAAGCGGATAGCCCAGGCGGTTGATGCGCGGGAGGCGAAACGGCGACGGGCACGAGTCGGTCGTGAAGATGTGACCGCAGAAGTGGAACGCCTCCGCCTCCTCGGGGGCAACGGCGGCTGCGACAGCCCCTCCCCCCACGGCTCCAAGGACGGCAGCCCCGAGTCGCCCGAGAAACGACCGGCGTGTCATGCCCGCTGCAAGCCCGCTCGCCAGGGCCTCGGCCGCGCGGTCCAGAGCGGTGTCAGGCCGCAGCGCGTCTCCTCGCGTACCCGAGCGAGACGAGCCCGTCGAGCTGCTCGAGCGTGTTCACGAGGCCCTTCGCCATCACGGAGCCGTCCAGGACGTGGACTGCGAACGGGCTTCCGGGAACGTTCCACCGCTCGAACGCCTCCTGATCGGCCGCCTCATCGACGACCCGGACCTGAATCCCATCCCTCCGAAGACCACCGACGGCCGGCGCCAGGTCCCGACAGAGAGGACAGGTCGGCGAGAAGAACGCGACGAGGGCAGATCCCGTTCGCGGGAGATCGTCGAGCTCCGGCGCCGGACGGCCGATCTCCGGGCCTTCCTCCGCGAGCTCGAGCGCGCCGTGCGGCGCGAGCCGCGCGCTCAGGACGCCGACCTGGCGGTAGAGGGCCAGGACGAGGACGCCGAGCCCGACAACAGCGAGCGCGACGAAAGCCAGCGAGGCGAGCAGGGCGGTTTCCGCGGAGGGCGTCGGGATCTTCCCTCCCTGAGCCACAGCTGCGACCACGGCGAGCGCAGTGAAGAGCCCCGCGCGGGCGAGCAGGAACCAGGTCGCGCGCTCGCGGCGCCCGCCGAAGCATCCGCAGGGCAGCCGCTTCGCTCCCGAAAGGCGAGCCCGTGCGAGCGCCGCGACGAAGACAAGGCCGAGTGCGATCGCCGCGTACGCGGCCGATCGGGTGAAGGCGCCGACCGCAAGGAGCGTCCCGAGTGCTCCTTCAAGGGAGACGACGAGCGCCCAGACGAGCGGGCGGGCGAGCCCGGGAACGCCATAGGCCTCCAGGCCGCGAACGAATTCGCGGCGACCGCGAATCTTCGTGAGGGCGGCGCCCAGGAGCACAGCGGCGACCGCCAGGCGAAAGGCGGTGTCCATGCATCAAGCCTAGTGAGGCTAGCGGTCGGCCAAACCCCCGCCTGCGAGCGGCCGATGCCCTACAGCTGCAGTGGGGCGAGCTCGAGCTCGCCGTTCAAGACGTCGAGGAAGACCCCGACGACGTCCGGATCGAACTGCGTTCCGGCCCCGTCACGGAGTCGCTTGCAAGCCTCTTCCAGGGGAAGGCGGCCGCGGTAGGGCCGGTCCGTTGTCATCGCATGGAACGCATCGCAGACGAGGATGATGCGCGACTCGAGCGGAATGTCCTCCGCCGCCAGCCGGTCGGGATAGCCGGCACCGTCGAACCGCTCGTGACAATGGCGGACGATCGGCCGTACGTCGGAAAGGCGCACGATCGGAGCGAGAATGCGCTCGCCGAGCTCGGGATGCTGCTCGATCACCTTCCGCTCGTTGGGCGTCAGCGAGCCGGGTTTCAGGAGCACCTCGGACGGAATGCCGATCTTCCCGATGTCGTGGAAGAGCGCTCCCAGCTCGAGGCGCTTCAGCGACTTCGGGTCGAGACCGAGCTGCGTTCCGACCTCGAGCGCCATGTCCGTAATCGCCCGTGCGTGGGAGGACGTGTACTCGTCATTTGCCTCGAGCGCATTCGCGAGGGCCTCGACAGTAGAGAGAAACGTCTGCTCCAGACTCTCGAAGCTCATTGCGTTCGTGATTGCGAGCTTGGCCTGATGGGCAACGCCGGCGAGAAGCTGCATCTTGCGCTCCGTGAAACGCGGCTTGGCAGCCTCTGTCAGGACCGACACGAGGAAGCCCTTGCGCATCAGATCGATCTGAATGGGCGCAATCGCGAACATGCGGTTTTCGTCCGAGTCCGAGCTCGTCTCTCCGACCCCTGGAAGGTGGCTCACCTGGTCGGGCGTCAGGACGAACGGCTCGTCCAGCTGAAGGAACGGCTCCACGACCGCGGGCGAGTACCTGAGGGCAGCGAGGCGCTCGCGGTCGCTGTCGCCGTATCCCCACATGGCCCGGACGACGAAGTCTCCGGTCGCCGGCTCCTGGAGCCAGACGGATGTCAGGGAGGAGCCGAGGATCTTCGTCGAAAGCCCCACGAGACGGTCGAGCACCGCATCGAGATCCTCTGCGGCTGCGAGCTCGCGGCCGAGGTCAAGCAGTGCGTTCGCGATCTCTGCGCTCTGCTTGGCGCTGTCGGCTTCGCGCCGCTGCGCCTCGTATAGACGTGCGTTCTCGATCGCGACCGACGCATGGCCACCCAGCACCTCGAGGAGGCGGACGTCGTCCTGGTCGAACTGCCCGATGCCGAGCTTCGAGAGAACGATGACACCATTGATCCGGGAGCCGTACCGCAACGGGACCGCAACCATCGACTCGTCGAGGTCGACCGTGCCCGGGATCGTGACCGCGTATTCGCACTCGAGGGCGTTTGCGAGCAGAAGTGACTCTCCCGTCTCAGCGACCCGGCCGGTGATCCCCTCGCCCATCCTGCACTTCAGCTCCTCGACGTTCTCGTCGCTGTACTCACCGAGATCGCCGCGAAAGGCGATCGGAATCAGCTCGTGGCCCTCGTGGACGTAGACGCGACAGTTGTGATAGTCGATTAGCCCACGAAGCTCGCTGACGATCACCTCGCCGATGCGGGTGACGTCGTTCAGGCGGTTGAGCTTTCCGGCGAGGCTCTGCAGCATCTTGAGGTGCGCAATCGACCGAACGTCCTGCCGGCCGGACTGGTGCATCACGGGTCGCCCGTCGGTCAGCTCGTCAAAGAGCACGACCGCGTTCTTGCCTCGCGTCTTCGCGGTCATCATCGCGGTCTCCGCATAGGCGACCAGCTCGCGGGGGTTCATCGCATCCTCAGGCCCCTGCGACACGCCGATCGAGACGGTGATCCTGCCCGCCCCCTCGAACTCCGTCGCAGTGAGACGCTGAGTCACCCGCTCCCCGAAGCCACGGGCGTCGGTTGACGTGCAGACCGGCATGATCACTGCAA
The DNA here is from genome assembly GCA_038209555.1 of Gaiellales bacterium. Lineage (GTDB taxonomy): Bacteria > Actinomycetota > Thermoleophilia > Gaiellales > Gaiellaceae > DASQGA01. Next base: position 7,478 of record JBBQXP010000091.1, read on the forward strand.
ACTCCTCGCCTCCGATCCTGCAGAGGATGTCCGAGGTCCGGATGCTCGAGCGAAGCACATCCGCGAGACTCACGAGGATCTGGTCGCCGGTCCCATGACCGAAGACGTCGTTCACCTTCTTGAAGTCGTCGATGTCGAGCATGACCACGGCCAGCGGCTCGTGCGCGCGGCTCGAGCGGTTCAGCTCGGCGCGAAGGCGATCGTGAAAGAACCGGTGGTTGTAAAGCCCGGTCAGGGAGTCAGTCTGGGCCTGCCGCTCGAGCTTTTCTCGGATCTGGGCGTTGTCGAGGGCGAGGGCCGCAGCGTCGCCGCAACGCTGCACTAGCTCGAACTCACGCTCGCTGAACGTCGCGTGCTCGCCAAGGCGGTACACGTTCAGGGCGCCCACGATCACGCCCCGGCTGACGAGGGGAACGACGATGAGCGACTCCTGCTCGTCGGCAGGAGTTCCGGGCACCACGTCGAGCCTCGGATCGAGATGAGCGTGGTTGACCAGGGCCGGCTCGCCCTTCTCAACCGCCCAGCCGGTGATGCCCTGGCCGTACTGGAGGTTGGAGTCCATGATCTCCGCCGCCCAACGGTCCCGGGCGGTCAGGGGCACGAGCAGGCGCCGTGCCTCATCCGCCTGGTAGATGGTGAGCGTATCGCACGGAACAAGGTCGCTCACCGCGTCGAAGATCCGGTCGAGCAGGGCGTCGAGGCTCTGCTCCGACAGGAGATGGTGAAAGACGTCGGAAAGCCGGCGATAGGATGTGACGAGCGCGTCCTCCTGCTCGTCCGGGGGCGCGGCGAGCGTCAACGAAGGCGGATGCTCACCCGCTGTGTGACCGCCCCCACGGGGAAAGCGAAGCGGCCGGGCAGGGTCGCCACTGGGTGTCACGGCAGCAGGTTCTTCCATGGAAGGCGTCCGATTGCAGCATGTCAACGGAACGGGTTCCTCGTATCACTCGGATGGGTGACTCGGACGGCGCCAGGCAAGCCCAAGTGAGCTCTTCGCGCGATCTCGCGAACCCGGAGCTCGCCGATCGGCTGGAGGCGTTCGCAGCCCTTCTCGACCTGGCGGGGGCGAACCCATATGGCGTGCGTGCATACCGCCGCGCGGCTGCTCTCGTCAGAGCGACCCCGGCGTCAGTCGCGGAGCTCGTCCGCTCGGGCCGGGCCCGCGAGCTCCGGGGCATAGGGCGAGGCATCGAGGGGAAGCTGCGCGAGCTCGTCCAGACGGGCGAGATCGCCGAGCTCGCAGAGCTCGAGCGCACAGTCTCGCCACAGCTTGTCGGCCTCGGGCGGCTGTTAGGCCTCAGCGCCAAGCGAGCCGCGGAGATCGGCCGGGTGCTGGGGATCAGAACAGCGGCCGAGCTTCGCCAGGCGGCGCGAGAGGGCCGGCTCACCGAGGTGCCCGGCATCGGGCCGAAGACGGCGGAGCGAATCCTCGCCGCACTGGAGCAAAGCCCTGAAGCGAGTTCGCCCAGAAGCCTGCTTCTGAACCGCAGCCGTCCGCTCGTCGAGGCAATTGCGACGGCGCTCGGCGGGACCGCGGCGGGTGACCCGCGGCGCTGGCGCGATGCGTCCGAGCGGCTCGCCGTGGTCTGCCCGGGTGACGACGCGGAAGCTGTCACCGCACGCTTCGAGGAACATCCCTCCATCGTGGCGATCGTGGAGCGGACCGATCGCGGCGCGCTCGGCGTCACCGTCGACGGGATCCCGATCGAGCTCGTGGTCGCTTCCCCCGCGCGCTTCGGGACTGAGCTTCTCCGCGCCACAGGTTCGAAGGCCTACGTCGACGCACTCGAGCCTCTCCCGGCGGCACCCGACGAAGCCGGCGTCTATCGCGCGCTCGGACTCCCCTTCTGCCCGCCGGAGCTTCGAGAAGAGCCTTTCTCGGGCGAGCCGCCCAAGCTGCTGGAGTTTCACGACATTCGCGGAGACCTGCATTGCCACACCACGTGGTCGGACGGCCGCGCGACCGTTCTCGAGATGGGAGCGGCCGCGCGCGATCGGGGCTACGAGTACCTCGCCATCTGTGACCATACGCTCGCCGTTCGCGTCGTCCCGGGCCTGGACGCCGACGCGATCCGCCGGCAGGGCGAGGAGATTGCAGCGGCGAACGAGGTGCTCGCCCCCTTCCGCGTCCTCCGCGGCACGGAGTGCGACATCCTTCCCGACGGCTCGCTCGACCTCCCGGACGATGTCCTCTCAGAGCTCGAGTGGGTGATGGCGAGCCTGCACGCCGGTCAGCGGCGGCCGCGGCGAGAGTTGACGCGGCAAGTCGTCGAGGCGGTGCGAAACCCCTTCACCTCGGCGCTTAGCCACCCGACGGGCCGTCTCATCAACCACCGGCCCCCGAACGCGCTCGACCTCGATGAGGTCTTCGCCTCTGCGCTGGAGACCGGGACCGCGCTCGAGGTGAACGGCCTTCCCGACAGACTCGACCTGAACGGGGAGAACGTGAGGCGTGCGATCGCGGCCGGGGTCCGGATCGTGGTCTCGACCGACGCGCACTCGGTCGCAGGGCTCGCGAACATGGAGCTCGCCGTCGCCACAGCACGCCGCGGCGGCACTACTGCGGCCGACGCAGTCAACACGCGGCCGCTCCCGGAAGTTCTCTAGGTCGACCCTAGGTCGCGGCTTCGACCTGGAAGTGCGTCTCGATCCCCATAAGTGTTTGAGCGCCACCCGCGGCCTTAGCACGGTACGCGGCGATATCAGCGGCACGGTAGAGGTCATACGCGCCTCCATGTGCTTCCACGAGCCGGGCGACCCCTCCCGAGAAGCTGTACTGGCCGCGGCCGAGTTCTACGAGCCGGTCCTGGGCCCGCTCGGCCACGACAAGCGCAGCATCGGAGAGCGAGGCCGACAGGATGACGGCGAACTCGTCACCGCCAAGCCGGCAGCAAACGTCGGTCGCACGCGTGCTCGTCCTAAGAGCCTCTGCGAGAGCGCAGAGGGCGTCGTCGCCGGCCGGGTGCCCCCCCAGGTCATTGATGCGCTTCAGTCCGTCCACGTCCACGACGAGCAGGCTGAGCTCCTCGCCGGTTCGGACGCTCCGGGCCACGGCCACCTCGAGCTGCTCCTCGAAGAGCCGGCGGTTGTAGAGACCGGTGAGACGATCCCGAGCAGCCAGCTCCTCCACCTCGGAGTAGAGCATGGCGTTTCGGACCGCTGTTGCGACGACGTCGCAAAGCGCGCGGCAGAAATCCACGTCCGCGACGTCGAATTCGCGGTCCACGGTGTCGATGATCTCCATCAGCCCGATGGTTTCGCCCCGCGCCACGAGCGGCAGCATGAGGAGCGACTTCAGACCCCGGCGCTCGAGGAACGCCCGTTCGGACGGATCCGCGCTCTCGTCTGTGAAGCGAATCTGCTTGGGCTCCTGTGTCTCGAGGACGCGCTTCGTGGCCGGGTACTCGCCGAGTGGATAGATCTGGCCGCCCCCGACCGTGATCTCGTCTTTTCCCTGCAGGTATTCGACGAGCATGACGAGGTCGTTTTCGTCTCGCTTCCAGCGCGAGATCTCTGCCGCTGTGGCCCCTGTGAGCTCTGAGGCACGCTCCGAGAAGTCTCGCAGAACATCGTTCAAATCCAGGCTGGACGAGAGCCTGTGCGAGAGATCGAGCAGAGCTTGGAGCCGATTGGCAGGGGCCACAATCCCGGTATCGGCGCGATTCCCCTCACCCTTGACCACAATTGGGCGTCCCCGCAAAGCCTGTTGGCCGTACCGATCCTCAGC
>JBBQXP010000092.1:0-10854 GCA_038209555.1 Gaiellales bacterium
GTCGCGGTCGACATACATGTTGATGGCGTTGGCCCCGCCGGCCGCCAGGCTGCCTCCGAGCAGGGTCGCCCCCACCAGCTCGGGACGGGGCACGCCCCGGGCGGCCACCACCATGGTCGGCACGGTCGTGACGAGGAGCAGCTCGATGATGCGCGGCTTGGTCAGCGCCAGGTACGCCGCGGCCCGGTGGGCCATCAGATGGCGGCTGGCGGCAGGGGCGCCAATGATCGTCACCGCGTGGCGGTCCGTACGATGCGGCGGCCGGGGAAGGGCATCGACCGCGACACTACGGCGGTGGGGCATCGGGGGACAAAGCGGGCCCCGATGTGGGCGGACCGCTCCCGCCGCCATAGCATCGCGGCCGTCATGCGCCCCGCCTCCCGCCCGACCCGCCTGCCCGAGTGGGCCCGGCGGCTATCTCCCGAGGCCTACCGCCGGGTCACCCTTCTCGCCGTGTGGGCCCTCGGGTTCATCATCGTGACAGGGGGCGCCGTGCGCCTCACCGGGTCGGGCCTCGGCTGCCCCGACTGGCCGACCTGCGCCAACCATCAGGTCGTGGCGCCGTGGCAGTACCACGCCGTGGTCGAGTTCGGCAACCGGGTCGTCACCGGCATCGTCTGCATCGGCGTGATCCTGGCCGTGCTCGGATCGAGGATCAGGACACCACGGCGCCGGGACCTCACCGTGCTGTCGTGGGGGCTGGTGATCGGCGTGCTGGCCCAGATCGTCCTCGGGGGCGAGGCGGTCAAGCACCAGCTGGCCCCGCAGTTCGTCATGGCCCACTTCCTGGTGTCGATGCTCTTGCTCGCCGACGCCGTCGTGCTCCACCACCGGGCGGCGCAGCCCGACGTCAACCTGGCCGATGGTCATGCCGTCGTCACCGGCCCGCCCCGGCTGCTCGTCGCCCGGGAGCAGGTGCTCATGTCCCGGCTGATGCTGGTGGCGGCCGGGCTGGTGATCTTCCTCGGCACGGTGGTGACCTCGTCCGGTCCGCACGGCGGTGACCCGAAGGCCAAGCGGTTGGCGTTCTCGCTGCACGACGTGGCCCGGATCCACGGATCGGCCGTGATGCTGTTCCTCGCCGTGATCGTGGCCACCCTGTGGACCATGGTCCGTGCCGGCGCCCCGGCCGGGGTCATCCGCCGGGGCGAGGCCCTTCTCGTGGGCGTCGTCGCCCAGGGCGCGCTCGGCTACCTGCAGTACTTCACCGGCGTTCCCGCTGCCCTCGTCGCCATCCACATCGGGCTGGCGAGCGCGGTCTGGGCCCTGGCCATCCGGTTCCACCTCGGGCTGTCCGAACGCCCGGCCGCCGCCCCCTCACCCGTGGTCGCGGGCCGCCCGGCGCCGGCCCGGGACGCCGCCCTGGCAGCCGGCTGAGAGAGGCGTTGAGCACGTGGTGACGGCGCCCGCCCCGACTGAAGTGGACCGGCCCGAGGTCGCTGAGGTCACCCAGGTCGACCGGCCCTGGATCGTCATCGTCTGGAACGACCCGATCAACCTGATGTCCTACGTGACGTTCGTCTTCCAGAAGCTCTTCGGCTATGGGAAGGAAGAGGCGACCCGCCTGATGCTCGAGGTGCACAACGACGGCAAGTCCGTCGTCTCGAGCGGGACGCGGGAGAAGGCCGAGCACGATGTCTCGCGTTTGCACGCTCATGGCCTCTGGGCCACCATGCGGCAGGACTGATGTTCGTCCCTCGGCCCGTCGAGCGGATCGAGGATGGCCGGTTCGAGGTGCGCCTCTCCGCCCACGAGCGCTCCCTGCTGCGCGGCCTTCCGGCTGCCCTGGACGACCTGATCGTCGCGGAGCCGGGTGACCCGTCGCTCCGGCGCCTCTTTCCGCCGGCCTACGAGGACGCGGAGCTCGAGGCCGAGTACCAGGGGCTCGTCGGGGAAGAGCTCCTCGGCGGCCACCGAGCCTCCCTCCTCGCACTCGCGGAGACGGTCGACCGCGAGCATGTGAGCGAGGAAGAGCTTCACGCATGGCTCTCCGCCCTGAACGATCTACGGCTCGTGCTCGGAACTCGCCTCGGCGTCACCGAGGAGACCTACGAGGACGGCATCGACGAGCTGGATCCCCAGGCCGACGACCTGGCGCTGTATGCGTATCTGACCTGGCTCCAGGACGGGATTCTCCACGCACTCGGCTAAGGGTTCGGATCGGCAGGGCTTGGAAGACTCGGCTTACGAACTCGAAGAGACAGAGAGGGGCACCAATGGCGGGAAAGGCAGACTTCACGGAGCAGGAGTGGGAGACGCTCCACAAGGGCGTGACCGGGGCCGGTCTCCTGGTATCGGTGAGCGACCGGAGCTTCTTCGACAGCTTCAAGGAGGCGGGGGCGCTCGCGAAGCATCTGGCGGGCGCCCGGAAGGACAGCTCGAGCCAGCTCGTCCGCGAGCTCGCCGAGACACGAGGGATGGGGTTCGGAGTCACGTCCTCGCCGGACGAGATCGAGAGCGAGACCCTCGAGGCGCTCCGCACGGCCGTAGCAACGCTCGAATCCAAGGCACCGGACGAGGTCGAGGCCTTCAAGAGCTTCGTACTCGACGTGGCGCAGTCTGTCGCCGAGGCCGCTGAGGGCGGCAGCGAGGCCGAGGTGGCGGTGGTCGAGAAGATCAAGTCGGCACTCGCCGGGGCGCCGAGCGTCTAAGGAAGCCTTCAGAGAGCCGGGGGTGCAGATCTCCTCAGCCGCCGGGCGAGGTAGGCGGTGGTCACAAGGGGAACGATGAGAAGAAGCGTCATCGCGATCAGGCCCAGGACGTTGATTCCGCCAGAGCCACTGCCACACGCGGCGGCTTCCGGGGCACCGGTCGTCGGCACCGGAGTGCTGCACCCTCCTCCCGCTGAGGTCACGATGGTGAGGAGAGCCAGGGGAAGCAACAGCCCTCCCGGGACGACGAGCGTTCCGATCAACTTGTCGCGACTGTCCCAGGCGTCGGACACCCAGAGCAGGACGACTCCGATCAGCCAGCCGATCACGGGGAGAACGACTCCGCCAACGAGGAGGAGGAGAAGCGTCGCAATCTCGAGCACGCGGGACTTTCTGGGCTGCACCCCGAACCGCTCTCTCGCTTCGCCGGCGATCTCGGCGGGGTCTCCGAGCCGCTCGAGAAGCGTTCGGACCTCCACCTCGTCGGGGGACGGAGAAGCCGCCAGTGCCTCGGCGATGTGCTGCGAGATCTCCTCGACGATCTCCTGCCGGCGCAGCCGGGAAAGGTCGGCGAGCTCCGAGTCCAGCTGCTTCAGGTAGTCGTCGACGAGCCTTTCGGTCGTGGGCCTCATGATCGTGCGCTCCTCTCGACGAAATGATCCACCGCGTCACGGAATCGGCGCCATTCGAGCCTGAAACCCTCGAGCGCCGTCCGTCCCGCGTCGGTTAGCCGGTAGTAGCGCCGGGGCGGTCCTGCTGTCGACTCCTGCCAGCTCGACTCCACGAGCCCGTCCCGCCTCAGGCGGCTGAGCAAGGGGTAGATCGTCCCCTCGCTCGTGACCATCCCGTCCACTTCCGCCAACCCTCGGACCAGGTCGAACCCGTAGCGCTCTTCCTTGGCGAGCAGGGCGAGCACGCAGTACTGGAGCGTTCCCCTCCGCATCTGTGAGAGGAGCGGATCCTGAACAGCTACCATGTGCCGCAAGGTACCTGTGAAGGCACCGTATGTCAACGACCTGCTTCGAGCGCTGACCTGAGAGGGTTCGACGGGTTATGTCTCCCCGGCTGGCAGAGCTCGGGCGCGTCGGCGTCTCGATCTTCGACCTCTGCCACTATCCATACGAGAACGACCCGGCAGCGTTCGACCCTGCGCTCGCGCGACTGGTGTACCGGGAGCACTTCGAGGAGTGGCTCGCCGCCGAGCGGCTTGGCTTCGACGCGGTCTTCCTCTCGGAGCACCACTTCACGGCGTACAACCTGCTGCCCTCCCCGAATCTGATGGTGGCGGCGCTCGCGTCGCACACGGAGCGAATCCGGGTCGGGGCGATGATCAACGTCGTCCCGTTCCACCAGCCGCTCCGGCTGGCCGAGGAGAGCGCGATGCTCGACGTGCTCTCGGACGGGCGACTCGAGATCGGTGTGGGCCGCGGCATCGACTTCCAGGAGGTCAAGAAGCTCGGGATGGACTTCGACGAGCTGCGACCTCGGTTCCAGGAAGGTCTCGATCTGATGCGCGCCGCGTGGACGAACGTCGAGTTCGAGCACCACGGCGACTTTTACTCGGTCGGCCGCGCCGCGATCTACCCGCGCCCGCTGCAGCAGCCGCATCCGCCGATCTGGGCCGCTGCGGAGAGCCCGGAGACGATCGAATGGGTCGCCTCGCAGGGGTTCGGCATGTCCACGATCTTCCTGCCCCCCGAGACCGTGGCGGAGAAGCTTGCCCACTACCTGGATGCCGCGAACCGATTTGACCAGCCGCTGAGCGCGGCGAGCTTCATGCTCTTCCGGAACGTGTACGTGGCGCCCACAGACGAGGAGGCGATCGCCGACTGCGATCCGGCGCTCTCCCACATGATGTTTCTCTTCCAGGACGCTGCCTTGCCGCCCGACCCGGCGCTCCTCCCCGACAGCTACGCCTTCCACCGGGAGATCTTCGGCCGCTTCATGGAGGCGCCGGACACGTTCGAGGACATACTTGGCGCGGGCATCGTCCTCTGCGGCTCGCCGGAGACCGTTCGCGAGCAGCTCCTCGCCCAGGTCGAACCGCTCGGCTTGCAGCAGGTGTGTCTGCTCTTCGCGTTCGGAAACCTGCCCCACGAGAAGGTGACGCGCTCCATGGAGCTCTTCGCGGAGCACGTTCTCCCGGCTCTTCGTCCGTAGAGCGCAACCCGGGCGGTCCCGGTGTTGGCATGCTGGTCGCATGGCGGACGAGCTTGCAATCCGACTCCGCGGCGTCACCAAGCGCTACGGGTCGATCACGGCTGTGAAGAACCTCGACCTCGATGTGCCGGAGGGCACGTGCGTGGGCCTGCTCGGGCCGAACGGCGCCGGGAAGTCGACGACGATGCGGCTCCTGACTGCCCAGGCGATTGCCGACGAGGGCGAGCTCGAAGTCCTGGGCTTCACGCTTCCCGGGGAGTCGAAGGTCGCTCGTGCGCAGTGCGGCGTCGTGCCGCAGCTCGACAACCTCGACGTGACGCTGACGGTCGAGCAGAACCTGCTCGTCTTCACGCACCTCTACCGGATCGGACGGGCCGATCGCCGCGATGCGATCGAGCGGGCGCTTCGGATCGCGAACCTCCCCGACCGGCGGCACGACCGGGTGAGCAAGCTCTCGGGCGGCATGCGCCGGCGCCTGCTGATCGCGCGGGCACTCGTCCACAGGCCGCGGCTCCTCCTGCTCGACGAGCCGACCGTCGGCCTCGATCCGCAGGTGCGGCAAGAGCTCTGGGCCCTCATCGACGCCATGCGCGCCGAAGGGACCACGATCCTCATGTCCACGCATTACATCGAAGAGGCCCAGCGTCTCGCTGACACCGTGATGATCATGTCTCACGGGAGCGCTGTCGCCGCCGGCCCGCCGGCCGAGCTCGTCGCCACGCACGCGGGCCTCGAGGCCGTCGAGGTCTACGGCCCGCCGGCGAAGCTCGCCGAGGCGGAGGCCGCCGCAGCGGCTGCCGGACTTCGGACGCGCCGGACCGGGACGAGTATCTCGGTCCTCGGGATCGAGGGCGCCGACGGGCGCGCGCCCGAGGGCGAGCGCAGGCCCACGAATCTCGAGGACGTGTTCGTGTTGCTCACCGGCGAGGAGATCGACTGATGGCCGATTCCGCAGCCCCTCGCGTCGCGCGGCTGCGGCGCCTCGAGCGGCCGGCGCTCACGGGTGTGCTCGTGCGCGAGGTCGTCAACTTCTCGTCCTTCTGGCGCTCGTCGACGTTCTCGTCGACGGTCGAGCCCACCATCTACCTGCTCGCCTTCGGCTTCGGCTTCGGCGCGCTGGTCAGCAAGGTCGGCGGCTACGACTACGTGGAGTTCGTCGGAACCGGCACGGTCGCGACCGCGGTGCTCTTCTCGAGCGCCTTTCCGGCCATGTTCGGGACGTTCGTCAAGTACCAGTTCCAGCGGACCTACGATGCGATCCTCGCCGCGCCCGTCGACACCGAGGAGCTCGTGACGGCCGAGGCGCTCTGGATCGCGACTCGAGCCGGCGTCTACGGCTGCGTGCCGATGCTCGTCGCCATGGTCTTCGGGCTCGACCCGTCCTGGGGGATGCTCACGGTCCCGGGGATCGCTTTCGTCGGCGGCTTCGGGTGGGCGTGCTTCGGGATCTCGATCGCCGGCTTCGCGTCCTCGTTCGAGAACTTCAACTACGTCGTCAGCGCGGTCCTGACGCCGCTCTTTCTCGTGGCGGGCACGTTCTTTCCCATCAGCCAGCTTCCGGAGTGGGCGCAGGTCGCGGCGAACGTCAACCCCCTGTACCACTTGGTTCAGCTCGTTCGCCACGCGGCGTTCGGGTTCGAAGGCTGGACCGACCTCGTTCGCCTGGGCGTGCTTGTCGCGTTCGGGCTCGGGATGTGGCGCGTTGCGATCTTCGCGATGACGCGCAAGCTCGTCGACTAGATCTCTTCGGCCGCTACAGCCGACCCTCGTCGACGGCGAGCACGACCTTGCCGAAGCGGTCCTGCGCGTCCAGACGCTCATGCGCTGCCGCAGCGTCGCGGAGCGGGAAAACGCTGTCCACCACTGGGCGCCAGCGCGCCCGGCGACGTGTCGAAGGAGTGCGTCGAACTCGCGCGGGCTGCCCATGGTCGTGCCCTGGATCCGAATCCACGAGAGGAAGACTTGCGCGAGCTCGACCTGCGCCACTTCCCCCGCCGTGTCCCCGAAGCTGACGAGCCGTCCCCCCGGACGGAGGGCGCGGAGCGCTCCGGGCCAGCTCGCGCCACCGACGCTGTCGACGACGGCGTCTACCGGGCCGAGCCGTTCTGGCCAGTCCGCCTCGCCGTAGTTCGCGCCGCCCTCGGCGCCCAGACTGCGCGCCCGCTCGAGCTTCTCCGCGCTTGACGACGTGACGAGCACGCGGGCACCGACCGCCGCGGCAATCTGGATGACGAAGGTAGCGACGCCTCCGCCGGCGCCCGGAACGAGGATCGTTCGGTCGACCCGGGCCCTGGCGTGAGTCACGACAGCGCGCCAGGCAGTCAGTCCTCCGAGCGGCATCGCGGCGGCCTCGATCCAGGTGTAACCGCGGGGGCGAGGCCGAAGCTGCGAGGCCTCCACGACGATTCGCTCTGCGTACGTACCCTGGTCTGGCACGCCGAGGATCCGGAAGTCCGGTCCGGGCGCGTCCTCCGCGTCGCCCCAACCGAGTGATGGATTGATGACGACCTCGTCGCCGACCTCGACCTCCTCGACGCCCGAACCCACGGCCGAGACCACCCCCGCCCCGTCGGATCCGAGCACGGCCGGAAGGGCCACCTTCCCGCCTTTTCGGATCCACCAGTCACGGCGGTTGAGAGCGGCCGCGACGAGATCCACGCGCGCCTCCCCAGGTCCGGGCTCCGGGTCCGGCAGCTCGACCGGCACGAGCCCTTCGGGACCGCCGAAGCGCTGCAGCTCGACGGCTAGCACGCCGGGACGAAGACGACGGCAGCCCGCAACCGCGCGAAGGCCGTGCTCGCGGTCATGACGCGGGATGATACTTCGCGCATGAGCACGGAAACGGCCGACGTGGTCGTCGTGGGCGCGGGGCTCTTCGGGACGAGCATCGCCTTCCAGCTCGCCTCGCGGGGCGCGGGCTCGGTCGTGCTCCTGGAGCGGGACACCGTCGGCGCCGGAGACTCGGGGCTCTCCTTCTCGATGGTGCGCCGCCACTACTCGAACGAGGCCCCGGCTCGGCTGGCGATGCGGGGCGTCGAGCTGATCAAGGGTTGGCCGGAGGAGGTGGGGGCGGGTGACGCCGGCTACGTCGCCACCGGCTACCTGTTGACGTGCGACGCCGAGCGGCTGGAGCGGCTCGCCGAGAACGTCGAGCGTCTCGTGACCTGGGGGGTCGACACCCGAGTGGTGGGACCGGACGAGATCGAGGAACTCGAGCCGCTGCTTTCCCTCGACGGCGTTGCGGGCGCCGCCTACGAGCACGACGGCGGCTACGCGGATGCGCAGAAGATGGCGCTTGGCTGGTTCGCGGCAGGAGTCCGGCTCGGCGTCCGGCCGCTCCTCGGGCGGGCGGCGACCGCGATCAGGATCGAAGCGGGACGGGTGACCGGCGTCGAGACGGACGCGGGGTTTCTGTCCACGGGCACGGTCGTGAACGCCGCCGGAGGCTGGGGGCCTGAGCTCGCTCGCACGGCCGGTGTCGATCTGCCGGTCTCACTTCGCCGTGTTCAGGTCGCACGCGTCCGCCAGTCTCTGGACCGACCGCAGGCCCGGCGGACCTTCTCGGACATGGCGACAAATCTTGTTCTCCGGCCCGACCGGGCGGGAACGGCGCTCGTCGTCGCCTACCAGCCGGAGGAGCTGCTCGACTCGAGAGACGAATGCCGCCGCGTCGTCGACGAGGGCTACGAGGCGGCCGTGCGTGCAGCCTTGCGTGCTCGCGTCCCTTCGTATGCCGATGCGGAATGGCTCGGAGGATTCGCGGGCGCCTATGACTACACGCCCGACTGGAACCCGATCCTGGGCTGGGCTCCCGGTGTCGAAGGGCTCTACCTCGCGCTCGGGTGGTCAGGGCACGGCTTCAAGCTCGCGCCCTCGGTCGGCGAGGTCGCCGCCGCGCATGTGCTTGGCGAGAGCCATGAGATCGACGTGGAGAGCCTCGCACCGGGACGCTTCGAGCAGGGCAACCTCCTCGCGCTGGCCTACGGGCCGGGCGCTCGCGCCTAGTCCTGGTACTCGTCGTGGCGGCGCGGCCAGTTCTCGAAGTTGTCGCCGCGTCCCTTCGGCGCCCGGTCGAGCAGCTGCCAGGTGCCGTGCAGCACGTCTGTGCCGCGGTCGTAGCACGAGTACGTGTGGTAGATGACCCCGTCCTCGAGCGCGAAGGCACTCAAGCCGTGCAGCTCGTCTTGCCGCACGTTGAGATCGGCTCTCCGTGGGGTACCGAAGTTGAACCCGGTGCCGGTTCGACGTTCCTCCTCGGTGAATACGGCGAAGTCCAGGTTGAAGTCGCTTCCCAGCGACGACACCCATGGGAAGCTCCAGCCCAGGCGGCGCTTGTAGGCGCCGAGCTTCTTTAGCGGCCCGCGCGAGGCGGCGACGAACGCCACGTCGCGGTGCTCGAGGTGGGCGACGGCGCCGTCGACGTGATCCGCCATGAACGAGCAGCCCGGGCAACCCTCCGTGTCTTCCAGGCCGAACATGAAGTGGAACACGAGCAACTGCGAGCGCCCGCCGAAGAGCTCCGACAGTGTTTTCGTACCTTCGTCTGTTTCGAAGGCGTACTCCTTGTCGACCCGCACCCAGGGAAGCTCGCGTCGCTCCCGCGCGAGCTCGTCACTGCGCCGGGTCAGCTCCTTCTCGCTCTCGAGCAGCTTTACACGCGCGGCAAGCCACTCCTCGCGCGTTCCGACTCTATGCTCGGTCACTGCAACCTTCCTCCCTTGGTCCTGCGGTCTTTTTACTTGAGACTGGTGGAAGCCCCCAAAACTCATCGGTCGCTTAGTAACCTCCCGCGCAGCTTGAGGAGCACGGTCGCCATCGTTCCCTGCATCGGGCTCACCCGTCCCCGCGGGCACGCCGATTACCGGTACACCGCCTAAATGGCATCGGACGCGGCGAAGATTCTGGACGGCTGGAGCTCGGAGGGGATCGAGTTCGTCCGGTTCGAGCTGCCCGACATGCACGGCACGAGCCGCTCCAAGCTGATCCCGATCGGACACGCCGCGGGGTATGCGGAGGGGGGCCTGAACATGTATGGCGGCGCGGGCGTGCTGGACAGCCGCTCCGACGTGGTGCCGGGAACGCTCTACAACGAAGAGGTCGGGTACGGCGACCAGCGTCTGATTCCGGACCTCGGGACGGCGAAGGTCATCCCCTGGGTCGACGCCACGGCGCGCTTCATCTGCGACTCGGTCTGGGACGACGGCCGTCCGCTCGCTGCACTGCCGCGTCATGTCTTCCGGCGCGTTCTCGACCGCTGTCACGAGCTCGGCTACGAGCCGATGAGTGGCTTCGAGCCGGAGTTCTACCTACTCGATCCGGATACCAACGGGCTCCTCTTCGAGGGGTACCACATCTTCAACACCGTCAGGAACACGTATGTCCCGTTCGTACAGGAGCTCGTCGGCCAGCTGAATGCGATCGGGATCGGGATCATCACCGCGAACTGCGAGTACGCGGGCTCGCAGTGGGAAGTCAACTTCGTCCCGGCGACCGGCATGGCGGGCCCCGACGATGCCTTCACCTTCAAGAACGCGGTCAAGGAGCTCGCGCACCTGAACGGGTATCGCGCGACCTTCATGTCGAAGCCGTTCGCGGACTCGGCCGGGTCCGGCTGTCACACGCATTTCAGCTTGCTCGACCGGGAGAGCGGCGAGAACCTCTTCGCCGACGAGAGCGCAGAGGCCGGCATCTCCGACCTCTGCCGCCAGTTCGTCGCGGGGCAGCTCCGGCATGCTCGCTCGATCTACGCGCTGCTCGCGCCGACCGTGAACTGCATGAAGCGACGGCGGACGCACACGTTCAGCCCCACGAACGTCTCCTGGGGCTTTGAGGACCGCTCGGCCTTCGTCCGGATCAAGGGCGGCTCCGTCAAGTCTCGCCACGTCGAGAACCGTGCGCCCACAGGTCTCTCGAACCCGTACCTGGCAGGCGCGGCCGTGCTCGCAGCAGGCCTCCTGGGGATCGAGGAGCAGCTCGAGCTCGAGCCACCGGCCAGTGCACCCGCCGAAGAGGATCCGTCGAAGCCACCGCTCCCGGAGAGTGT
>JBBQXP010000093.1:0-10547 GCA_038209555.1 Gaiellales bacterium
GGCGAACGCCTGCAGCCACGCCATGTTCTTGGGGACGAGCTGGCCCTTTGTCCCACCGCCGGCCCATGCCGGTGTATAGAGGATCGTAAAGACGACATCGATACCGCGGAGGGCCGCTTCCCGCACCATCTGGTCGTAGTCGTAGTGGCCTGGCTTCGACCACCGGTAACTCGCCGGGTCGCCGAAGGTGCCCAGCGCAGGCTTCGTCGGCGAAGCGTCCCGCCAGTTCAGCGTCACACGCACGACCTGCGCGCGAAGCTCGCTGAACTGCTGGAAGGCCTGACCGGTGTTCCCCAGGGCCTGGGCGCTGTCGTAGATCCCGAGTTTCATCCCCCGCGCTGCAGAGGCAGCGGAGACGAGAACGAGCGCGCAGAAAACGGCGAGCAAAAGTGGAACGATTCTCTTGAGCATCAGACTCCCGGTAGTAAGACCCCGAACGTTTCTCATCGGCAGCGCGCCGAGCGAAGCTGAAGGGTAGCGGCTGGATGTCATGACCGAGCCGAAGGCGTGTCAAGAAAAGGTCAAGCCCGTGAATCGCTCACCCAGACGAGTCATCTGACGAATAAGGGCCGGAGTGCGGGTCGAACCCCCGGCCTGACGAGCGTAGGACGCGCGATACAGGGCGCCGACGCCACCTTTTTAGGGGCTCGATCCGATGGTCTCTCCACTACCATCATGGGGCACGCTCGACGTGTCGGGGGGGCTAGCCTTTTGGGCTACCGGCCATTGGGCGTCCGCGTCCGATTGGGGGGCGGATCCCACGGACAGGTTCCCGTCCCCCAATCGGGCTTTTCCTCGGCCTTTCCGGTCGGTTTCAAACTGCGCCACCACCCGCGATGCTGACCCGCCGTCCGGCTGGGGGCGCTGTCAGGCGCTGACGGTTCCGACCGGCTTTCCTCCGAGGGAGTCGAGGGTTCGTTCGAGGCCTTCATCGAGCTCGACCGTCGGCTCCCACCCGAGCAACTGCCGCGCCCTGGTGATGTCGGGCTGGCGCACCTGGGGGTCGTCGACGGGGAGCGCCTCGAAGACGACCTCACTCGCCGACCGTGTCACCCGTATGACCGCTTCCGCAAGCTCGAGGAGCGTCTTCTCGATCGGGTTTCCGATATTCACGGGCAGATGCTCTCCGCTCGTCGCAAGCGCGTACAGACCCCGGATGAGGTCATCCACGTAGCAGAAGCTCCGTGTCTGGCTCCCGTCGCCGAAGACGGTGAGCGGCTTGTTTTCGAGCGCCTGTCGCATGAAGGTCGGGATCGCGCGGCCGTCGTTCGGCCGCATGCGGGGCCCGTAGGTGTTGAAGATCCTGACGATGCACGTGTCGACGCCCTGCTGCCGGTGATACGCCATCGCCAGCGCCTCGGCGTACCGCTTCGCCTCGTCGTAGACGCCTCGGGGCCCGATCGGGTTCACGTTCCCCCAGTAGGTCTCCGGCTGAGGGTGCACCTGCGGATCGCCGTACACCTCGCTGGTCGAGGCGAGCAGGAAACGCGCCCGCTTCAGCTTGGCGAGGCCGAGCATGTGGTGCGTCCCGTAGGAGCCCACCTTGAGCGTGTGGAGCGGCAGGCGCAGGTAGTCGATCGGGCTCGCCGGGCTCGCCAGGTGGAAGACGAGGTCGGCCGGCTCCTCGAAATGGAACGGTTCCGTCAGATCGTGGTTCACGAAGACGAAGTCGTCGGCCCTGATGTGCTCGATGTTCTGGAGCGAGCCTGTGTCCAGGTTGTCGACGCACAGCACCCGGTGCCCCTTGTCGAGCAGGAAGTCGCAAAGGTGGGACCCGAGAAAGCCGGCGCCGCCGGTGACAAGAGCAGTGCTCACAGACGCATCCTAGCCTGGAGGGGCTACGTTTCTAGCCTGATGGACCAGGCAGGAACGTCAATCAAACCTCGCACTCGCTCGTCGCACCTGGTGATGAGTTCCGTCCGCACGGATTGTTTGGTGCTGCCATGACGCCGCTCAGCCGGCGGCGCTTCCTGATCGCCGCTGCGCCGGTGCTCGGAGCGGCGCCGCTGCTCCGACACCTCCTCCCCGAGGACGCCCGGGCTGAGAGTCATGGCGCTCAGGAGCATTCCGGCCACCGCATGGGCGGTCTCGAGGCGCCCGGTGCACGGGGCGAGAGCGAGGCTCTGCTGGTTCCGCCGGCTGCCGAGCCGGCGAGCCGGGGGCGGATCCGGGAGGTCGAATTGGTGGCGGAGAACCGCGAGATCGAGGTCGCAAAGGGCATCCACTTTCCGGCCTGGACGTACAACGGCACCGTCCCCGGTCCTGTCATCCGTGCCACCGAGGGTGACCTCCTACGTGTCCGTTTCCGGAACGAGGGCACCCACCCGCACTCGATCCACTTCCACGGGATCCACGCACCGCGGATGGACGGCGTCCTCGACCCGGTGGCACCCGGAGAGTCCTTCACGTACGAGTTCGAGGCACGGCCCTACGGGATACAGGCCTACCACTGCCACACGAGCCCGCTCGCCCAGCACATCCAGCGCGGCCTCTACGGAGCCTTCGTCATCGACCCGCCCGAGCCGAGGCCTCCCGCGCAGGAGCTCGTCATGGTGCTCTCGGGCTTCGACCTCGACGGCGACGAGCAAAACGAAGTGCACGCCGTCAACGGCCGCGCTTTCTACTACGCCAAGTACCCCATCGTCGCCAAGCGCTCGCAGACAGTCCGGATCTACCTCGCCAACATGACCGAATACGACCTCGTGAACTCCTTCCACCTCCACGGTGAGTTCTTCCGCCTCTATCGCACCGGGTCGACCGATCACCACGAGTACACGGACACCGTCACCCTCGGGCAGGGCGAGCGCTGCATCCTCGAGATCGACTTCCACCACAAGGGGCTCTACATGTTCCACGCCCACCAGTCGAAGTTCGCCCAGGGAGGCTGGATGGGGTGGTTCAACGTGGTCGATACGGACGCCGAGGCAGCCGGCGCCGCGGTGGCGCTGAACGGCTATGCCGATGAGTTCGCGCGCTGCGATCCGTGCGTGAACGAGATCGGCGCGAAGGCGCTGCTCAAGTACTGACCGACTCGCGGCCGGAGCGACGCCGGCTCAGCCCGCGCAAAGCTCAGCGCAGGTCCTTGTTCGACTCCATGTCGAACCACATCGCGAAGAGCAGGAGTTGGGTGCCGGAGATGACCAGGAGGGCGACGAGGACGATCGTGGCCACCGTGATGCTGTTACCGGCGAGGCGGAGAGCCGTCTCCACGATTCCGAGGAGGAGCCCGACGCCTACGAACAGAAAGCCGAGGAAGTAGAAGAGGACGAGCGGGTGGAAGTCCCTGATCACGTACTTCTCCTTCAGGCGCCAGAAGAAGCCCTTCACCAGCAGCCACGCGATCGCCGGCACGACGCGGCTCAGGCGGATGCCGCTCCGCTCGCCGATGCCGTAGATCGGCCGCGAGGGATAGTCACGGACGCGGCGGTTCCACACGTTCAGATGCACGAGGATGTCGTTCGGGAAGCCGTAGCGCCGGTAGATGCGGTCGAGGTCGAGGAGCTTCAGCGTCTCGAGGTTCACGGCCGTGTAGCCGGACTGCGAGTCGGCAACGTGCCAGTAGCCGGACGCGATCTTGGTCAGGAAGGAGAGGATCGCGTTCCCGATGTAGCGGGTGCGCGGGATGAGCTTCCACGCCTGGCCGGTGAAGAGCCGGTTGGCCTTCGCGTAGTCGCACTCGCCCCGGCCGACCGCCGAGACGAGCGTCTCGAGGTCATCGGGATCCATCTGGCCGTCGGCTGCCATGACGCCCGTGACGTCGATCTCCTCGGCGATCGCCCGCCGGTACCCGGAGACGATGGCCGCCCCGACCCCTTCGTTCCGCTCGTGGGCGATCAGGTCGACACGTGAGTCGGCGCCGCGTGCCCTCTCCGCCGTCCCGTCCTTCGAGCCGTCGTCGACGACGAAGATCCGGTCGACGAACGCCGGGATCGAGGAGACCGTGGACCCGATCAGCGCCTCCTCGTCGTAAGCGGGCACGACCACCGCGACGCGCTTGCCGTCGATCATGGGTCTAGGCCGGTGCGCGGCGGGAAGCGATCAGAGGCGTCCAGAGAAGCGCCAGCGCGATGCCGACGAGGAGGCCGATGACACCGCCGGCGACGATCGAGCTCTTCGGGCTCCGGGCCGGCACCTTGGTCGCAACGGCCTTCGTCAGGACTCGTCCCCGCTCGACCTGGCGGGCCAGCTCCAGCAGCTGACGCGTCTCCGCCTGCTGCTCCAGCAGCTGGCCGCGTTGCTGCTCGAAGAGGCTCAGCTGAGTGCTCAGGATCAGCCGCTCGACCTGCGAGAGCCCCTGGGCCGAGCTGACCGCGGCGTTGTAGTCGTTGATCCGGCGCTCGATCAGCGCGAGCTCGCGGGTCTGGCCCGCGAGGAGCTCCTCCTGCGCCTTGATCTTCACGTCGACGTACCCGGAGGTCTTGTCGACCACGATCTCCGCGATCAGGTTGGCTGCCTTTGCGCTCTCGGCCCGCCAGGGCCCCCAAACACCGATCTCGACGAGCTGCACCGTGGTCGTTGTCGCCCGGGTCTGCGTGACCCCGACCTGCTTCGTCGAGATCCCGCGGCGCAGCCGGCCTGGGTCAACTCCAACCTTGCGGGACACCTCCTGAACGACCTCGTCGCTTCGCGCCACCTGACCCACGGTCGCGGGGTTCGTCGCGGGGCTCTGGATCGCCTGGTTCCCGGAGGGCGAGAGCTGGTTTCCAGGGTAGACGGTCGCCCTGGCCTGGAACACGTTCCCACCCCCGAGCGAAAGCAGATAGCCGATCACGGCTCCTACCACGACGCCGGCCGCGACGAGCCACCAGCGCCGGAGAATGGTCTGGCCGACTCCGGCCAGGCTCACCTCTCGCTCGGCCTCGAGATCGGTGAGCGGGCGCGGCTGGTCGCGCGCAGGCTCTCTCTCCGGGCGCATAGCGGCCCGACTCTACCAGCGCAGATCGGGCGCTCCGGCTACCGACTGGATGGCCGATCTGCAATTGGCGTGCCCTCGGAGACGGGCCATCGGAGGGTGTGGTAGTTGTCGATCGACCATCTACAGTTCCGCGGATGGCGATCGAGGGTGCCACGGTGGAGCTCGCCGCCGCCGTCGGTGGGGCCGCCGCCGCCGCAGCCCTCCTAGGCCGGAGCAAGTGGATCGTCGTCCCGGCGCTCGCGGCGCTCGCCGCCGCCGAGATCCTGCTCGGGCTCTCGCTCGTGACGCGGACTGACCTCGAGCCGGCGTTCTCCTCTGCGCCCCGGCTCGCCGCCACGGCGCTTGCTGGAGCCGCCCTGCTCGCGGCGACATTCGCCTTCTACCGCTTTCCGGCCTGGACTCCCGTGGGGCTTCTCGTGGCCGCGCCCTTCCGTGTCCCCGTCGGGTTTGCCGGAGACGACGTCCTGCTCCTCTTGCCCCTCTATTTCGTGCTAGCGGCCGCCGTGCTGGCGTTCGTCGCGCGGGTTCTGCACGGAGCCGAGCTGAAGCCGATCCCGCTCCTCTTCGCGGGCCCGGCGGCCGTGTTCAACCTACTCGCGGCGGCGTCCCTCTCCTGGTCGACCGACGCTCGCAACGGCACGATCGCGCTCGTCTTCTTCCTGCTTCCCTTCTCGGCGCTCGCAGCTGTCGTCGCGCGTTCACCCTTCGAGCGCTGGACCCCTCGCGCCCTTGCGACCGCCCTTGTGTCGCTCGCCTGCGCGTTCACCGCAGTCGGGCTCTGGCAACTCAAGAGCGGTGATCTTTTCTTCGCGCCAGATCTCGAGGTGAGCAACGCGTACACCACCTTCTTCCGGGTCACCTCAGTCTTCAAGGATCCGAGCATCTACGGGCGCCATCTCGCGCTCGCGATCGTCGTGCTCGTCGCGGCCCTTTGGCTGGGACGAATCGGTCTGCTCGCCGGAAGTGCGCTGGTCGCTTTCCTCTGGATCGGCCTCTATTTTTCCTACTCCCAATCGAGCATGGTGGCTCTCGGGGCGGGAGTCCTCGCTGTGAGCCTCGTCGCCGCCGACGCGCACAGCCGACGAGTCATCTTGGCAGCCACCCTGGCGTTCGTCCTCCTGGCAGTCCCGGTGCTCCTGGCCACCGGGAAAGACGACAGCCTGCGACGGCTCACGAGTGGAAGGTCGGACCTAGTCGAGAACGCCGTCGACGTGATCCGGGAGCATCCCCTCGTGGGAGTGGGAATCGGGGCCGAGGCGCGCGAGAGCAGGGAGCTTGCGCGGGCAAAGGGTAATCGGGTCCGCAAGCCCTCGCATACGACACCGCTGACCGTCACGGCGGAGCTAGGCGTCCTCGGCGTGCTCGCATACCTCGCGTTTCTCACGGGCGGTGCAGTGATGCTCGTGCGCACCTACCGCCGGCAGGACCATGCCCTGGGGCTCGCGCTCGGCGCAGCGTTCCTCCTCCTCGTCGTCCATTCGCTCTTCTACAGCGGGTTCTTCGAGGATCCGCTCATGTGGGGTACGCTCGCCACAGCGGCCGCGGCGCTCCTCGCTCCGCTAGGTGTCGCCGCTCCAAGCCCTGCGGTGGCGGGCCCGACCGGGCTCGGACGCCCGGCGGTGGCGGGCCAACAGAACAAGGAAGTCGTCTAGGGCGCCTGGCGGCGCGACCCCGCCGCAGCCGCTGGCATACTCGAGAGAGGGTCCGCCCCAGCCCGTTTCCCTATGCGCAAGAAAATCATCCTCGCTGCGGCTGCGCTGGTTCTGCTCCTGGGCGGCATCGCAGTCGCCGCCGTCCTCCGAGCCAACGACCTGCCTTCCGGCGCGCTGGACACGGATCTCGAGGGGGTCTCCGTCTCGACCGCGAGCGAGACCTTGCCGGGGGAATCGACAGCCGCGGAGACGACCACCGAGGAGCAGCCCACAGAAGAGAAGCCCGAGGGACCCTGCTGGCTCACCTTCGGAGGAAACCCACAGCGGACTTTCGCCCGCACCGAGCTCAGGCTCGGCAAACCGGTACGGCCGACGGTCTGGGCTCGGGGGATGAAAGACGTCATGGAGTACCCGCCCAGCTTCTGCGACGGGAAGCTCTACGTGAACCTCGAGCGCGGCAAGACGGTCGCCCTCGATGCAAAGACCGGCCGAATCATCTGGACGAGGAAAGCCGCCGGTGCTACGGCTTCGACACCGGCGATCGCGGGCCCGATCCTGGTCGTCAGCTCGCACGATGGCAGCGTCTCCGGCCTCGCGCGGTCGAACGGGAAG
Organism: Gaiellales bacterium; assembly: GCA_038209555.1. Classification (GTDB taxonomy): domain Bacteria; phylum Actinomycetota; class Thermoleophilia; order Gaiellales; family Gaiellaceae; genus DASQGA01. The sequence continues at coordinate 7,180 of JBBQXP010000093.1, forward strand.
CGCCTCTGGCGCGTGACGACCGGCGGCAAGGTGGAATCCTCGCCGGTCGTCCTCGACGACACGGCGTACTTCGCCTCGACGGATGGTCGCGTCTTCGCGGCGAACGTGAAGACCGGCGCGATTCGCTGGGCCTACGACGCGGGCGGGCGGATGAACTCGAGCCCGTCCATCTACGGCAACAAGCTGTGCGTCAGCACGTATACGGGTGCCGTCTTCTGCCTCCGCCGGGACAACGGGCAGAAGCTCTGGAGCACATACGTGAAGCGCGACGTCCTTCGGTACGAGAGCTTTTACGCGAGCGCGTCGACCGACGGGGCCCGCCTCTACACGACCTCGCGGGCAGGCAAGGTCGTGGCTTTTTCGGCACGGACAGGCCGGGTGATCTGGACACAGCAGATGGGGCCACTCGGATACGCAACACCCGCGATTGCGTACGGGCGGGTCTACGTCGGCTCGTACGACGGGGTCATGCGCGCATTTCGAGCCACCGACGGAGCCGTCATGTGGCGCCACTTCGTGGGCGGCCGGATCCACGCGCCGGCGCTGATCGTCGGCAACCTCGTGCTCTTCTCGACGCTGGACGGGAAGACGTACGCGCTACGGGCGTCGGACGGACAACTGGTGTGGCGCTTCAACGCGGGCGAGTACGCCGTCGGCATCGCCACGAACAGGAACTACTATCTGTCCCTGAACGGGCTCCTGCTCGCTATCCGCGGGGAGAACTCCCCCAAGGATTAGAAGGGCTCGGGCTGGTGGCCCGAGCGCCGTGGCGTCGAGCCCCGCCGCTCGCATCCGATGCGGCGGCGGCATCCCTGGTTGCTCCGATAGCGCTGCTGTCGGCGACGTGCGTGCCGCTATGCGAGCACAGGGTGCCGCGAGCGCCAGAGAGGCGAACGCCGCAGCCCGTAGCTGACCGCTCTGTAGGCCGCCGTCCGGGCGCGGTAGGACGCGAGCTTCGCCCGCGACGCCGCTGTCGGCTTCCCCGCAGTAGCCAGCTCGTAGCCGAGGCTTTGCAGAAGCTCGCCGGCCACCGCCTCGAAGCCCCTGACGTCGTCCGCCCCAAGGTCGCGGCGCCAGTTCCGGAGCCCCGGTGTCGGCGGCCGGCCGAGACTCTGCTGGTGCGGCTTTCGGGTGAGGTCGACCTGACCCGCGTAGCCAAGCATCGCAGGGTCGTAGGAGAGCCCCGCAAACTTGGCGATTCCCGCGAGATGCCGTTCCGGGGCCTCGACGAGGTCCTCATAACGCACCTCCAGGTAGCGGCTGGGCCCCACTCGACCGCCCAGGGCCTGGGCCGCCTCGACTTCGGTCCGCCACTGGCAGGCGAAGTCGGCGACGGTCGTCGGGTGTGCCCATGTCTTCGTGACGACACCGTCGGGCATCTGCAGGAACGAGAGAGCGGCGTCGCGGCCGTCCCGGATCAGGTGGACGTACCCGGCGTCCGGAAAGAGGCGCTCGAGAAGCGCCAGATGCCGCATGTACATCGGTGTCTTGTCACCCCAGCGCGGCTTCCCGTGCGCGGCCGCGTAGCTCTCGTAGACGGCCCCGATCGCATCGCCAACAGTCATGCCGGGGCGGAGACGGCGGCGGACGTCCTCCGCGTCGACCCCCCACTCGAGCAGGGTCGGAATGCGCCGCAAGTCGTCCACGAACGCATCCGGCTCGATTTTCCCTGCATGCCTGTCCGCAAGCTGCGGAATGAAGTAGGACTCGTCCGGCACCGCGAGCTCCGGGTTTCGGTCGAGCATCACCCGCAGGAGCGTGGTGCCTGACCGGCGGACGCCGAGGATGAGAAGAGGCGCAATCATGCGGCGGGCGCCGCGGACGACGTTCTCTCGCGTGGGACTGGCACGGGATCACACCGTACAGCCGCGCGTATCGGGGCAGATCGACATCTCTCATGTCGCCTATCTTGACAACCACGTCGGACGGCGCTATCCTCTCGTTTGTTTACGAATCAGACAACGGAGGAGGCAGTGTGGGCAAGCACAACTTGCTGCTGCCGGTCCTCCTCGCGTTCCTGGTCGGCGCGTCGCCCGCGCACGCCTGGACCTGGCCTGCGAGCGGGCCGGTGTTGCAGCACTTCAGCTACGACGGGGACCCGTACGCCGCGGGTCAGCACCGGGGAGTCGATGTCGGCGGGTCCGCGGGAGAGCCTGTGCTCGCACCTGCGGCGGGGAGCGTCACGTTCGCCGGGACGGTGCCCGGCGGCGGCCGCACGGTCACGATTCGAACGCCCGACGGCCTGTCGGTGACGCTCCTCCATCTCGGAACCATCACAGAGGTCAAGGGTGCTTCCGTCGCCGAGGGCGCACAGGTGGGCACGTTCGGGTCGAGCGGGGTGAGCGAGTGGGCCCAGCCCTACGTACACCTGGGGATTCGCCAGGCTTCGGACGCAGGCGGCTACCTGGATCCCGAGAGCTTTCTACCACCCCGGGTCTCGGCCCCCGAGACCGCCGAGGAAGCCGAGGCCGACGCTGAGCCCACGCCCTCCGAGAGCCCCGCGGCCGAACAAGCCGGGCCGGCTTCGGGCCAAGCGTCTCCGGTGGCCCCGGCGCCACCACCCGAGACTGAAGGCGCTCAGAGCCCCGCTGCCGACCACGCGCCGGCGCCTGGAGTGGCTGCCCCTGCGTCCTCCCCGTCCAGCGCCGTCGTTGCCCTCCATGCGGCAGAACCCAGCATCCGCGAGCCGACTGGGGTCCGCACGGCAGGGAAGAGCCCGCGGACACCAGAGGGTGCAACACCAGGCCTGTCTTCGCTCCGGCCCACCGGGACCCGATCCGTCGAGCGGCCCACGCTCGCCGCGGCAGCGGTCCATCGCGAACCGTCGACCCTGGGAGCGGCGTGGGCCGCCCGTCGGGCTCCTCAGGTACATGGTTCGCGCGCGGTCGCCGGATTCATGGCCGCACTTCTCGCGGGCCTCGTTGCGTCTGGCGGCCTCGCCGTCTACCGGCTCGGTCGAGGGCGCAAGGATGCGGAGCCCATCTGGGATCCGTCGCCCTCGGTGCCCGACTTCGTGCCTTCCGGGTGGCTGGAAGCTGGGTGCGTCAGCCGCGGACGTGTGGTCGGATTGCCCGCTCGTACGTCTCGAGCGTGGCATCGATCACCGGCTGCCAGCCGCACGTGCGAGCGACGCGTCTCCTCCCTTCAGCGCCAAGGTGTGCCCGGAGGTCGGAGTCGGCGAGCAGACGGTCGATCGCGGCGCGGAGCGCGGGCGGATCTCGAGGAGGCACGAGGAGTCCTGTGACCTCATGCTCGACGAGCTCGGTGAGCCCGCCGACCGCACTCGCCACGACGGCCCGGCCGTGTGCCATCGCTTCCGCACAGGTGAGCCCGAAACCCTCCCGTCGAGAAGGGCAGACGACGACTGC
>JBBQXP010000094.1:0-10295 GCA_038209555.1 Gaiellales bacterium
AAGCGAATGGAGCGCTGCTCGTCATCACGGATGTCGACGAGGCGCGGCGATCAGACAGGCAGCTGCGCGAAACGCACGCGAAGTACGACGCGCTTGTCGAGCAGCTCCCTGTCATCACGTACCTCCACGCTCCCGGTCAGCGCGGCGCTCCACTGAGCGTGAGTGCCCAGGTCAGTCCTCTCCTCGGGTACGCCCAAGAGGAATGCATAGGACGTCCACTCCTGCTCGTCGACGCGATTCATCCCGACGATCGTGCCCGCGTCGAGCGCGAGGTTACTGCGGCGCGGCAACAGATCTTTCGAAGCGAGTATCGCCTGGTGGCTAGAAGCGGGCGCATCGTCGACATCGCCGACGTAGCGTTGACGATTCGAGACGACGAGGGTCAACCTCTGTATACGCAGGGGGTCGTCGTAGATTTGAGCGAGCGCCGACGCGCGGAAGAGGAACGGGAACGCCTTCTCGCGCGTGCGGACGCCCTACGCGACGAGTCGAGCGAAGGCCAAGCGAGGCTTGCTTTCCTTGCCGAGGCAAGCCGCCTGCTGTCCTCCCCGCCAGAAACGGGAATCGGGCTCGAGCACGTAGCCGCTCTCGCCGTTCGAAGCTTCGCAGACTGGTGCACACTCGATTTAGTCGAGGAGGATGGCCACGCGCGCCGAGTTATCGCGCTTCACGGCGAACCGCGTCCGGCGCGGGCGACCGACCCGGCCTTTGACGTTGATTCTCTCGGCCTGGAAGCAGCACGAGCCGGTCGGCCGGTGCTCGAAGAGGATCGGATTTGCGTGCCCTTGGTCTCACGCGGTCGCGTCGTGGGCGTATTCACGTTCGTCGCGACGGCTCCCGGCCGAACGTACGGTCGAGCCGACCTCGCGCTCGCCGAGCATCTAGCGCGCATGGGGGGCCTCGCTGTCGATGCCGGACGGCTTTACCGGCAAGTGCAAGAAGGTGCTGAGGCCGCCCGTGTACTCACATTCATGGGTAATGGCCTCTTGTTCCTCGATCAGGTAGAAATCGTTCGCCTCTGGAACCCCGCGGCGGAGGCGATCATCGGAGTCGCCGCCGAAGAGGTGCTCGGGCGGGCCGCCGCAGACGTCATCCCAGGCTGGCGATCGCTCGCCGATCGCATCCCGATAGCAAGCGCGCCGGAGTCTGGCGAGCCGGACACGCTGCCAATCGAAACGGAGCGCGGCGAACGGTGGATTTCCATCTCCGGCGTGGAATTCTTTGGAGGGACGGTCTACGCATTTCGCGACGTAACGGCGGCGCACCACCTCGACGAGCTGAAGGCGGAGTTCGTCGCGACGGCGTCGCACGAGCTTCGGACGCCGCTCGCCGCGGTTTACGGTGCGGCGCAGACTCTTCGCAGGCACGACTTCGCGCTTGACGAATCCGGCCGCGAACGGTTTGTCGCACTCATCATCGAGGAATCCGACCGGCTGAGCCGGATCGTCAACGAGATCCTGCTGGCGAACCAGCTGGATGCCGGGCGGCTGGATCTGTTTATCGAACCCTTCGACCCGGTCGACCTCCTCGAGCGGGTGGTTGAGTCGGCCCGCACCCGGGCGCCCGCCGGCGTGTCGATCGCTGTCCACGTGCCTGACTCCGTGTCAGCTGTCGGGGCTGACCGAGACAAGGTCCGGCAGGTGCTCGTGAACCTCGTGGAGAACGCTGTGAAGTATTCGCCCGACGGCGGCAAGATTGAGATCGGCATCACGCCCCGCGCTGCATCCGTCCAATTCTTCGTTCGGGACGAAGGGCTGGGCATCCCGTCAGACGAGCAAGCTCGCATCTTCGAAAAGTTCTACCGCCTTGATCCGGGTATGACTCGGGGCGTCGGGGGGACGGGTCTCGGCCTCTATATCTGCCGAGAGCTCGTCGAGCGGATGGGCGGGCGGATTTCAGTCGAGTCTGCCGCTGGCGCCGGCTCGACGTTTTCGTTCGACCTGCCGAGCGCGGACTCGACGGCCTCGCGAACGAGCGTCAGCGAGGAAAGAGCTTCGCCGCTCGCCACGGGATCAAGCTAGATCCACGCGCCGTCGACGCGATGGACGCACGCTTGCGCGTGACACGACGCTGAACGTGTTCCATCCTGACGGCGAAACCGTCCGCCACTTCTGGGGCTCGGAGCTCCTCTACGCGCCGACCGCTGCTGCCTCTCGCGCAATGCGACACTCCGGTATCCACCATCGGGTCGGAGGGTTTTTCGTCGGGCGGAGACCACGTTCCAGCCTGCGTCAGCAAACTAAGGAGGACGCCATGAGCCCTGCCTACAGGATCCTCTACCGGGTCGGCTTCACCCCTTGGGAGGGAATGGTCAAGTCAATGCCGATCGTCGAGCAGATCTCGGCGCTGTTTGCCCGCGAGGAGGCAGGGCGCGAACCGCCCTACGGGCAGGCGCTCGACCTCGGCTGCGGCAGCGGGATCTGGGCGGTCAAGCTGGCGGCCCGAGGGTGGCAGGTCACGGGCGTGGACTTCGTCCCGAAGGCCCTGCGCAAGGCGCGCGAGCGGGCCCAGGACACCGGTGTCGAGGTGCGGCTCATCGAGGGCGACGTGGCGGCGCTCCGGGCCACCAGCGTCGGCTCCGGCTTCCGCTTCTTGCTGGACTTCGGGTTGTTCCACGGCCTGACGGACGAGCAGCGCGAGGCGATGGGTGCGGAGGTGAGCGCGGCCGCCGCGCCCGGCGCCACGATGCTGATGCTGGCGTGGGCGCTCGGGCGCCGGAGGCTGCTGCCGCGCGGCGCGAGCCGCGGCGACATCGAAGCTGCCTACCCTGCGTGGAAGGTGATCGATGAGGAGGCCCTCGTCGACGAGCCGCGGGCGCCCAAATATGTGCAAAAAGCCGACCCGCGCTTCCACCGGCTCCGGCACGAGTGACCCGCGCGCGGCTCCCGCTTTCGCGTGGGAGCGGGAGCGCGGTCAAAATGCGCGCGGGCGATCCTCCCGTTCCTGTGTAAACCGATGGTTTTCCGGTCCGGGGCGTGGGGCGCGCAGCTCCAGCCGGGCCACCGGTCGCCAATAGGAGCGAATCGGTCGCCCGCTATGACCCTGCAACGCACTAACGGAGTCGGCCCGCCTCGTAGGGAGTGTGCTTGGTCGCGGGCATCGGCCTTCCATGCTGCTTCGTCTAGCGCTACCCCAATCGGCGAGCCGCACCCCATCGGCGTCTAGAGTTCCCGGAGCGGCGTCCAACAAACGTGAGGTTCCGGCGCTGGTGAGCGAACGTGCGCAGGCCCGAGCGATGTCTCGAAAGAGCCGTATCTGGAGAACTGTCGCTTGAGGATTTTACGACAGCGGGCCGGACTCAGCTCAATCCCGCAGGCCGCTCCGCCAGGCCACGGCGAGGAGCGCGACCCTAGCGGACGTTGATGTCGACGCCGAGCAGGATTGCCGGCCAGATGATGATCGCAATCAGGGCTTCCAGTACGCCCTTGAAGGTCTCGATGTTGTCGAAGTAGTCCTTCAAGACGGCGACGACGAGGCCGACGATCAGGTAGATCGCACCGAGCGAGAGCCCGCGTCCCCGCATGCCCACCAGGCTACAGCGTTCGTGCGCCGAGCGCGCTCGCGGCGAGCTCGGCGGCGAGCCGCGCCGTCTCGTCTCCCGGTCGAGGATCGGGTTGCCTCGACGATCTCGAACGAGTCGAGGAGCTCGATTCGGCGACGAGCTCCATCGCCAGGTGCGCCTCCCGGTAGGAGCAGGGAGACGTGCAGGAAGGCGGCACCCTCGGCCCACGCCAGCGCATTCCGGACGACCTCCTCGAGGCCGCGCCGATCGATCTCGCTCATCGTGGAGACGGCGAGGCCGAGCCGCTTGACGAGCTCCCGGAGTCGGATGCGCCGCCCGCACTCGTCGGAACGGATGAGGACTGCCTGCTACCCGCGCACGGGCTCGTGATCCTGGGGGGCAGTCGGGCAAGGGGAAGACGACGCTCGTCATCGACGCGGCCTTCCATCTCGCCTCCGGGCGCGAGTGGCTCGGCTTCGCGGTCGCACGGCCGCTCCGCGTCCTCATGATCGAGAACGAAGGGCCGCACGAACCGTTCCGGCGCAAGCTCGAGCGCAAGGCCAAGACGTGGCCGCACGAGATCGCGGGTTGCATCCACATCTATGCGTCACGTTAGGGGCACATGAGCTTCGCGGACGTCGCCGAGGCCGAGCTCCTGCGGAACTACGTCGCCGCGCACGAGATCGACCTAATCATCGGAGACCCGCTCGGCTCGCTAGGCGCCCAGGGTGTCGGCTCCCCCGCCGAGACGCGCGACTTCGTCCTGCTCCTGAAGTCGCTCGGGCTCTTCTCGAGCGTCTTCCTGCTCCTGCATCACTTCAGGAAGGAGCCGACAAACGACGAGATCGACGACCTCTCGGGCGCCTGGGCGTCACACACTGACACGATCCTCGTCCTCAAGATGCAGGCGGGCAATCGCTCGCGCCTGAGCTTTCCGAAACTCCGCTGGGGGCTCAAGCGTCCCCCCGGAATTCTCGCCTTCGATCCCGAGACAGAGGGCTTCGAGTTCGTCGCCGACGAGATCGGGGAGCGCGACCTCGTCGCCGAGATCTGCGAGCTCATGCACTCGGAGTCGAAGTGGCGCACGCCGACCGAGATCGTTGAGCCCAGGAGCAAGGGTGGTATCGGCGCCCACCGTGACGCGGTAACGAAGACCCTTGAGGATTCCGAGCTGTTCGTTTCCGCCGATGGGGCCGACGTAGGCCGGCCGAAAGCGGCGATCTGCTGGAATCTTCGCAACGGCTAGGAGGGCGAGATTGCGGTACCGCAATCTTCCCAGGGGGAGCTTGTATGAGCTCCAGATACAAGCTGTACAGGATGTGCAAGTTGGAGGGGGTGCTTGCATGCTTGTACCGGGCCTCCTATAGAGGCCGGCCCGTACAAAGCAAACAAGCTTGCACCGGGCGGCCCGTACAAGCTGTACAAGCTGAGAGGTTTGCCGTGAAAGCGGAGGATCTCGCCCGCGAGGCGAACAGGAGCTTTGCGGGAGGCCGTGTGACCTTGGCGAAGAGCGCTCGTCGGTCGCCGATCGTCTCCTTGAGGCCCACGAGGTCGCCGCGATGTTCGCCGTTCCGGTTAGCTGGGTTCGAGCAGAAACGAGAGCGGGCCGGATGCCGGTCGTCGAGCTCGGTCGCTATCGCCGCTACGTCGAAGCCGACGTGCTCGCCTGGCTCGAAGAGCAGAAGACCGGTACGCCAGTCTGGAGGCGGCATAAACCGAAGGTGATGACTTGACCCGGGGCGAGAGGTATCGCGAGAGGGACGGCAACCCGAATCACCCCTGGAAGTTTTCGCGGGGACAAAACCAAATCAGGAGGCAAGAGTGAGCGAGATCCAACACTTCATCCTGGGGATCGAGGAACGGAGAGCGAAGCTGCGGGAAGCGGTAAAGGACGGAGAGAGGTCGGTGGAGATCGAGGGAAAGAAGGTCTATGTCCGACGCCACGGCCACCGCATCATCTGGTGGACGCTGCCGGGGAGGACGCTGCCGGGGAGGCGGCACGAGCTGATCGACCTGCTCGGGAACATCGGCGCCGAGGAGGCAGCGTGAGCACCGGGGGCGGCAGCGCCGTCGAAGTGATGGAGCGTGGCCCTACTTACCGCTGCCCTACGCTGGGAGAGATTTCTCTAAGCAGTCCGAGAAATGGAGGCAAGAATGGCTGAGACGCCCGGGATCCCGTCCGATTGGAAACAACCGGTTCAGGTAGAGCAGGAGAAGGCGTGGAACCGGCTCGAGCAGCCGGAGCGCGAGCGCCTCGCCGATCTCCGAGGCGAACGCTCCGCAGAAGGAAATCCCGTCTGGGAATCGTGGCTCGAGCCCGACCCGGACGATCCCGAGGAGTTCGTGATCTGGATTCTGAAGTCCGTCGATCCGCGTGACCCGAGGCCGAACGAGCGCGTCGGCCGCTGGCTGATAAAGGCGATGACCGTCCCGCTGGAGCGCGCGCAGGCGATCATCCGCGAGCACTACGTCGATGACTGATCCTCGTCCCGGGCAAAGTCCGCAAAGTGCCAATTGCTAGAATTCCCGTACCAAGGCGCGCCGGGTCTCGACCCACCCGCCCGAGCCACGCCGCCCGTTCAGGGCACCTGGCTGATAGCAGTCAAAGTCGATCAGCGGCAGCGTGCCGTTGGAGGGTGGAAACATGTTTGAAGATGAAGTGCGAACCCGAATCCGGGAGCTTGAAGACACGGCTGCCGGGCGGGAGTTCACGCAGATCGAGCGTAACGAATACGCCGGCCTCGAGGCGAAGCTCAGAGAGTTCGAGGGCCGCCGGAACCGCCTTCGGAAGATCGCGCAGGACCCGCGGCGACGCGAGGAGACCTGGGAAGGGCCTGGTGCACCGCGGCACGACGAGAACCGCCCTGAGCACATCCGGGCGGCGCATGACGCGGGGCTGCGGGCGATCAACAGGCACGACGGCATCTTGCGAGCCGAGGCGGCCGATACTCTCGACCGGCTCGTCCGCAACGCCGACCCGCTCGGCCACGCGGGCCGCTACCTCGAGGCCGTCGCCGACCCGAGCTACAACTCCGCTTTCGGGAAGCTCGTCGCCGACCCGATGCATGGGCATGTGCGGTTCTCGCGCGAGGAGACTGCGGCCGTCCAGAAGGTGAGTGCCGTAGAGGCAGAGCGAGGAATGGTCATCGGCACAGACACGGCCGGAGGCTTCGCTGTTCCCTTTCTGATGGCACGCCCGAAATAGAGCCGCCGACCTCGGGTTGCTAGTCCACGGGAAGTTGTCTACCAGGCCCACCTTGACGCCGTAGCGAGGGGCCTACTCTGGAAGGGCCGTAGCTCAGTCGGGCAGGGCTAGCTGCCGGTTACGACGCGACCATCGACCAGATAGTCAAGGCCACGATGAGTCCGCCGACCCCGAACACCGTCGCGATGTAGAGCTTTCTCATCGTCGTCATCCGTTCTCCCTCCATAGAACGGCCGTCTTGCCTAGCCGATCCAAATCTGAGAAACCCGCGATTGCAAAGAAGGCGGCCAGAACCCAGCCCAGGGTCAGGAGAAACGTCCTAAGCCCCGAGATTTCGTGCGAGTACCGCATCGGTGTCAATCCAGATCGCGTTGATGACGAGTGGCTGCCGCTCGTCGAGCGCGGGCGCGACGGCACCGTCCAGCTCGGGCATCTTCACGTCGAGGATCGCCAGGTCCGGCTCGAGCGCCTTCGCGAGCTCGACCGCCTCGGCGCCGTCGCGCGCCTCGCCGCAGACCTCGAAGCCGGAGCCCTCGAGCAGCTCGCGCAGGTCGAGCCGGATGAGCGTCTCGTCCTCTGCGATCAGCACCTGGATCACGCCCTACGCTCCCGGGCGAACGAGACGTCGAGCGAGCCGTCAGGCATCCGCCCCAGTCGCAGCGGCCACGAGCCGCCGCCGCTCGAATGCAGCGTCAGCTCGACGGGCGCCGGCAGCGGCTTCGCGCCGACCTCTCGGCGCGCCGCGATCAGCTCTCCGTGCCGGACGACGGCCGCGCGGATCGCCGCCGCGACGTCGTGCTCACGGAACGGCTTTACCAGGTAGGCGAAGACGCCCGCGCCCACCGCCCGCTCGACGAGGTCGCGGTCGCTGTACGCGGTCAGCGCGACGATCGTCACCGGCCGCTCCGCGTAGATGCGCCGGGCGGCCTCGATCCCGTCCATTCGCGGCATCTTCACGTCGAGCAGCGCCACGTCGGGCTCGAGCTCTCGCGCGAGCTCCACAGCCTCCACCCCGTCGCGCGCTTCGCCGCACCGTTTCGCGCGCCGCAGGCAAACGCGTTCGCCGAACGCTCGGTCGGCACCGCCCGCCGCGACTGCCTCGACTGGCTCCTGATCAGCAGCCGCAGACAGCTCGAGCGCGTCCTACACACGTACGTCGAGCACTACGGATGAAAGTCAAGTCGCTGGACGCTCGGCGGCTCCTTTGCGAGAGTTGGGTCTGGGCGCGGGTGACCGCGAGCTAAAGCGCAGGACGTGGGGCTGTATCCTGCCGCGCTGCTTGGCCGCTTGAGGGCCCACGAGATGCGCGCCCCGCTGCGGCACCCGTGCCCTTGTTGACCGCGGGCTGCCAGTCCTTGACGAGTCGGCGGTAGGCGAGTTCGGCCTGTGGGGCGAGCTCCTTGTCGAGCTGGTCTGTTGTTTTTCGACGAGATGCTCAGGAACGTTGAGCTCCTTGCCCACCTCTGCGATCGTGTCGTCGAAGACGTCGACGTATCCCGTCTCGTTGAGCTCCTTCCACAGCCGCTCGCCGAGTCCGACCGTTAGCCGTTCCTCCGCGTCCATTCGGCGAGCGTAGCCCGCACGGCGGCGCGAACGGGCCTGCCCCACCCAGCGGATCCACGGGCGCAGTTGCGCCAGACCCGTGCACGCTCACCGTGACCGACCGTCCCGAGGAGCGTTCGATCGGGATGGCACGCTGAATTACCCCACAAATGCCAAGTCCTGCGAACCCGAAGGCGCCGGGTTGCCTACGACAGCAAGCTCACCTAAGCGGGTGATTTGCGCAGCTGCGTTTCGCACCGGTGATGTGCGGAACGTGCCGCGGTCGGAGAAGTTCGCCGCCGAGCGCGAGTACGGACTCGAGCCGCGCCTCTATGGGCGGACGCTTGAGATCGACCATGTCGTCTCGCTCGAGCTTGGAGGCTCGAATGACGTCGCGAATCTCTTTCCGGAGAGAGCGAATGCTCACCCCGGGCTACCGAGCCAAGGAGAAGCTTGAGAACGCCCTGGCGGATAGGGTCTGCTCTGGCGCGATCAGTCTCCGCGCCGCACAGAACGGGATCGCGGCGAATTGGCAGCGGCTCTACAGGGAGGTCTTCGGCGCCGCGCCCGTAGGCTGAATGACTGTGCGCGTCTGGCGCATCGTGGAGGCGGGTGGACGATTGAGCCGTGGCTGCAATGGTCACTAGCGAGGGGCGGCGAGGGGCGCGATCATCTTCGGGGTGACGGTGCTTGTCTGCGTTGAGTGCCAGCGGTGCTCGGCGGCGGGCGCGGAGGGATGGCAGGGCCGCCTCGTCGACCTCGACGATGACGGCGAGGACGAGGTCGTCTTCTACTGCGCGAGTTGCGCGGCACGCGAGTTCGGCGGCGACCAACGCCACCACTGGCCGGGTACCGGCGAGACTTCGTAGGCCGTCGCTCCCGCCCGAGCGAGTTTGTTCCGCGTACGGCCTCCGGGAGTTTCCGGCGCAACTTGCGGCGTGAGGGTTGGTTGCTTTAGTCCGCGGCCAGTGGCGTTGCCGGCTGCGGGCTCGCGGGACTTGCCGTGCTGGGTTGGCGTTGGGCTTGAGCGAGTGCTTCCCAGGCTCGCAGTGGTTCTGCGAGTTTCTGGTCGCGGTTGGCGAGGAGTTCGCGGGGTGCGCGAGCAGCGGGCCGAGGCTCGGCGCCAGCGAGCGAGCTGAGAAGATCGAGGACGAGCCGGCCCTCGTCGAGGCCGAGGGTCGCGGTCTCGGCGCAGAGACGTGCGTGCCAGCGGAGCGCGAAGCGGGGGAACCTGGGGGGTTCGCGGTCGAGGACGAGTAGGCAGAGTGCGAGCGCGTCGGGTAGGGAGAGCGTCTGCAGTTCCGAGGCTGCTGCCCAGGCGGCGACGAGGTTGCGCCGCTCGATCGCGCGCCGGAAGACGGCGTAGGGATGCCCTTGGCTTGTCACGAACGCATGTTCGCCGAAGTGAGGGGCCGCCGCCAGGTCTGCGTGTGGTTGCGGTGTCGTTTTCCACGAGGAGCGAGAGCCGCGCCTGCGGCTCTCGCTGGCGTTGCTGGTGCGGCGCGGGTCAGCGAGTCCGCTTCGCGGCGGCGGGCTTCGTCCCGGTCCGGGCGGCGGACTTCCGCCCGGCGGGCGACTTGCCGCTCGAGGCCTGCTTCGTGGCCGCCGGCTTCGGCGACAACGCCGCTTGGGCCGGCGCTGGCCCGGTGGTCTCCGCGAGCGTGTAGGTGCCCTTGTCGACTCGAGTGAAGGGTCCGCCGGGCTTGGAGCCGACGGCGAGCAGGGCGCTGATCGTCGCCTCCGGGGTCTTGCCCTTGAGGGCGGCGCGGCCCGAGGCGAGTACGCGCTCGGCGATCTCCTTCGCGTGCAGCGGGGTGCCCGCCTTGCGCAGGACCTCGATCGCGACCTGCTTCGCGGGCTCGCCCTTGCCGGTGGTGGTGCCTGCCATGGTGCTGGCCTCCTTCTCCTCGCTTGCGGTGGTGTTGCTTGGCGGCGCGGCGAGGATTTCGTGCCGCCGAGAGTGTGAGTCGGTGAGTCGTTCGTTGCGTCCGTGGCTGGCGGCGTGGCGTTGCCGGTTCTCTTCGGGCCAGCGCCAGATTGGGCCGC
>JBBQXP010000095.1:0-10178 GCA_038209555.1 Gaiellales bacterium
GGCGCGCGGTCGCGGAAGCTGCGGTAGACCGGATGCTCGAACGCGAGACAGCAGCGGAGGCGGCCACAGAGTCCGGTAATCCGCCCGGAGCTCATGGGCATTTCCTGGTCCTTGGCCATCCGGAGGGTGATCGGCTGCTCGTGTGAGTGGAAGCGCTGGCAACAGTGCTGCGTCCCGCAGAGGCCGTGGTCGCCGCAGACGCGTGCAGCCTCGCGTGGACCGACCGACCGGAGCTCGATTCGCTTATGCAGCCGGTCACGGAGGGCCGCCTGGAGCGAGCGGACGTCGGACCGCGCTTCGCACTCGTAGGCGAAGACGAGCCGGGAGCCGTCGAAGACCATCTCGGCCGAGATCGGCTTCACGTCGACCTGCTCGCGCCGGAGGAGCTCGCGGAAGACGAGCATGGCCTTCCTGGCCTCGATCTGGTTTGTGCGGACGGTTTCCCGATCCTGATCCGTCGCCCGGCGGAGAACTCGCTTGAGGGGGTTCGATGGAGCCTCTTCGAGTGGATGGTTCGGCTTTACGACGCGCCCGTATTCCTGGCCCCTCGACGTCTGGCAGATGACCTTCTCGTTCCAGACGAGCTCGAGCCCGGACGGGTCGAACGAATACACCCTGCCCCCGGGCGAGAAGACAACGCCCACCGCCTCGCCGGTGGCCTTCTCCACGCGAGCCACTAGCCCACCGTTCCGAAGGCGCCGGTCATGTCTCGTCGCAGCTTGACGAAGAGGGCTTCGAGCGCAAGCCCCGCCTGAACGTTGTACTCGCCGAAGGACAGGCGGGTCTCGTGCACGGTTCCGGCCGCCTGCTCGGCAGGGCTCGACCGCCCGGGCTCCCCTTCCCGGGAGAGTTCTTCGAGCCGGTCGCAGTTGAGGACTGCCGGTTCGGCGCCGGCCGCGACCACAACGAGGTCGCGGTACCAGCTCGCAAGGACGTCGAGGGCATCCGCGATCTCCTCGCGCTCCGCCCCGCGCTCCGCCCGCTTGAGCCGCTGCTCCAGCTCACGCTCCGTCTCGGCGCCGGTCGCAGCCTCCTCCGCCGCCTTCCGCACCTCCGTTCCGCGCGCGTGAGCGAGGTCGGTGACTTTCTTGGCGGCGCGGACCGCGTCGAACCCGGGCTCGAGATAGACCGCGCGGGCCAGCTCGATCACCGCCGCGCGCCGGGCGCGCGGCTTTTCGGCCAGCAGGCGCTCGGCCCGGTCGAGCCGCCCGGCGGCGACGCGCGCTGCCAGCTCCAGCTCACCCCCCTTGAGCCCCCGAGCGGCGAGGTGCGCCTTGATCGCGCGCTGCGAGAGCCGCCGGAAGCTCACCGGCTGGCACCGCGAGCGCAACGTCTCGGGCAGCGGGCCGAGCTCGTCGGCGACGAGGACGATGACGGCATAGTCAGGTGGCTCCTCGAGGTCCTTCAGGAGCGCATCGGCGGCGTCCTCGTTCATCGTGTGCGCGCCGAAGACGAGGTAGACGCGCCGGTCGGCTTCGAACGGACGCATGTGCAAGTCGCGGCGCATCTCGCGGACGGGATCGATCCGAATCTGGTCGCCGAGGGGCTCGAGGACGTAGAGGTCTGGGTGCGCCCGCCGTACGACCCGATCGGAGTCTCCGATCAAGGCGCCCGCGAAGAGAAGGGCCGCGCGGCGCTTCCCCGATCCGGGAGGCCCGTGGAACAGGTAGGCGTGAGCAGGCCCTTCGACGAGGGCCGCTCGCAGGAGGCGCTTCGCATCCTCCTGTTCAGGCAAGGTCTCGAAGCTGTCCACGTACCTCCCTCGAGATGTCGCTCGCAGCCATGGTCGCATCGATGGTGATCACGCGCTTTGCGAAGATCGCCGCCAGCTCGCGGTAGCCCTGATCGACGATGGCTGCGAACTCGTCGCCCTCTCGCTCGATCCGATCCGGCTCCGCGTCCTTTCGCCCGGTCGTGTCTTCGGGTGAGATCGCGAGGAAGAAGGTTCGGTCGGGGAGAAGGCCCGAGGTTGCGAGCAGGTTCAGCTCGAGCACGCGCTCGACTCCGAGGCCGCGAGCGATCCCTTGATAGGCGAGGGACGAATCGATGTAGCGATCGCAGATCACGTCGGCGCCGCGGGCGAGCGCCGGCCGGATCACCTCGTCCACGAGCTGGGCCCGGGCCGCGGCGAAGAGCGCTGCCTCCGTCCAC
Source organism: Gaiellales bacterium (assembly GCA_038209555.1). Lineage (GTDB taxonomy): Bacteria > Actinomycetota > Thermoleophilia > Gaiellales > Gaiellaceae > DASQGA01. Next base: position 2,152 of record JBBQXP010000095.1, read on the forward strand.
GGCGCGATCTCGCCGCCTTCGAGCAAGAGCTCCCGGATTCGCTCACCGGCTGGCGTCCCGCCCGGCTCCCGGGTGGCGACGACGTCGCGGCCTTCCCCCCGGAGCGAGTCGGCGAGCAATGCGACCTGGGTCGTCTTGCCCGATCCGTCGACGCCTTCGAAGCTGATGAACATTGAGCCGCCCTAGGATACGAGGACGTGCGGGCGATTGTCACAGGCGGCGCGGGCTTCATCGGGTCGCACCTCGTCGACGCGCTCGCGGCGCGTGGCGACGACGTGGTCGTGATCGACAGCCTCGCCACCGGCAAGCGGGAGCGGCTGAACAACAGGGCCCGACTGGTCGTCGGGGACATCCGTGAGGAAAGCGTGCTCGACCAGACGTTTCGAGAAGCGAGGCCTGACGTCTGTTTCCATCTCGCGGCGCAGGCCGACGTACGCCGCTCGGTCGAGGAGCCTGTCTTCGACGGCGACGTCAACGTCCTTGGCACGGTCGGAGTGCTCGAGGCAGCGCGCGCGCACGGCACGCAGCTGGTCCTCTCCTCGACCGGCGGTGCGATCTACGGCGAGTGCGAGCGCCCGGCGGCCGAGGACTCGGCACTCCAGCCGATCTCCCCCTATGGGACCTCGAAGCTCGCAGCCGAGGAATACCTCCGCACCTACAACCGCTTGTACGGGACACAGCATGTGGCGCTTCGGTACGCGAACGTCTACGGGCCGAGGCAGGACCCGCACGGCGAGGCAGGCGTTGTCGCGATCTTCTTCGGACGCATCGCCTCGGGCGAGCAGCCGCGCATCTTCGGGGACGGGAGCCAGACGCGCGACTACGTCTACGTGGCCGACGTCGTCGAGGCCACCCTCCGAGCCACGGAGCAGTCCGGCGGTGTCTTCAACGTCGGGACCGGACGCGAGACCTCGGTCGTGGAGCTCTATGACGTGTGTCGCCGGGTGAGCGGGGCCGAGGTCGAGCCTGAGTTTGCGGAGGCGCGCCTCGGGGAGCTCGCCCGGAGCGTGCTCGACCCAGCGCGTGCCGGGAGCGAGCTCGGCTTCCACGCGGAGGTCTCGCTGGAGGACGGGCTGGCGCGCACCTGGGATTCGATTCAGCGAGAAGGAGAGGAACGAACGGGCGCGAAATAGCCGCCCCGTGGAACATCCAGCCTCCCTTTCTGCTCCCAGCACCTGGCGCACGGCTGCCATCCTCGCAGCAGGCGTTGCGGCACTCGAGCTCGTCGTCATCGTGATCGTCGTCCTGGCCGCCTTCGCCAAGCCGTTCTCGAACGACTCCGACATCGTGGCGGCAGTAACACCGGGCAGGAAGGTCGCCAAGATCGAGGCCTCGGCGCCGGCCGCCAGTCAGGTCAAGAAGCAGAAGTCTGCGCCTGCGCCGATCGCCAAGCTGGCACGCAACGAGACCTCGATCATCGTGCTGAACGGGAACGGCATCCCGGGCGCCGCAGACGAGGCCGCCGGTGTCGTGCAGAGCCTCCACTATCTGATTGCCGGCACTGCGAACGCGCCTCGCACCGACTTTGCCCGCTCGCTTGTGATGTACCGGCCGGGATACAAGGGGGAGGCGATGCGCCTCGCCAAGGACGTGCGGGTGCGGCGCGTCGTCCCGCTCGACGGCATGCGCGCGGCAGCGCTTCAGGGCGCGCACATCGCGCTCATCCTCGGCCGCCAGTAGCTCCGGGGCTACGCTAGACGCGTGGCTGCAGCCCCCCTCCTCGTCCGTGCCGCTCGGCGGGAGCCCGTCGAGCGGACGCCGGTCTGGTTCATGCGCCAGGCGGGCCGCTCGCTGCCGGAATACCGCGAGATTCGCCGACGCCACAATCTCTTCGAGGTCTGCCGGAGGCCCGAGCTCTGCGCGGAGGTGACCCTCCAGCCCGTGCGCGCGCACGGCGTCGATGCGGCTGTGATGTTCGCCGACATCATGCTGCCGGTGATCGGCATGGGCGTCGACGTCGAGTTGGTGGAGAGCGTCGGGCCGGTGATCGCAGAGCCGATCGAGTCCCTGGCCGACGTGAGGCGGCTGGTGGTGCCCGAGCCCGAGGAGGCGGTGCCTTTCATCCTGGAGGCGGTGCGCATCGTTCGCGCCGAGCTAGAACCCGGGCGAGCCCTGATCGGGTTCTGCGGCGGCCCGTTCACCGTGGCCGGCTATCTGATCGAGGGAAAGCCGACCCGCGACTTCCTGAAGACCAAGCAGTGCATGTACGGAGCGCCAGAGGTGTGGCACGGGCTCATGGAGAAGCTCACGGAAACATCCATCGCCTACCTCGCGGGCAAAGTCAGGGCCGGCGCAGACGTGATCCAGCTCTTCGACTCCTGGGTGGGCCACCTCTCGGTCGACGACTATCGGGAGTTCGTGGCGCCGTACTCGGCTCGCATCCTGGAGACGCTCGACGTCCCGACCATCCACTTCGGCACCGGCACGACGCACCTGCTCGAGGACATGGCGGAGGCGGGTGGGGACGTGATCGGGATCGACTGGCGCATTCCCATCGACCGGGGCTGGGATCTCGCCGGGCACGATCGGGCCGTCCAGGGGAACCTCGACCCGACGCTCCTGCTCGGGGACTGGGAGCGGGTCGAGCGGGGAGCGCACGCCGTCCTCGATGCGGTGGATGGGCGGCCTGGACACATCTTCAACCTGGGCCACGGCGTGCTGCCGGCGACCGATCCCGCCGATCTGGGCCGCATCGTCGAGCTTGTGCACGAGCGAACGCGGACCGAGGTGGCCGCGTGAAAGCGCCAGAGCGCTTGGTGGTTGACGCGCGCCTAGAGCGGGTCCCGACCCGCCCCCCTGCTCGCGCTCGAGCGTACCGCCCAGAAGCTCGCGTGTGGCGCACGGAATGCGCTCGGTGTGTGACTGGACTGTGACGACGGACACTGCAGTCGTGTTGATGGCCTACGGGAGCCCTTCGCGGCTCGAGGACGTCCCTGCCTACTTCGAGGACATTCGCGGCGGGCGGCCCGTTCGCCAGGAGGCGGTCGACCAGCTCGTCGCCCGCTACCGCCGCCTCGGCATCTCGCCCCTGAACGAGATCACCGAGGCGCAACGCGCGGGACTTGAGCAGGAGCTTGGGGTTCCCGTCTTCGTCGGGATGAAGCACTGGCAACCGCGGATTGCAGACGCCGTTGACGAGGCCCTCGCGCGTGGAGCGACCAAGGTGGTCGGACTCGTGCTCGCGCCCCATTACTCGGGGATTTCGATCGGCGGCTACAGAGATCGGCTCGAGGCGGCTCTCGACGGCCGCGCGGAGCTCCACATGATCGAGAGTTGGCACGACCACCCGCCCTACCTGGACGCCCTGGCCGAGAGAGTGCGCGGGACGGACGCGCACGTCGTCTTCACAGCGCACAGCCTGCCGGCGCGAATCCTCGAGAACGGCGACCCCTATCGCGACCAACTCCTCGAGACGTCGCGACTCGTCGCGGAACGCGCGGGAGTCGACAGCTGGTCGTTCGCCTTCCAGAGCGAGAGTGCGACCGGTGAGCCCTGGCTCGGGCCGGACATCCTGGAGGAGCTGCAAACGCTCCACGACCGCGGGGTCGACAAGGTCCTGGTGGCACCGGTCGGATTCGTCTCCGACCATCTCGAGATCCTCTGGGACATCGATGTGGAAGCTCGCGGGAAAGCCGCCGAACTCGGTTTGGAACTCGACCGCATCCAGTCGATGAACGCCGATCCTGCCTTCGTGCGCGGGTTGGCCAACCTCGTCCGCGCGGAGGCAGCGTGAGCGTCCCTCGCCTCCAACTCGCTCCCGTGGGGGAAACCATGTTTCCCCCACGGATCCCCTTCTTAAAGTCCGACGTGGTGGAACCTCCCGGTTCCCACCCACCCCCTCCCCCCGCTCATGGGCCGGAGGGCGGCCCATGAGCACCCGTAGCTGCCCTGATTGGCCGACACTGCTCGAGGTCGCGCCCGACCTGAGCTTCAAGCACTACACGCTGGGCGAAGCCCGCGTGCCGGCGGAGGTGCTCATGTCCCTGCCGAACATCCCAATGGAGGCGATTGCGATCTGCGCCGACCTCGAGCACAACGTCTTCAACCCTACGCATACGGATCCCGAGATCGCGGACGCACTGCGTGCAACGCACTGGTACGACCTCCGCGAGTGGGCGAACCAGGCACCGCGCGAGGGTTCGTTCTAGCTGATCGATCGACGATCAGCACACCGCGGCACACCAATTACCGCTCAACCATCTAGGCTGGTCCCGTGGGCAAGGGCTACGCAGAGGGACCGGCAGCGGAGGAGCGGTTCGCAGCGCTCGAACGGGGCGAGAACGGCGTCGTCTCCGTCCACCCTCCCGACCGCCAGGCGGTTTACGGTGCGACGCCCGACGATCCAGAGCGGCACTTCATCGGCTGGCTCGAGGACGTCGACCCGGACCGGCTCTTCAAGAGTGGCAAGGCCTGGGGACTCACGGTCGTCCTCCGTTCGAGTCCCCCAAACGAGGGATAGGGGTACCCCGTAAGGGGGAGCCGATCCCTCGTTCGAGGGACGGGTCGGCGCGATCCTGCGATTCTCGGCCGAGCGACCGGCGTCTAAACGCGCTCGCACCAGTAGACATCGGTGCGGTACGGGAGGCGAAACGTCTCTCGTGCGCGCGTCTCGGGATGCTCGGCCAACAAGCGTCGCACCTGCTCCCCGACCTGCTCCCGTTCCTCTCGGGTCAAGGCTGCGATGAAGCTGATTGAGAGAAGCCTGTCGACGACGCCCTCGGCATCGACCTCATGGAGGTGCGAGAAATGCTCGGCAGCCAGCGGCGTGAAGAGATCTGTCTTCTCGAACGCCGCGCGCCACGCACCGGAGACGTAACGTGGAGCCGTGCCCCTGCGTGGCTCGATGATCTCCGCGAGCTGCGCGACCCAGTCTTCCTTCTCGTCCTTGACGTTCCAGAGGAGCCCCAGCCGACCTGCAGGCGCCAGCACGCGGTGGATTTCGGCCAGGGCCGAGCTGGCGTCGAACCAATGAAAGGCCTGCGCCACGGTCACGGCGTCGATCGAGGCGTCGGAAAGTGGAATCGCCTCGGCCGTTCCCTCGAGTGCGCGGACGCCGGGGAGGCTCGCCTCGAGACGCGCTCGCATCCCGCCGAGCGGCTCGACCGCCACGAGCTCAGCGCCGGTCGGCGCCAGCATCCTCGTCAGCTTGCCGGTCCCTGCGGCGAGGTCGAGCACCCGGACGCCCGCCTCGATCTTGAGCACATCGATCAGGGTCGCGACCGCCTCCGGCGGAAAGGGCGGGCGCCCACGGTCGTAGACCTCCCCAGCGCCGTCGAACGCCTGCGCAGCCTGGTGAATGGCGCTCTTCGCCATGCCCCATGCTAGGGGCGGCCGTTAGCGCGCCGGCGCGAGAGTCCTGCGGGCGAGCACCGAGCGGGCGCCGAGCAAGAGCCGCCACACGACGGCAACGACGAAGATCGACGCGCCGCTCACGATCAGAAGCGCTTGCGCCGCAAGTGCAAATCCGAGCGCCTGCGATGGGTCGACCCCCGAGACGATCAGCAGCGTCGCCCCGGCGCCGACCTGCGTGGCCGCACCGGCCGGGCCGATCGGAATCGCCGCCGACGCGGCTCCGGCGCAGAGGAACATGACCGCGAGCATCACCGACGTGCCGACTCCGAGGGTGTGCAGAAGGAGGAAAAGCGCCACAGCCCTGACCACCCAGGAGGCGAAGACAAGCCCGAGCGCGTGAGACGCGTCTCGGAGGCAGGTCGCGCGGGGCTTGAGCCAGCGAACAAGCCTGAAGCGCAGGAGCCGGCTTCGGGTCACACCCGGCAGGGCGACGATGACGCAGGCCGCGCCGACACCGCCGAAGGCGACGAGGATGAACCCCGCCCTGACGCCGAGGGAGAGACCCGGAAGCGACGCCGCGGACACCGACATCGGGACGAGCGCGAGGGTGTCGACCAGGCCGAGTGTGAAGAGCGAGAGACAGATCGTCCCGATCCCAGCCGGGCAATTCGGATACCGCCGCACGATCGCCACTCGAACGGCCTCGTCGAAGCGGCCGGGAAGCGCGATGCCCATCATCGACGCGCCGCCGCCGGCAGCGGCGAGGGAAAGCGCACCCGGGCGCTCACCCACTCGGAAGAGATGCCGCCAGCCGAGGGCCTTGAGGCCGAAGGCGACCAGGAAGAGTAGGCCGACAACCGCGATCACGAACGGGTTCCCGCCGGAGAGAGGCCACCCGTCGTGGACGAAGTGGCGAATCGCGATTGTCAGGAGCACACCGCCGACGGCCGTGGGCAGGACAATCGCGGTGTAACGGGCCCAGCGACTCTGGCTTCCCCGCCTCCCTGCTCGCCAGGCCGCCAAGAGCCTACGGCGGCCCTCGGGGCGAACGCGGTTACGGGACAGGTCTACGGACAAGAGCGCATCCCGCCTCCGAATAAACCGGGACCTTCTTACGGTACTGGACGCTCACGTAGCCGCAAGCCCCGATTCGGGTTACGGCACGTTTCGCCGAACGGGGCGCCGGAAAAGCCTTTTGTATATGCGCAACAAGCGCGCGAACGTCAAGAACGAGAAGCAGTACGACGCGCTCAAGGACAAGGGGATGTCGAAGGAGCGCGCGGCGAAGATCGCGAACTCCCCCGGCGCCTCGAGCCGAGGCGGCAAGAAGTCCCACTCGGGGAGCTCCAGGAGCACCTCTTCGCAGGGCGGAACGACGGCTCAGAAGAAAGCCGCTGGCTGCAAGGGCGGCAAGGCCGCCGCTCGAAAGAGCTAGCGTTCTAGGCTCGGGAAGCCCGGAGTCCTCCGGGCTTCCTTCCTCACCAGGCCGCTAGACACGCCCGGGATAACGGCCCTGGCCACGAGGCCGAGACCCGCGCGGCTCCTCGCGCGCACCCTGCAGGTGTACGAGCGCCCTGGGATGAGCCCGTTCACCCGGATGGGCGGTCTGAAGCTCTGGCCCTTGGCGCGAATGCGCGTGCCCGAGCGGCAGGATGCGATGTACCCGCGTACCAATGAGCCCCGGCGACGCGACGAGTTGAAGCGGAGAACGGCTCTATGCGCCGCGATGCGCACGGCCCGAAGGTTGCGTGGGCGAAGCGGCCGCGTTTCACCGTGGATCCGTAGCCGGCGCTTCGAGAAGGTCAGGCCCGAGATCGCGACGTGGACGCTGGTCGGGTTGATGTCCACCACGGTCGTGGCGGGCCCTGAGCCCGTCGTGACGCTGAACGCGCTCGCCGTCAGCGTCGGCGGATCGTCGACGTGGTAGAGGCGCCGGAGCATGGCCTTCGGGATCCGGAACTCCGCGGCGCCCTGGAAGACGGTCGTCCCGTCCGGCTCGAAGTGCGAGTTTGCGACGTCGAGGACGATCGAGTTCGTCGCGTAGTCGAGGCGGAGAGGAGTCGAGACCCAATCGGTGTTCGATGCGAGGTCGAAGCCGCGCATTGCCGCCCTGTCCGCGGGATCCACGATGTAGCCGAGGTTGTCGATCTGACCATTCAGCTGGGCCGGGTCGAGTGTTGGAGCGGTCATGCCACAGACCCCGGAGCTGCTGCACCCACCGGACTCGCCGTAGGCCATCCGCACGGGGCGCAGGGTCATCCGGACCGTGAACGGGCCGAGCCAGTTGCCGCTTCTGGTCACGACCACGTCTTGCCCGCGCGCGAACGTCTCCGCGGGATATGTCGAGCCGGTGTTGATCGAGATCGTGAACTCGTCCGCCGTCTTCATCGTCGCCGTCCCGTCATGGATCAGGAAGCTGAAGTACCTGGCCCCGGCCAGCATGTATGTGCTCGCGAAGATCGAGTACTCGTCGGCGCCGGACGTCGAGGGATATGGGAGCGGTGTCGCACCATGGAGAACCGAGACGACGCACGGAGGTGTGCCGCACGCGAGCAACGGCGTTGTGGGGATGATGTCAGCGGAGGCGGCGGGGGCCGCGGCGAGACCGACGACGAGGGCGGCGAGTGTCAGGACGCGGCGTGTGAGCATGAAAATCCGGTTCCTCTTGGAGCAGTCCAACACCACTATGGCCGCCGGACAGGACGGGTTCAAGAGTGGAGCAGGCGCAGAGCCTG
>JBBQXP010000096.1:0-10096 GCA_038209555.1 Gaiellales bacterium
TCGTCGAGGAGGTCGACCTCGGCTGGGGGCGGGAGATCGCCGACGCCTGGGTGGATCACTGGGGCGTCTACCTCGCTGCGATCTTCGGCGACCAGCTCGCCGCGTTTCGAGAGCAGATGGATCCGCGGGTCGTGGCTCTCATGGATAGGGGCCTGAGCATGAGCGCAGTCGACTTCAAGCGCCTCGAGTTCGTTCGCACGCGCGCCTGGAAGCAGCTCGCGCCCGTGCTCGAGCGCTTCGACGCGCTCCTCTGCCCGACGATGTCGCAGACGGCCCGGCCGGTCGACGAGGACGAGTTCGTCTGGTACGCGGACCGCGGCGACGGTCTCTACCACGGCCTCGACATGACGAGCATGTTCAACTTCGTGAGCCAGTGCCCCGCGCTCAGCGTCCCGGCCGGGTGGACCGATGAAGGGCTTCCGGTCGGGCTCCAGATCGTCGCGCGCCGCTTCCGCGACGACGAGGCGCTCCGGATCGGCGCCGCCGTCGAGCAGGAGCTTCCGTGGGCCGAGCGGCGGCCTCCGCTCTAGACTCGGCCGGTGGCGGTTATCAACGCGAACGGCGTCGACCTCTGGGTCGACCAGGACGGCGCGGGCGACGACGTCCTCTTCGTCTCGGGCCTGGCGGACGAGGGCGCCTGCTGGGTCGACCAGGTCGCCGGCCTGCGCGACCACTACCGCATCACGACCTTCGACAACCGTGGCGTCGGCCGCTCGACGACTCCCGACGGGCCCTTCCTCATCGCCGACTTCGCTGCCGACACGGCCGCCCTCATGGAGACGCTTGGCCTCGAGCATGCGCACGTGGTCGGGTCGTCCATGGGCGGCGCGATCGCCCAGGAGCTCGCACTCGCCCACCCTGAGCGGGTTCGGAGCATCGTCCTCAACGGCACCTGGTGCCGTGGCGACCGGTTCCTGCACGAGATCTTTCGGAGCTGGATGTGGTCGGCGCAGAAGGCCGACTCGATCCGCGACTTCCTCGTGGCCGTCAACCTCTGGTGCTTCGCACCTCGGATCTGGAACGAGGGCACGATGGACGAGTGGCTCACGGCAGCGGAGGCGAGCCCCTACCAGCAGTCGGTGGACGCGTTCTGCCGCTCCGCCGAGGCGTTGATCGGTCACGACTCTGCCGAGCGCGTCGGCGGGATCGCAGCGCCGACGCTGGTCACGGTAGGCGAGCTCGACCTCGTCCTCCCGGCGCGGTTCTCCAAGGAGCTGGCCGAGCGGATCCCGAACGCGCGCCTGATCGTCGTCCCCGAGGCCGGCCATCAGCCTTTCCAAGAGTTTCCCGAGGACTACAACCGCCTGCTGGTCGAATTCTGGCAATCGGTCGACTGACCCGTATCCCCGGGACGACGTGACTTCCGTTCGGGAGATCTCGGTGCACGCCCGCGGGCTCCGCTTCGCCGCCCTGGAGGCCGGCGAGCCCGAGAGTCCGCTCGTGCTCTGCCTGCACGGGTTTCCGGACTCCGCGTGGACCTGGCGGCATCTCCTCTCGAGCCTCGGGGCCCACGGGTTCCACGCCGTCGCGCCGTTCTTGCGCGGGTACGCGCCGACCGAGCTGCCTCCGCGCGGCTTCGGGATCGCCGACCTGGCCGACGACGTGCTCGCGCTCGAGGAGACGCTCCGGGGAGCCGAGCGCAGTGCCGTCATAGGCCACGACTGGGGGGCCGCCGCCGTCTACGCTGCGCTCCACCGTGACGCCGAGCGCTGGAGCTGCGCTGTCGCGGCCTCGGTTCCGCCCGCCGGCGGCTACTCGATCGACGCGATCTCGCTCACCCAGCTGCGACGCAGCTGGTACTCGTTCCTCTTCCAGCTCCCCGACCCCGCCGTTCCCGAGCAACTCGCGTCGCAGGACGACCTGGCCCTCGTCGATTCCCTCTGGGCCGACTGGTCACCCGGCTACGACGCCGCGGAGGACATCCGTCACGCGAAGGAAGCGCTCCGTCCGCCGGGCCACCTTCGCGCGGCAATCACCTACTACCGGGAGGCGCCGACCAGCGTGCCCTCACCGGCAGAGGTCGCGGCGGCGCAAGAATCGCTCCGCCGGCTCGAAGTCCCGCTGCTTTATCTCCACGGCGCCCGCGACGGCTGCATCGGGCTCGACTCCGTCGAGCTCGTCCGCCCGTACTTTCCGGCCGGAATGCAGGTCGCCGTCCTCGAGGACGCTGGCCATTTCGTCCAACTCGAGCAGCCAGAGGAGTTCAACCGCCTCGTGCTCGAGTTCATCGGCTCAATCGCCTAGATCATCTAATACGAGCGGGGCATGCCGAGCACGTGCTGACCGAGGTAGGCCAGCACGAGGTTGTTGGAGACCGGCGCGATCGAGTAGAGGCGGGTCTCGCGGAATTTCCGCTCGACGTCGTACTCCGCCGCGAAGCCGTAGCCGCCGTGCGTGTCGAGGCAGGCGTTGGCCGCCTGCCAGGAAGCCTCAGAGGCGAGCAGCTTCGCGAGGTTCGACTCGGGCCCGACCGGAAGTCCTTGCTCGAAGAGCCAAGCCGCCTTGTAGCGGACGAGATCGGCGGCCTCGATCGCAGCGTGCGCCCGCGCGATGGGGAACTGCACGCCCTGGTTGGCGCCGATCGGACGCCCGAAGACGACCCGCTCGGACGCGTACCGCGCGGCCTTGTCGACGAACCAATGACCGTCCCCGATGCACTCCGCCGCGATGAGAATTCGCTCGGCGTTCATCGCGTCGAGGATGTAACCGAATCCCTTCCCTTCCTCCCCCACGAGCGCGTCCGCCGGGATCTCGATGCCGTCGAAGAAGACCTCGGTCGTCGCGTGGTTCATCATCGTCTTGATCGGACGGATCTCGAGCTTCGGCCCCGCGGCCTTCAGATCGACGACGAATACCGACAGGCCTCCGGTGCGCTTTTCGACCTCCTCGAGCGGCGTCGTCCGCGCGAGCAGCAGCATCAGATCCGAGTGGAGCGCACGCGACGTCCAGATCTTTTGCCCGTGGATGACATAGCCGCCGTCGACGCGTTCGGCCCGCGTCTGGATTTGGGTCGTGTCGGAGCCGACGGTGGGCTCCGTGATCCCGAACGCCTGGAGGCGGAGCTCCCCCGCCGCGATCCCGGGCAGGAGCCGGCGCTTCTGGGTCTCGCTTCCGTGCCGAAGCAGCGTTCCCATCACGTACATCTGGGCATGGCAGGCGGCCGCGTTGCAGCCGGACGCATTGATCTCCTCGAGGATGACGCTCGCTGCGGTAAGACCGAGACCGGCGCCGCCGTACTCCTCCGGGATGAGAGCCGCGAGCCAGCCCTGCTCCGTCAGGGCCGCCACGAACTCCTCGGGGTACCGGTCCGGCTCGAGCTCGCGCCAGTATTCGCCCGGGAAGCGTGCGCAGAGGTCGCGAACGGCAGACCGGATCTCGGTGAGCTCGGCCGGCGCCGCGAAATCCATCCGCGCTGGACAATACTCACACTCGTGCGCTTCCCCAACCGCCTCCGGCGCTCCTGCCTCGCCGTGCCGGCCACGAACGAACGCGCCCTCGCGAAGGCGATAACGCTTGCTGCCGATATGGTCCTTGTCGACCTCGAGGACGCCGTCCCGCCCTCCGCCAAGACCGACGAGACCAGGGCGCGGGCCGCCCGGGCGCTGACGGAGGCAGACTGGGGGGCGAAGACGCTCGCCGTGCGCATAAACGGGCTCGCCACCGCATGGTGGGCGGCCGACGTGAAGATCGTCGTGGAACGCGCGGCTGCGAGGCTGGACTCCGTGGTCGTTCCGAAGGTCGAGAGCTCCGCGGACGTCGAGCTCGTCGAAAAGCTGCTGACCGAGCTCGAAGCGGCGCACGGGCTGGAGCGGCGGATCGGCATCGAGCCGCAGATCGAGACGGCCCGAGGCCTCGTCGAGGTAGAGCGGATCGCCGCCTCGGGCGAGCGTCTGGAGACGCTCGTGTTCGGACCGGGCGACTACGCCGCGTCGCTCGGCGTCGCACAGCGTTCGATCGGCGCGATCGAGCCTGCCTATCCGGGCGACCAGTGGCACTACGCTCGGTCACGCATCGCAGCGGCGGCGCATGCCTTCGGGCTCCAGCCCATCGACGGACCGTATGCGGACATCTCCGACCTGGACGGCCTGCGCGAGTCGTCGGTGCGGGCGCGCTGCGTCGGCTTCGAGGGCAAGTGGGTCATCCACCCTGACCAGATCGACCTTGTAAACGACGCCTTCTCGCCGACACGCGACGAGGTGGAACGGGCGCTGGGCGTCCTCGACGCACTCGGAGGCGACGGTGTCGCGACCTTCGAAGGCACGATGGTCGACGAGGCGTCTCGGCGACTTGCAGAGGCGGTCGTGGAGCGCGCCCGCGCAGCAGGGCTGGAGGTCATGTGAGGCCGCTCGCAGACCTTCGCGTCCTGTCGCTGGAGCAGTTCGGCGCCGGGCCCTTCGCGACGATGCAGCTCGCCGATCTCGGCGCGGACGTGATCAAGATCGAGGATCCGACCGTCGGCGGCGACGTCGGCAGAGCCGTCCCTCCGTACCAGGAGAACGGCAGCTCGCTCTTCTTCGAGAGCTTCAACCGGAACAAGCGCAGCGTCGCGCTCGACCTCCGGAACCCGGCCGGCCGTGCCGTCTTCGAGGATCTCGCACGCGAGTCCGACGCCGTCTTCTCGAATCTTCGAGGCGACGGGCCGGCGAAGCTCGGTCTCCGCTACGAGGACCTGAAGCAGGTGAATGAGCGCATCGTCTGCGTCTCGCTTTCGGGCTTCGGAACGACCGGGCCTCGCGCCGCGGAGGGAGCCTACGATGCAACCGTGCAGGGGCTCGCCGGCTGGATGGCGGTAACCGGCGGCCCGATGGAGCCCCCGACGAAGAGCGGGCTATCGCTCGTCGACTTCTCCGCCGGCTACCTCGCGACCGTAGCGATCCTCGGCGGTGTCTGGCAGGCCCGTCGGGACGGCGTGGGCTGCGACGCGGACCTCTCGCTCTTCGAGACTGCGCTCGGGCTCCTGACCTACATGGCGACCTGGTCCGCTTCGCGCGGCTGGGAACCGCGTCGGATGCAGAACTCGAGCCACCAAACGCTCGTGCCGTTTCAGGGCTTTGAGGCGGCGGACGGGTGGCTCGTCGTCGCCTGCCCGAAGGAGACGCTCTGGCGCGCCCTCTGCGACGTCCTCGAAGAGACCGTGCTCGCCGACGACGAACGCTTCGCCGGGCTCGCGGCACGCGACGCAAACCGTGACATCCTCCTCCCCAGGCTCGAGGCTGCGTTCGCCCGACGACCCGTCGCCGAGTGGATCGAGCGGCTGACCGCCCGCGGCGTCCCGTGCGCGCCGGTAAACGGCGTCGCCGAGGCGCTCGCCGACCCGCAGGCGCTCGCGCGCGATGCCGTCGTTGCCTACGACCATCCCGTGCTCGGCGACGTTCGGACCGTCGCAACGCCCTTGCGCTTCAGCACGAGCGAGTCGCCGCTCGACCGGGGGCCGTTCCTCGGCGAGCACACAGCCCCCATCCTGGCCGACGTCTGCGGCTACTCGGAGCACCGGATCGAGGAGCTTGCGAGGCTCGGCGTCTTCGGCCCGGCGGAACGCGAGGCGGCTCGATGAGCAAGGAGTGGCGCGGTCGCTTCTACGAGGACTTCACAGCCGGGGACGTCTACCGGAGCTGGCTCGGTCGCACCGTCACCGAGGCCGACAACGTCTGGTTCACGAACCTGACCATGAACACGAACCAGATGCACTTCAACCGGATCTGGGCAGAGCGAACAGAGTTCGGGCAGCCGCTCGTCGTCTCCACGTTCACGCTCGCACTCGTCCTCGGCCTTGCCGTCAGGGACACGTCCGAGAACGCGGCCGCCAACCTCGGCTGGAGCGACATCAAGCTGCCGAAGCCCGTCTTCGTCGGCGACACACTGTGGGCCGAAAGCGAGGTCCTCGCCGCACGCGAGTCGAAGAGCCGGCCCTCCTGCGGGATCGTCGAGATCCGGACACGAGGCATCAACCAGCGGCGCGAGGTCGTAATCGAGTTCACCCGCTCCTTCATGGTCTTCCGGCGTGGCGCACCCGAGATCGCGGACATCTTCCCGGCCACGACCGAGGACTGGACCGTCTGATCTCAGCCGTCGCCGCCGGGCAAGAGCGCGTCCTCCGCGCGCTCGAGGCCCGCGGTCACACCGCCGTCGACGAGGAGCGGTTGGCCGGTGATGAAACTCGCGGCGTCCGAGCAGAGCCAGGCGACGGCCTGCGCCACCTCCTCCGGCTGCCCGAGCCGCTTGAGCGGAACCTGGCTCGCCAGCGCGTCGCGCACCGCCGGGATAGACGCCGGCGCCGGCCCCTGGTCCATCACCATCGGCGTCTCGATCCAGGCAGGACAGACCGCGTTGACCCGGATCCCGTGGGCCGCATACTCGAGCGCGGCCGTCCGCGTCAGTCCTACAACCCCGTGCTTCGCCGCGTTGTAGGCGGTCAGATTCGGATACCCGATCACGCCGACGAGCGACGCTGCGTTCACGATCGCGCCGGAGCCCTGGGTGACCATCTGGCGAAGCTCGTGTTTCATGCAGAAGAAGACGCCTGTCAGGTTCACGGCGATCACGCGATCCCACGCCTCCTCGTCGTAGTCGGCAAGCGGAGCGCTTGAGCCTCCGATGCCCGCGTTGTTGTAGGCGCAGTCGAGCCGACCGAACCGCTCGACGCACTCTCGGACGAGCGCCGCCACCTGGTCGGACGCCGAAACGTCGCAGCGGACGAAGACGGCCGTCCCACCGCGGTCGGCGACGAGCCGTTCGGTCTCCGGCCCGCCCTCCTCGTCGACGTCCGCGAGCACGAGCGTCGCTCCTTCGTCGGCGAAAAGGAGCGCTGTCGCCCGTCCGATGCCGGAGGCGGCGCCGGTGATGAGGGCGATCGCGCCGTCCAGAAGTCCGCTCACCCGCTGAGCTCGCCCCCGTCCAGGACCAGCGCGACGCCGGAGACGTACTCGGCCTGTGAGGAGGCGAGGTAGGCGAAGGCGTTCGCGACGTCTTCCGGCGTTGCGGTCCGGTGGATGGGAACGGTCTCACGGATCCGCTCGTCCGCCTGGGCCTCGTCGACACCCCAGAGCCTCGCCCGGTCCCGCACGAGCTGGCGGTACATCTCCGTCTCGGTGACGCCGGGGGCGACGGCGCAGACACGGATTCCGTCGGGCGCCAGCTCCTGCGCGAGGGACTCGACGAGCCCGACGACGGCGAACTTCGAGGCGCAGTAGGCGCTCAGCTCGGGATAGCCGTGCACGCCTGCCTGCGAGGCGGTACAGAGGAGCACTCCTCCGCCTGCCGCGCGCAGGTGCGGCGCCGCGTGCTTCAGCGTCGCAAAGGTGCCGACGACGTTGACCCCCAGCGTGCGCTCGAGCTCCGCCAGGGTGATCTCGTCGATGGAGCCGACGGCAAGGACCCCCGCGTTCGCCACGGCGATGTCGAGCCCGCCGAGCAGGTCGGCGGCGCCCGCCAGGGAGCGCTTGACGGATGCCTCCTCGGTGACGTCCAGAGCCTCGCCATGTGCATCGTGACCTGCCGCGCGCAGGGTCGCCGCCGCGACCTCGACGGTGCCGCCGTCCACGTCGGTTAGGACGACCCGGGCTCCCTCCTCGCAGAAGCGACGCGCCGTCGCCTCTCCGATCCCCCGCGCCGCGCCGGTCAGGAAGACGCGCTTGCCCTCGAGGAGGCGCGTCACGAGGCGGGCTCGATCAGGCCGAGGGTGGCGCCGACGGGTGCGTCCTCGTCGACGGCTACGAGCACCTCCTGGAGCACGCCCGAGACCGGCGCCTCGATTTCCAACTCGACCTTGTCGGTCTCGACCGCGACGACAGGCTCTCCCTTCTCGACCTGCTCCCCTGGCGACTTGCGCCAGGCGACGACGGTCGCCTCGACCATGTTCATTCCTGCCTTGGGGAGGACAATCGGCGTCGTGTCAGCCACGGACGGCCTCCCGTGCCGCGGTCGCGATGTCGTCCTCGCCCGGAATGACCGCCTGCTCCAGGTTGGGGGCGAACGGAATCGGCACGTCCGGGACAGCGAGGCGTCTGATCCCGGTCCGAAGCGCCCCGAAAGCCCGCTCGGCGAGGCCGGCGGCGATCTCGGAGGCGACCGAGCAGGTGAGCCGGCCCTCGTCGACGACGACGGCGCGCCCGGTCTTCTCGACCGACGCGAGAATGACGTCCCAGGGCATCGGGCTCAGGCTGCAGACGTCGACCACCTCGACCGAGATGCCCTCCGCTTCGAGGCTTCGGGCGGCCGCCCTGGCGCGGTGGGCCATCATGCCGGTGGCGAAGACCGAGACGTCCGTCCCGACAGGATCGACCTGGGCGTCCCCGAGACCGAGCGGCTCCGGGGTGACGCTGCCACGCGCCGCGGCGAGAGCCGGGTGGTGGAGGACGACGACCGGATCGTCGCTCTCGACAGCGGCGCGCATGAGCCAGAAGGCCTGGTGCGGCGTCGACGGGAAGACCACGCGGAGCCCACCGGCCTGGAGGAAGAGCGCCGACGGAACCTCCGAGTGCTGGGCGGCGTTCGAGCCCGCCGCGCCCGCCGAGCCGACGACGACGAGCGGGACGGCGAGTTGGCCGCCGGTCATGTAACGAAGCCGTCCGGCCTGGTTCGCGAGCTGGTCGAAGGCGACGTAGGCGAAGCTCGAGAACATGATGTCCACGACCGGACGGAGGCCTCCGACGGCGGCGCCGACGGCGGCTCCCACGAACGCGGCCTCCGAGATCGGGCAGTCGACGACCCGCTCCGGGCCGAACTCGTCCGCGAGGCCGCGCGTCGGACCCATAACGCCGATGCGCACATCCTCGCCCCAGACGATGACGCGCGGGTCGTCGCGCATGCACTGCGAGATGGCGTCGGCGAGCGCGGGCGCAAGCCTCTTCGCTTGCGACGGAGCCTCGACGGCGCTCACGCGAACACGTCCTCGAACGCGCGGCTCGTCTCCGGCTCGGGCTCCGCGCGCGCGGCGGCGAGCGACTCCGCGACGAGCGCGCGCTCCTCCAGTTCGATCGTGCTCCGCAGCTGGGCCGCATCGAGCCCCGCGCCGGCCATCGCCTGCTCCAGCCGGTCGAGGGGATCGGGAGGCCTCGGCGGCTCGCGATAGGGCCGCGCATAGCTCTCCTCCCCCTCGTGGTGCCCGCGCCAACGGTTCGTTCGGCACTCGATGAACGCTGGGCCGCCGCCGTTCCGGGCGCGTGCCAGCGCCTCGTCGGCTGCCCGGTGGACGGCGATCACGTCGTCTCCGTCGACCGCCTCAGCGGGAAGGCCGAAGATGGCCGCGCGCGCGAAGATGCTGCCACCCGCCGTGACGGCGTCCGTCGGCGTGAACTCGGTGTAGCCGTTGTTCTCGCAGACGAACAGGACGGGTACCTGCCACAGGGCCGCCAGGTTCAGGGACTCGAAGAGCACTCCCTGGTTGGCCGCCCCGTCCCCGAAGAACGCGACCGCGACCGACCCCTTCCCGAGCTTCTGCGCTGCGAGCGCCAGTCCGACCGCGTGCGCGATCCCGCCGCCCACGATCCCGTTCGCGCCGACCGCGCCTTCGCTGAACGAGCTCACGTGCATCGAGCCGCCCTTGCCGCCGCAGTAGCCGCCGGCCCGGCCGAGGATCTCGGCGTACATGCGCCGCGGCTCGAGCCCGCGCGCGAGCATGTGATGATGACCGCGGTGCGTGGACGTGATCTGGTCGCCGGGCCGAAGGGACGAACAGATGCCCACGGCCGTCGCCTCCTGGCCGATCGAAAGGTGGACGACGCCGACGAGCTCGCCGCTTCGATGCAGCTCGGCCAGCTTCTCCTCGAAACGGCGAATCCGCACCATCGTCCGGAGCCAGTCGGCGCCGCGCTCTCGGAGAACGCTCTCGCGGCTCACGCCCTCATCCTCCCGTACGCCGAGAAGTCGTGCAAACGCTCAGTGAGCCGGCGAGCCGACTCCCGCGGAATCTCGGCTCAAGCCTGACCCGGCGGAACCCGTCCTGCCCCGTCAGGGATCATTTCCCGACGCGGTACTTGAGGTGGGTGACGCCGGGTGCCGCGACCGTGCGCGTGCACTCGAGCGCGATCTCCGCGCCCTCGAGATTGTCGAACAGCCGGGCGCCGGCTCCGAGGACGACTGGGACCACATGGAGCTG
>JBBQXP010000097.1:0-10035 GCA_038209555.1 Gaiellales bacterium
GCCCCTACTTGGCTGCGGCCTTCTGCTTCAAGGCGCGGAGGACTGCGCCGGCCGCGCGGGCGACTTCCTGATCCTCGTCCCCTTCGGCGATGTGTCCGAGGAGGGTCATGGTGTCCTGGGTCGCCGACCCGTTCTTCAGGCAAAGCACGGCCAGACGGCGCACCGCTCCGTTCGGATCCCCGTTTGCGAGCGTGTGCAGCAGGGGGCGGACGCCGTTGACGGGCCCTGGATGGGTCCTGGACAGAAGCTCTAGCGAGAGGAGCGCCGAGCCCCGGCACGCGGGACTGTCGTCGTCGAGGCCGCGGCGGAGCATCTCGGTCTTCTGCGCGAAGCGAAGCTGGCCGATGGCGCGAAAGGCGATCGCCCGCTCGCGGAAGTCCAGGCTGTGGACCGCCTCGTCGATCTCGTCGTCAACGTCTCGGCGGAGGTCTGCGAGTGTCCGCTCGTCGGTAATGCTTGCAGCCCGCTGGACGGCCGCTGCGAGTACCGCTGACATTTAGATGGTTGACCGGTAAGTGGCGTGCGGTAATTGCCGGTTAACCATCTTTAGCCGACCGAGGCGATCGAGCGCTGTCCGGGTCCGACGTATTGAGCCGAGGGCCGGATCAACCTCCCCGTGCGCTTCTCCTCGAGGATGTGCGCCGCCCAGCCGGCGACGCGGGAGCAGGCGAACATGGCCGGAGTCAGGTCGGGCGGAACCTCGGCCAGATCGAGGACAACGGCCGAATAGAACTCGACGTTCGTCGCGATCACGTAGTCCGGCTTTCGACGGCGCAGCTCGGCGAGCGCCGCCTCCTCGAGCGCCTCGGCGACCTCGAAACGGGGCGACCCGAGCTCCGTCGCCGTGCGTTTCAGGACGCGCGAGCGCGGGTCTTCGGCCCGGTAGATGCGATGGCCAAAGCCCATGATCTTCCCGTGGCTGTCGAGGATCTGCTTGACGTACGCCTCGGGATCACCCGTCCGGGCCACTTCGTCGAGCATCGGCAGCACGCGGGCCGGGGCCCCGCCGTGGAGCGGTCCGCTCAGGGCCCCTACGGCCGCGGACATCGCGGCACCGCAGTCAGCCCCGGTCGACGCGGTAATCCGCGCGGTGAACGTCGAGGCGTTGAGCCCGTGCTCGGCCGTGCAGATCCAATAGGTGTCGATGGCCTTCACGTGGTCCGGGTCGGCCTCGCCACGCCAGCGAAGGAGGAACTTCTCCGCCGCAGTGTCACCCGAGGCGACCACGTCGTCGGGAGCGGGCTCTCGATCTTCGGCGACCGCGGCGGACTTCGCCACGATCGACATCATCTGCGCCGAAAGGCGAGCAAGATCGTCCCGCGCCTGGGAGTCGTCGATGTCGACGATCTTGCCGAGCTTCCATTCACTCGAGAGGCGCGCGGTCTCGGCCTGGAGGTCAGAGGGAGCGTTCCCGCTCAAGCCCTTGGGCTCGTAGGGCTCGGGGTCCGGCATGCCGGGCTCGAAGTTCTCGTCGACCAAAAGGCCCCAGACCTTCTCGTAGGTCACGTGGCCGACCAGCTCCTCGATGTCGACTCCCCGGTAGCGAAGCGCGCCGCCCTCCCGGTCAGGCTCGGCGATCTCGGTCTGGATGGCGACGACGCCCTCGAGGCCGGGCTTGAACTCGCTCATCTGCTCCCTCTCATGTCAGCGGGCACGGTACCTGAGCGTTGTACCCGCACGGCCCGCATACAATCAGGCCCCGATGCCTCACCGAGTGACCCTGATTCCGGGGGACGGCACGGGACCGGAGATCGCAGAGGCGACGCGACGCGTGATCGACGCGAGCGGCGCCGCGATCGAGTGGGACGTGCAGCACGCCGGCGCGGACGTCATGGACGAGAACGGGGGTAACCCGCTTCCCGACCACGTCCTCGACTCGATCCGGGCAAACGGCGTCGCCATCAAGGGGCCGATCACGACTCCCGTCGGCGTCGGGTTCCGCTCTGTCAACGTCGCGCTCCGGAAGGCTCTCGATCTCTACGGACAGGTTCGCCCCTGCAAGAGCTATCCCGGCGTCCGCTCGCGGTACGACGCCGTCGACCTCATCATCGTGCGCGAGAACACCGAGGATCTCTATGCGGGCATCGAGTTCGAGCAGGGTGCCGAGGAGACCCGCGAGCTGATCGCGTGGATCGAGGAGCGAGGAGGTTTGATCAAGCCGGACTCGGGCATCTCGATCAAGCCGATCTCGGTGTCTGGAGCACGACGCATCGTCGAGTTCGCGTTCGATTACGCCCGACGAAACGGCCGGGGCAAGGTGACGGCCGTGCACAAGGCCAACATCATGAAGTTCACCGACGGCCTCTACCTGCAGGTCGCCCGCGAGGTGGCGAACGAGCAAGGCGACATCGAGTTCGAGGACCGGATCGTCGACAACCTCTCGATGCAACTCGTGCAGCGTCCGGAGGAGTACGACGTTCTCGTCCTCCCGAACCTCTACGGCGACATCGTCTCCGACCTCGCCGCAGGCCTGATCGGCGGCCTCGGACTTGCGCCAGGCGGAAACTTCGGCACGCACGCGGCGGTCTTCGAGCCCACGCACGGGTCGGCGCCGAAGTACAGGGGTCAGAACAGAGTGAATCCGATGGCGATGATGCTCTCGGGGGTCATGATGCTCCTCCACCTGGAGGAGGCCGAGGCCGCCGACCGGCTCGAGTCGGCCATCGCCGCTGTCATCGCCGAGGGCCGGAGCGTCACCTACGACATGAAGGAGCGCCGCGACGACCCGTCCGCAGTCGGGACGAGCGAGGTCGCGGACGCCGTCATCGACCAGATGGGAGTCCGCGTTTGAGACGGAAGATCACGGTGGTGGGGGCCGGCAACGTCGGTGCCACGGTCGCCCAGGAGATCGCCCGGCGAGATTATGCGGAGGTCGTCCTCGTCGACATCAAGGAGGGCCTGCCGCAGGGCAAGGCGCTTGACATCGACCAGGCCGCCGCCGTGCTCGGCTACGAGCCGGGTGTCCTCGGAACGAACGGCTATGAGGAGACTGCCGGATCGGACGTGGTCGTCGTGACCGCGGGCGTGCCCCGAACCGGCGACATGAGCAGGGACGATCTCGTGACGACGAACGAGAAGATCGTCGGCTCGGTCGCGGATGCCGCGGCGGCACAGTCGCCCGACGCGATCCTGATCGTCGTCTCGAACCCGCTCGACGCGATGTGCCACGTCGCCCGCAACGTGACCGGCTGGCCGAAGGAACGGGTCTTCGGCATGGCCGGGATCCTCGACACCGCCCGCTTCTCGACTTTCATCGCGTGGGAGACCAGCGCGTCGGTCAAGGACGTGACCGCCATGGTGCTGGGCGGACACGGCGACCAGATGGTGCCGGTGGTCTCGGCGACCACGGTCGGCGGCGTTCCGCTCACGCAGCTCGTCTCCGACGATCGCATCGAGGCGATGGTGGAGCGGACGCGCAAGGGCGGCGGCGAGATCGTGAAGCTGCTCGGAACGTCGGCGTGGTATGCGCCGGGCGCCGCGGTCGCGCAGATGGTCGACTCGACCGTGCTCGACCAGAAGCGCGTGCTCCCGTGCACCGCCTTCCTCGAGGGCGAGTACGGAATCGACGGCCTCTACATCGGTGTGCCGGTGAAGCTCGGCGCCGGCGGCGTCGAGGAGATAGTCCTGCTCGAGCTCAGCGAAGCCGAGCAGGAGGAGCTCGCGGGCTCCGCGGACGCGGTGCGCGAGGTGGTGGGAGTACTCACGGGCTGACCGCCGCTCGGGTCAGTAGCCTCGGGCTACGATCGCTCTGTGCCCAGGCTTCTCCGCGGATGGCGCTCGCCTGTGGTGGTGCTCGCCGCCGTCGCCGTGGTGGCGGGCGCGCTCTACGTCATCCCCTCCGACCACTACCTCGTCCTGCCCGACCGGGCGCGCCCGGCCGACCCGCTCGTCAGCGTTCCCGGTGAGAAGAAGCAAGAGGAGAGCGGCGGCATCTACATGGTCGACGTCCTCGTGCGGAAGGCGTCTCTCCTCGAGCGGATCTTCCCGGGGATCGAGGAAGGGTCGAGCCTTGTGCCCGCCGAGCAGGTCAACCCGGTCGGCGTCAGCGACGAGCAACGGCGACAGAGCAGCCTGAACGAGATGTCGCGTTCGCAGCAGATCGCAGCCGCCGTGGCACTTCGAAGCCTCGGCAGGAAGGTCAGCATCAAGCCGAACGGCGTCGAGGTCACTCTGATCAGGCCGAGCTTTCCAGCCGAGGGAAAGCTCGAGATCGGAGACGTGATCGTGCGGACAAACGGCTCCGAGACCCGGACGAGGGAAAAGCTCCTTCGCGTCATGCGTGCCGTCAAACCGGGAAAAGCGGTACGGCTCGTGGTTAACCGGGGCGACGGGAGGAAAGCGGTCCTGGTCGGCACGAGAGCCGACCCCGAGGATCCGAAGCGCGCCGTCTTCGGCGTGCAGATCGAGCAGAGCGCGGACATCGAATTGCCTGTGGCGATCAAGATCGAGGCGGGGAACATCGGTGGGCCCTCGGCAGGTCTCGCCTTCGCGCTCGACATCGTGGACGAGCTCGGGCGTGATCTCGACCACGGGAAGACGGTGGTTGCCACAGGTGCGATCCGACTCGACGGAAAGGTGGACCCGATTGGGGGCATCGAGCAGAAGACCATCGGAGCCCGACAGGCCGGTGCCGACCTGTTCCTGGTGCCTGACGCAAACGCCGCGGAGGCGAGGCGTTATGCCGACGGCATGCCTATCGTGGCCGTCTCGAACTTCAACGAAGCGTTGACTACCGTGGCAACGCGCACGTAGCCTGACCTGGCAACGCTCACGTTGTCCTTCCTGAAAATCCCCGCAAATTGCGGTGTTCTCCGTTCTAGCAACGCTTCCTGAACGTTCCTTCGAGCACTAGTATTCCCTCCTTCGGGATGGCGGACAGGCGGGCACTCAGCTGCGACGATTGCTTCTTCAGGCGGGCCGAGTTGTGCGCGATTGCCGGAAACACCCCCTGCCCTACCTTCCGGCAGGCACAGGCGGGAAAGCTCGATCCGCCGCGCCAGCCGAGGCTCGTCGCCCGGCCCGTTCAGGCCGATCAGCGCGTCTACGCAGCCGCCTAACTCGCCAAGCCCTCAGCTAGGCGGCGACGGCAAGGCGCTCGCGGGCGAGCATGCCGAGCTTCGCGACGCCCTCTCGGATCTCGTCGGGCGTTGCGAAGCTGAACGCGAGTCGTGCGGAGTCCTCCCCTCCCTCGCCGAGGAAGAAATCGGCTCCCTTCACGAACGTGACCCCCGCCTCGGCCGCCTGCTCGAGAAGAGCGGCTGAGTCGACGCCGGCCGGAAAGTCCACCCACAGGAAGTACCCGCCTTCGGGCCGGTTCCAGGTCGAGCCCGCGGGGAGCTCTTGTTGGAGCGCCTCGAGCATCGCATCACGGCGCTCCCGCAGACCGTCACGCACGCGCGCGAGAGCCGTGTCGAAGCCGCCTGAGGCGACGAACTCGTAGAGGGCGCCCTGGACGAAGATCGACGGCGAGATGTACGTCTCGGCGGCGAGCGCCTCGACGGGCTTGACGAGCTCTTCCGGGAGGACGGCGTAGCCGACCCGGATGCCCGGGGCAACCGTCTTCGAAAACGAGGACGAGTAGATGATGCCGACGCCCTCCGTCAGCTCGAACAGCGTCGGAAGGTGCTCGCCTTCGAAACGCACGCCGCCGTACGGATCGTCCTCGTAGACGAGCAGCTCGTGCTCGCCGACGAGCTTCGCCAGCGTGTGCCGACTCTCGAGGGACAGGGTGCGGCCGCTCGGGTTCTGGAAGGTCGGGATCGTGTAGACGACGCGTGGCGGACCGTGGCGCGCGAGCGAGTCGGAGAGCGCGTCAACGTCGAGGCCGTCGTCGCGAAGGGGAAGCGCTTCGACCTCCGCGCCCAGGGCGCGGAGCGTCAGAAGCGTGCGGTCGTAGCTGGGCGCCTCCACGATCGCGCGGCCACCCTCGCCGAGCAACCGCCGCATCACGAAGTTGAAGCCCTGCAGCGATCCGTTCGTCACGAGGACGCGCGCGGGCTCGACGTCGTGGCGCTCGGCGATCCACCCGCGGAGAGGGCCGTAGCCGCCCGGCGGACCGTAGTTCAGGATCGTCCGACCGTCGCGCTCCACTGCCGCCCTCGCAGCCTCTCCGAAGCCATCGACAGGCAAGAGATCAGGCCCGGGAATTCCGCGCGCAAACGACACCAGACCCATGCGAGCCAGTTTACTCAGCCGATCCGCCGGCGTTAGACGACTGCAGGCGGGAGCGGCCGACACCCCGCCCGTACTTCTTCAGACGCACCCGTAGCGAGGCAGTCGAATGCGTCCGCGGTCAGGCTCGGGGGCCGGCGCGCTCGGCGACGAGCTGCGCCACATCGGTCGGGTTCGTGCCGACCTGGACCCCGTGGGCCTCGAGGGCTTCTTTCTTCGCCTGGGCCGTTCCCGCCGACCCGGAGATGATGGCGCCCGCGTGCCCCATCGTTTTCCCGGGCGGCGCCGTGAAGCCGGCGATGTAGGCGATGACTGGCTTCGTCACCTCGGCCTCGATGAACGCCGCCGCCTTCTCCTCCTCGGCGCCTCCGATCTCCCCCACCATCACGACGATCTCCGTCTCCGGATCATCCTGAAAGCGGCCGAGGACGTCGATGAACGACGACCCGACGACCGGGTCCCCCCCGATTCCCACGATAGTCGACTGCCCCACACCGAGCTGTGTCAGCTCGTGCCCGATCTGGTACGTCAGCGTGCCGGATCTGCTCACGAGCCCGACGCTCCCCTCGCTGAAGATCTCGGCCGGAATGATCCCCACGTTCGCCTTCCCAGGTGAGAGCGCTCCGGGGCAGTTCGGGCCGATCAGCGTGATCCCTAGCGGCCGCACGTGGTTGTAGACCCGCAGCATGTCGTGAGCCGGGATCCCCTCTGTGATGGTGATGACCGTGGCGATGCCCGCGTCGACCGCCTCGAACATCGCGTCCGCAGCGAAGCGCGCGGGCACGAAGACCATGGCGGTGTTCGCACCGGTCTCGGAGACCGCGTCTCGCACCGTGTCGAAGACGGGGATCCCCTCGACGTCCTCACCACCTTTCCCGGGGGTCACCCCGGCGACGACGTTCGTCCCGTAGGCCTTGTTCCGGGTCGCGTGGAAGGAGCCCTCCCGCCCGGTGATCCCCTGGACGACGAGGCGCGTCTCACGATCGACGATGATTGCCACTACGCCTTGCGCCCGCGGAGCGAGATCCGGTCGAGCCGGATCCAGTCGCCGTCGATCCGATCGGCCAGGAGCGACCGGACCCGCTCGGCGTCCTCGCCCGTACAGCCGGCCCGCTCGAGCCAGGGCTCCAGCTCGATCGGCTTGTCGAAGTGCCTGACCTCGTCGACCCGAAGGCCCGCCGCCTCGAAGAAGCCGCGCCATTCGGCCTCGGTGTGGTTGCGGACGTGCGAAGCGTCCCGGACGAGATCGGCTTCCTCGGCGTCGTCGCTCATGAACAGGTTGTCGACGAGGAGGACGCGGTCTGCCGCCACACGGGCCATCTCCCGGATCGCCGCGCCGACGTCGTGGAAGTGATGGGCGGCGACCCGGCAGGCGACGACGTCGAAGCTTGCGTCCGCGAACGGCAGGTCCTCCGCCGGACAGAGGACGTCGGGCTCCATGCCGGGGGAACGGTCCGTGGTGACCACTTCGAGCCCGGCCTCGCGAAGGCGCCGGGCGACATGTCCACCGCCGGTCGCGACATCGAGGGCGGTGCGCGCGCCCGCGGCCCACTCGACCACGAGATCGAGGTCGGGCCCCTCCCGGTGGGCCTCGCTCTCCCGATAGGCCTGCGCCCGGTCGTCCCAGACGGAGCTCATGGCCGCGAGAGCTCCACCGCGCGCTTCGCGGCCTCGAGCATCGTGGCCTCGACATAGAGGTTCCTCGGAGCCGCCTCGACGAGAAGGCGCCGCCCTTCCTCCGCGTTCGTGCCGTCGAGGCGGACGACGATCGGCTGCTCGATGGTCAGCCGCTCGAGGGCAGCGAGGATTCCTCGCGCCACTTCGTCGCAGCGGGTGATACCGCCGAAAATGTTGAAGAGGATCGATCGCACCTGACTGTCGCTCGTGATCACCTCGAGGGCATCCACGACGCCCTCCGCATCGCCGCCGCCGCCCAGGTCACAGAAGTTCGCGGGCCGTCCGCCGGCCTGGGCGATCACGTCCAGAGTGGACATGACGAGCCCGGCGCCGTTCCCGAGGATTCCGACCTCGCCGTCGAGCTTCACGTAGGTGACCGCTTTCTCGCGCGCGAGGCGCTCATGCGGATCCGCGGCACCGTGGTCGCGCATCCCCGCAATGTCCGGATGCCGGTAGAGGGCGTTGTCGTCGACCGTGAACTTCGAGTCGAGGGCGCGCACCTCGCCTTCAGGCGTCACGATCAACGGGTTGATCTCACAGAGCATCGCGTCGCACTCGGCGAAGACCCGGTAGAGCTTCTCGATGATCGCGGCGACCTGCTTTTGCTCGCCCGGATCCTCGATGCCAGCGGCAAAGAAGAGCCTGCGCGCCTGGAAGGGCTGGAAGCCGACGAGCGGCTCGACGTGGAGAAGGGCCAGAGCGTCGGGACTTTGCTCTGCGACCTCCTCGATGTCCACACCGCCCTGGGTGGTCAGCATGAAGAGCGGCTTCTTCTCGCCTCGGTCGAACGTGACCGAGAGGTAGTACTCCTTGGCGATCTCGGATGCCTGCTCGACCCACAGCTTCTCGACCACGTGCCCGCTGATGTCGAGGCCGAGAATCTGTTCGGCCGCCTCGCCCGCCTCGATGGGCGTCTGCGCGAGCTTGATCCCGCCGGCCTTCCCCCTTCCGCCGGTGAGCACCTGAGCCTTGACGACCACGGGCCCGCCCAGCTCCTCTGCCGCCGCACGGGCCTGCTCCGGAGACGCCGCGAGCCGGCCCTCGCTCACCGGAATCCCGAAGCGGCCGAAGAGCTCCTTGCCCTGGTACTCGTACAGATCCACGGCCGGGAGCCTAGATGCTCGCCGCTCGCCCGGGCGTTCGCGACCGGGAGCTCCTGGGCATAGGAAGAGACGCTGTAGGCTGGCAACGCTAGACCGACGAAGGAGGCCAGGATGACGAGCTTGGACGACGACGAGATTCAGACCGGCACATTCGCGCAGGGTGGCGCCGCTGCCGCCGACGCAGACGGAGACGACCAGGACGCCGACTCCGACGACACCGACTCCGGTGACACCGACTCGAGCGACTCGAGCGACTCGAGTGACGACTCGGACGCGGTCGACCCGGACACCGGCCCGGCTGACTCCGC
Organism: Gaiellales bacterium; assembly: GCA_038209555.1. Taxonomy (GTDB): domain Bacteria; phylum Actinomycetota; class Thermoleophilia; order Gaiellales; family Gaiellaceae; genus DASQGA01. The sequence goes on from JBBQXP010000097.1 coordinate 9,260, forward strand.
CGGTTAGAACGAGCGAGCTCGAGCGGATCGTCGCTCCCACGAGCGCGGACGAGTTTCTCGCCGCGTTCTGGGAGCGACAACCGCTCGCCGTGTCCCTAAGCGAGGAGGGCCGATTCGACGACCTCCTCTCTCAGCAGAACGTCGAGCGCCTCGTCTGCGATACGGGCCTCAGGTATCCGGCGTTCCGCCTCGTCAAGGCCGGCGAGCAGATCGCGCTCGGCGACTACACGACCGACGTACCCTGGAACCCTCAGCCGTTCTCGCGGACGGCGGACGTCCATCGCGTCCTCGCGGAGTTCGAGGCAGGAGCGACGATCGTCCTCCAGGGCCTCCACTACAACTGGAGGCCGCTCGCCGAGTTCTGCCGCGGCCTGGAAGCGGCGCTCGGTCACCCGGTCCAGGCGAACGCCTACTACACGCCGCGCGGCTCGCAGGGCCTACCCGTCCACCACGACACGCACGACGTCTTCGTGCTCCAGGTCGCCGGACACAAGCGTTGGCTCGTCTACGACCCCGTGTTCGAGCTCCCGCTCCGCGACCAGCGCTACAAGGCCGAGCTTGGAGCCCCGGGCGACCCGGTCCACGATCTGACCCTGGCAGCCGGGGACGTCTTATACCTGCCTCGCGGCTGGATGCACGAGGCGCTGACCTCCGACGCGGACTCGCTCCACATTACGGTCGGGGTGAACGTCTACAGCTGGATCGACGCAGTGCGCGCCGCCGTCGACTCGTGTGCGGACGACATCGATTTCCGCCGGAGCGTTCCGGCCGACTGC
>JBBQXP010000098.1:0-9979 GCA_038209555.1 Gaiellales bacterium
TAGGCCAGATCTACCGCTCCAGCAACCACCGCGCCCAGGCGCTGTCACACTGGCTGCGCTACTACAACGAGCGCAGACCGCACAGCTCGCTCGGCGGCCAATCACCGATCAGCCGCGTCCACAACGTCCCGAGGCAGGACACCTAGTCGCAGCCGACCTCGCCTTGCTGCACTGCCGCGGTGGTCGTCTAAGGCATCGCCAGCAGCCTGCCGCACGACATCGACGATCCTACGCGATGGCCGCGGAAGCCTGCATTGCGCAATCAGCCCGCGTTCGCAGTTTCGTTTGCAGAAAGTGACTCCAGGAGCATTCTGCCCGCCTGCGGCGAAAAGGCGCCGTCGGGTCCAGGGCGAGATACGCGTCGAGCAGTGGTGTCGCCAGCTCCTCGTTACCTGACGACTCCGTTTCGCTCGAGGACGCCGCCACGCCTAGGTCACTCCTCGACGTCCGGGTCGATCTCCCGTGCCTGCTGTCGATGCTCCTCGGCTGCGGTCTGTTCCTTACGTGCGCGGTCTGCCTGCTCCTCAGCTGCAAGCCGTGCCTGCTCCGCCTTCCGGCCTCTCGTGTCGGCCTGCTCGCGGTGCTCGCCAGCTTCGACACGCTTCTGGTCGAGTTGCCGCGCACGCTGGCGCCGCGCGACGAACGCCACAGCGGCCAGAACGACGATGACTGCAACGACAATCAGAATGATCGCGGTGCTACTCATACCGTCTCTCCCTCTTGGGTTGTCGGGCCGAAAGTATGGACATTCCGAAGGCGAATCACGCGAAGCCCGGTCGTTTGCTGCCCGAAGCGGATCGAGCCGCGTCTATTCTGGCAACAAAATATACTTATTTACAGGTATTCTTCACGGGAGCGACGGGACTCGAACCCGCGACCTCCGGCGTGACAGGCCGATCCGGGGGCAACGACGGTCGGCGACGAATCGGTCCGAACCGCATCATTTGCTGGGCTTTTCGCGCTGTGGTCGTTCCCGATGCCGCATGGTTCGCCGATCGTGAACCGCGCGTTTGGGCCACGAGTGGGCCACGAAATGTTGTCAATTACGAATAGCACAGCCGCTCGCCAGCCGGCGTGGCTCGACTGGTCAGTGAGGAAATTCTGGATGCTCGATCTCGGTCTCCCTGCCAATCTCCAGGAGATCCCGGACGGGTCTAGCCCCGGCGGGCTGTGCCGACGAACCCGGTGTCCTTAGGATCAGCTGGACGCCATCGAAGGAGCCGAGGAGGAGGCTTACCCGCACGAGGGATCCAACATGTCGACCTGGCGGTTGGCGACGTCGAGCTGTCACGCGCCTTCTATCTTGAGATCCTCGGGCCGCTCGGTCTCGGGGAGCGCTATCGGATTCCGACGTATAGAGGAACGGAGGAGGTCGTCTACTTAGAGTTCCGCTGCGACGGGAGCGCTTCGGGGGCTTCGGCCCGCAGATGGCGGCGCCTATCGCTATCACGAGATGGAGATCGAGCACCTGGCGTTCGAGGTCGATCGTCGAGGTGAAGTCGATGAGGCCTACGAGCGCTGCCGCGCTGCCGGGGGCAAGATCCAATCCTCGCCCGCACGCCACTACGTCGATGATGAGGACGAGGACTACTACGCGTTCTTCGCGTTCGATCCCGATGGCATCCGGATCGAGGTCTTCGCCTGGCAACGGGCGACTGCGGACAAGTAGCCTGCAGCGGCTCGATCTGCGTCCGCGACTTCTGCGCTCCGTAACGAGCAGCACCGCATCCGTAGAGGCAGGTCAGAGGGTCGGTCCGGTCAGCCGTTTGCGGCCCGGCGGACCTCCGCGAGCAGCCGCACGACCGTCTCGCGGTCGCGCTCCGTCTTCACCTCGGCTTCCGCCTGCGCGGCGATCGTCGCCGCGACGTCCGCCGCCTCGTGCGCGCGATCGCGCGCGCCGCTCTCGAGTGCGACCCGGGCGACCGAGGCCAGAGCGTTCAGCATCGCGGCGACGACGTGAGCGTCGCCGCTCGCATAGCGGCCGATCTCGAGGAAGTAGACGAGGTGGTCGGCGAAGCTCCGGCGCTCGGCGATCACCTGGAGGCCGCCCGACTCCGGAAAGCGGCGCACCGTCGGCGGAAAGGAGCGGCGGGCGAGCTCGACGAGGATGCCGCGGATGTACGAGATCGCCGTCACGGCCGTCGTCGGGTCGTTGATTCCCGGCGACATCGCCTTGAGCGCGATGTCCGCGAGCTGCCGCAGGCCGAACGCGACGTCCTGCCCGATGTCGCGCTCGTTGGCGATCGCGGCGGCCGCCCGGATGTGCCCCGTCAACCCCTCTGCGGCCTCGGCGGGCCACACCTCCACGAGCGGCGTCTCCGGGCTGACGAAGTCTCCGGGCCTCACGAGGAGGGCGAGCCGCCCGGGTCGAAGGGTGAACGCCTTGACGAGCTCGTCGAGCCCGACCCGCTGCACGTAGCCGGGGCGCGTCCCCAGCACCCGGCTCGACGGCGCCTCGGCGCGCCAGGCGGAGAGCAGCTTCGCGCTGTCCTCGTGCTCCAGCGGCACCCCGTGCGCGTCCGGGTAGAGGCCGTCCACCCGCTCGAGCGTCTGCATGGCGATGCTCGCGGTGATGTGCGACACCTGAATCATCCGAGAGACGTGGTGGATGAACACGATCAGCAGGACGACGGCGGCGATGCCGAGCGCCGACGCGACCGTGATGCTCAGGCGCGGGACGAAGCCGCGGCCCTCGCTGAAGCTCCCGACCGACCGCAGGACGAGGATCGAGTAGACGAAGATGCCGACGTACGAGCCGACCGTGATCTGCGTCAGGCGGTCGCCGAAGAAGGTGCGGAGCACGCGGGGGCTGAACTGGCTCGACGCGAGCTGGAGGACGACCACCGTCACCGAGAACGTCAGCCCGGCGACCGTGATCAACGAGCCGGCGAGAACGGAGAGCACGGTGCGCGCCGCCGACCCGTCGCCCTTGAAGACCGCGCCAGCTCCCGTGAAGTCGACCGTCTGATCGACCTGCCCGAGGCCGACCGCAAGTCCCGCGTAGAGGACGACGACGAGCCCCGGAATGAACCAGAGTCCCTGAACGAGATTCAGCCAGAGCACCCGGAGGCGGTTCGAAAGCACCGTGCGACACCCTACAAGCCGATTTCGCCGGCTTGGTCGCGTCCGGCACGTGCCGCCATGGGAGAGGGAGTCGATCAGGCGGGCCCGTAGGTTGAACCTGACCCCGTTGTAGAGAAACGCCTGCCCGATGAACAGCGCAAGTCCGAGAACGGCCGGCTTCGGATAGAGCTTGAAAGGCGGTCGCGGCGATCGTGCGGAACGGGAACGACTCGGGGGAAACGGTGTCGGACACCTCTCATTGTCAAGTTTCGAATGCGCCTGTTCTTCTTCCCCGCGTTCTTTCCCGCCGCGTCCGACCTGGCGGACGCGGCTCACGGCGGCTCGGATCGAAGCCGGCGCCATCGAAAGTCGTCATGCCCGCACCAGTTGGCGGACTTGCGATGGCGAGGACGGGAGCGACGGGACTCGAACCCGCGACCTCCGGCGTGACAGGCTTGTTCCGCGGAAACGACGATTGGCGACGATAGACGCGCAATCGCTCTATTGATGGGGGTCTGCGGACCTCCGACACCTGATTTCTGCACGATTGCGTAGGCTTGATTTCGAGCGTTTGCCGCCCTTCTGCTGCCCGAGGTCGCTCGTTCGCCGGCGGCGGACGTCGCTGGACAGGCGGTCAGGCCGAGGCGGCGTCGTACCGGGCCTCCAGCGTGCCCGGGCGGGCCAGGGCCTCGAGCTCATCGGGCCGGGCGACCTCGTACGGTGTCACGTTCATTCGCTCGTTCGGCGCGGAAACCGCACGTCGCGGCGAATGGCCTCGAAGTCCTCGTCCTCCTGGGCGAAGCCCGCGTACTGAGCGTCAAGCTCCACCGCACGCAGCAGGTGCTCGAGCGCTCTGTCTCTCTCGCCCAGCCGCGATTCCGCGCAGGCGAGGTTGTAAAGCAGTCCGGCGCTCTCGCCTCGCTCGCCGAGTGCTCGCTCGAGCACCTCTTTCGCCCGCCCGTACTCGCCCTCGTCGAAATAGGGGAACGCCTCGGCGTTCACCTCCCACGCTGGCGGCGCGTACGGCTCGCCCGGCTTCGCCCCGACGGTGAAGATCGTCGTCCCTGCCGCGGCGGCCACAGCGCTGCGGCGAAGCGCCGGGTCGCGGACGAAGACCACCGTGCCCGGCGGCGCGGCGAACGTTTCGTCGGCGACCGTGAACGTTGCGCTGCCCTCGACGACCAGGTACAGCTCCTCGTGGCCCGACGAGCTCTCGTCGTGCGCGCCGATCAGCTCGTCCCCTTCGCCGCCCGTCCACGCGTTGACGCCGAACGCTCGCACGCCGAGCTCGCGCCGAATCGGGCGTCAGGATCGCACTGCTGCGACGTCCTGCAGGTGACGCGTCTCGTATCCGCTCATGATCTCCTCCTCAGCTCGTCCAGGAGGGCGGGTCGACGCTCGCCGCGTCCGTCGCCAAACGTCGCGCTCAGCCTCCTCGTGGACCTGGCCACGCCACGGCCGGCATCGCCGCCGGGTCTGTGGTGACTGCGCCCGGTCAGGTCTGGACCTGCTTCTCAAAGATGAGCTCGAGTCCGTCGACGTCGTCCATCTGCTGGCCGACGGCGACGAAGCCGGCGTGACGCACCATCGCCAGCGCAGGCACGTTGGTCGGCGCGATCGCAGCACGGAGCACCCGCGCGCCCTGTCGTGCAGCCCAGTCCCACATGGCCTGCGCGGCCTCGGTGGCGTAGCCCCGGCGCCGGTGCGCTGGCAGCACTTGGTAGCCGATCTCGACCATCCCGCGGTCATCGGGCGGCGCGTGGAAGTTGGCGTAGCCCACCGCGGTGGCGCTGTCGCGCAGCACGATCGCGCGCAGCAGCCACGGCTCCTGGGTGGGGTCGTGCGCCAGCTGCTCGGCCCGCAGGTGCACGACGTACTTCGTGCCTGAGAGGAAGGCGTCCGGGGCGGTGAACCCGAGATCGGGCAGGGGATCCCGCTTGACGTAGGCACGCAGCCAGGCGCCGGTCAGCAGCACGAGGTTGAGGCGCTCGGTGCTGATCGGCGCCTCGGCTGTCGGATCTGGTGTCGTCACGCGCGCATCGTAGAGCCCGAGATAGTAGGAAATTCACCCGCCATTCGAGCGTTCGTTAGTCTGGTGCGATTCACCCGGCTGCCAACTCGGACAACAGGCGTTGGCCGGCTGATCGGCGAGATTACGAATCGGGCGAAAGAGCCGTCTTTTCCTTCCGGCGGGGGTCATGACAGCGATGCGGAAAGTGCCCGCTTCGCTAAAGTCTTGCCGGATTGAGAACGCAATCGCCTTCCCCTCCGGTGACCAGGCCGGGTCGCCCTCCCAGGCGGGCGAGCGGGTCAGGTTGCGGACGTGGGTCCCCGTCCCCGAAACTACGACGATGTCTGCGTTGCCAATTCCCCGCGTAAGCGGGTCGCGGTTGCGGAAGGACGTAAATAGGATCTGCGTCCCATCCGGCGACCACCGGGGTTCCTGATCGCTCCAGCCGTCGCTGACCAGCCGGTGCTGACTCCTTCCATCCTCGTCCATGACGAAAATCTGCGCCTTACCGGTCCTTCCTGAGGTGAATGCGATTTGTTCACCGTCTGGGGACCAGGCGGGGTCCACATCCTCCGCGGCATCCGAGGTAAGCCGACGCTGATCAGTGCCGTCGGCCTTCATGGTGTGAATGTCCGCATTCTCGTCTTCAAGCGAGATATAGGCGATCCGGTCTCCGCCCGGCGACCAGGCAGGCTGGCCGGCGCTCTCGGCCAGGCGCTTTCGCCCCGAGCCGTCGGCGTTGATCACGTAGACGCTCGAGTCGGTCTCTCCGCAGCAGACGAAGAGGAGGCGCAAGCCGTTCGGCGACCAAGAGAGGTCGTAGTGGTCGCCTTCGTTCTCGGTCAGCTGACGGAGTTTCGCTCCGTCGGCGTCGACGACGTAGACATCAGCGGCGCCTGAGGGGCGGGCTAGGAAGGCGAGGCTACGACCATCCGGTGACCAGGCCGCTCCTGCGATCTGCTCAAGTGCTTGCGTTAGCTGGCGAGTCGCCGATCCGTCTGTCTTGACCGCGTAGAGATCGTCCGCACCGTCCGGGTCGGCATGAAAGGCGATCCACTCAGCCACCGCCGGAGGACGTGCAGCCGTCGTCGCAGCTTCCTGCTTGCTGCGGCACCCAGCGGCGAGGACAGCGAAGAGAAGACCGCCGGCCACCAGGCCTAGCGCAAGCGTCGCGACTGCGACACGGCGTCTCGTCATCCGACGCCGTCGGATGAGGCGCGCCGCCAGAGCGGCTTGAAGCCCGCGCCCGATGCGATTCAGTTCCTGCTGGTCGTCTGCTCCGCGAATGCCAACTTCCTCAACGTCGGTCTCGCCCCTAGGCATGTTCCTCTCGTTAATGCGCCGAGCGACGAAGTCGTTTCGCTGTCGCTTTGGGAACTTATCGCCCGGCGCGGGTGTAAATGGGCTATGGAGCAGGCGGCGAAGAGCGATGCCGAGCTGATCCGCGAGGCACTGAGCGACGCTGATGCCTTCGGCGTCCTGTATGGCCGTCACGTTCAGTCCATCCACCAGTACTTGCGCGGCCGCGCCCCCGAAGACGCCGCCATGGAGCTCACCGCTGAGACCTTCGCGCAGGCCGCGCTCGGATTGCGCCGCTTTCGTGATCTGGCGGATGGGTCGGCGAGGCCGTGGCTACACGGCATCGCTCGGATCCTGCTCTCCGCTTACTGGGAGCGTGAGCGGGTAGAGACGTCGGGGCGCCGTCGGCTTGGCTTGCCGCTCTCGGCCTACGACGACCAGCTCGCCGAAGTCGAGGAGCGAGCCACGGACGGCGAGCGGGCTGCGGTCAGAGGCGCGCTCGAGGCGCTGCCACCGACTCAGCGTCATGCGCTGACGCTTCGGATCGTGGAGGAGCGTTCGTACGCCGACGTGGCGAGTATTCTCGGCTGTTCTGAAGTTGCCGCCCGTCTCCGAGTCATGCGGGCCCTTGGCTCGCTTTCGCGCCTCTTTGAAGGGGCGGCGCCATGAGCGAGCTGCCCCGCAGCCTCGAGCTGCTCGGCCACGACCTTGAGGCTGGCGTTCGAGCACTCATCGCGCGTCGGGCCCGGCACCGACGCGCTGCCACGATCACTGCGGCCATTGTTCTATCGGCGGCCAGCTTCTCCGCGATCGCGGTTGCCAGCGGCCTTGTCGACGATCTCTCGCTCAACCCGGCTCGCTGGCACATCCTCGACCGCGGAGACGTCGAAAGCGGGCAGGCCTCGTATGTTCGAGCGATCGACAAGCGGAGCGGCAAGCAGACGCTCTTCACCGTCGTTCGCGACCGCGGAATGGACCGCTACCGTGCCTTCCTCTTGCATGAGGAGGTGGCCGCGGCGGCCGGGGAACGACCTGACGCTGACGGTATGCGTCTTTGCTCGCGGCGCGAGCTGGCCCGAGCCGAGCAGGTCGCCATGGCCCACTTGGAAGCGTCGTTTACTCCCGCCGACGACGTTGACGCGATGAAGCGTTCGACCGACATGGCTCTCGCCGCCACCTTCGCAACAAGATCGTGCCGCGGCCTTGACTACGCCGGCGAGCGAGCACGCTTCGTATTCGCCGGTGTTGAACCGCCAACGATGCTCTTGCCGAGCCTAGTCCCCGCTGCCCTAACGACTGACGCGCCCGCTCAGCGTCCGTAGCTGACGGGCGCGATCTGAGCCGCGGCACCCCTACCGACGAAACGGAATCGGCCCTCGGCGGCATGTACAGGCATGACCAGGCGCTTCCGCGCCTCGCGGCGACCGGTCCTCACCGAGCAGGAGTCGAGCGTCCTGGGGACTTCGCTCGTCGCCGACACGGTCTCACTCGTCGATGTCTCCCGCCTCTACCACAGCGGAGCCTATGGCGTCCGTGCCCTCACGGACATCTCCTTCGCAGTTGCCCGGGGGGAGGCCGTCGCGCTCATGGGGCCGTCCGGTTCGGGCAAGACGACCCTCCTGAACTTGATCGCTGGGCTCGACGCCCCGACCAGCGGCCGAGTGGTGACCTTGGGCTGCGACCTGAGCAATCTGTCGGAGCGCCGGCTAGCCGCCTTTCGCGCCCGCTCGCTTGGATTCGTCTTCCAGGATCCGCACCTCCTCCCCGGCCTGACCGCGCTTGAGAACGTGGCTATCTCGCGACTCCCGTGGCGAGCGCGAAACGACCTCGAGGAAGAGGCGCGCGAGCTCCTCGAAGCAGTCGGCCTCGGCGAACGCCTCGACTTCCCCCCGGCTCGCCTCTCCGGTGGCGAGCGCCAGCGTGTTGCCCTCGCTCGCGCGCTCGTCGGTAAGCCGCCGCTCCTGCTTGCTGACGAGCCCACCGGCAACCTCGACGGCCGCTCGACCGAGGAGCTGCTGTCACTTCTCAGCCGGAGCATCTCCGAGTTCGGCTCCACGCTGGTCGTCGCAACCCACGATCCTGCAGTCGCTGCAATGGCGACAAGGGTGATCGAACTAGCCGGTGGCCGCGTCGCAGGCGACTCTGCGACGCTGGTGGCAAGGGAGACGCGGCTCTAATGCTCTGGCTCGCGGTCCGCCAGCTCGTCTCGCGGCGTCTGGCAACGAGCTTGATGGCCCTCGGCTTGCTGACCGCGGCTCTGGGCTTCGTTGCCCTCGCCGGGACGGCGCGGCAAACCACGGCGAGCCTGCGTGGCGACATCGGCCGGGCCTGGGATACGCCGTTCGATCTTCTCGTCCGGCCCTCAGGGGCTGTCTCGCCAATCGAGCGCCAGGCGGGCCTGGTCCGGCCGAACTACGTGACCGGTATCCATGGCGGCATCACGGCCGAGCAGCTGAAGGCCGTACGCGCCATCGACGGCGTCTCGATCGCGGCGCCGATTGCCGTCGTCGGGTTCGTCAGCTGGCCGTCCGCATTCCTGACGCCGCTGACGCCGCCAAAAGACGCGGGTGTCGCGAGCTATCGCGTCCGGGCGACGGCGCTTGGTAGCGCCGGGCTATCGCGCTATCCAATCGAGACGCGTTACGTGCTCGTCGCTACACGGGGGCGCCTCGATATGGCGACGCGGATCCTGACGGTCGACGGCCAGACATTCGACTGCGCCTACCCGGTCGACTGCTACGCCCCAGTCGTATGCGGACCTGACGGCTGCGAGAAGGGAGGCTTTCCCTCAACCGCCGAGGCTCGCTACTACCTGCCGTTGCAACAGCCGATCGTCATCGCTGGTGTCGATCCACCTGCCGAGGCCGCAATCGGCGGGCTCTACAACTGCATCACCTCTGGTCGAGCCCTTACACGGGGCGACGCGCCTTCGCACGTCGGCGCTGAAGACGAGCCAATCGAACGCATCCCGGTTCTGATCAGCGAAAGCAGCTTCGTCGACCAGTCGTTGATCGTGCGCATCGACCGCGCGGGTCCCGCTGCCTTGGCTCGCGGCGGCGACCCGGCCAGGATCCGCAACTGGCAGCGGGTCCTCAGCCGACGCATCGGGTTCGGCAAGCTCTATCGCGATTACCTGCCCTCGGTCCGCGACTATCTTGACCCCTGGCCGGTCTGGTCCTCCGGCGACGTCGACTACCGACGCCTTGGCCCCAGCAGCCTCGCCGCGATTCCCACGGAACCGGACCTATCGGTATACCGGAAAGTTCGTGGCTACAGCGAGTTCGGGATCCCGGACGCCTTGCTCATCCCGCCCGAGGCGCAGGACGTCGCCTTTCGCTCCGTAGTCGAGCACAAAGACACCTCCGAGCCGGCTCCCGGCTCCCTCTATCGGGTCAAGCTCTGGGACGAGGTCGGCACGTACCGGCCCGAATGCCTGCGGGGCTTCGACCGCCTTGCCGGCGGTCGACTCGACATCTACGCGACCCCGCGGGTCGAGCTCCCAGACGGCGCTGCCCTGCGCCCGACACGCTCCATGGCCGACTACGTCAACTCACCGCCCCTTCTCTTGACGAACCTCGCGGGAGCAGCGTGGCTCTCGAACCCCAG
>JBBQXP010000099.1:0-9788 GCA_038209555.1 Gaiellales bacterium
CCTCATACTGGTCGTGGCGGCGGATCCTAGAACTCTGGCGGGTCGCCCTCGCTTGGCGGCGTGGAGTCTGTGGCCTCGGCGCGCGCGTCCCTTTCGAACAAGTGGGAGAGAGCCGGCAAATCGTCGTGTTCCGCGAGCATCAGAATGCGGTCGCCGACGCACAGACGGAGGGACCCGTTCGGCTGGATCGCTACGCCATCGCGCACGATGAGCGTGACCCACGCCTGCTTGCCGAGCGGCAGATCCCTGATCGCGTGGCCTTCGGACCGCGAGCCCCGCGCGACCATGAACTCTCGGGCGCCCTGGGGCTCTTCAGTAAGGCCGACCGCTAGTTGCCAGGGGAGTGAGGGACGTACGTGCATGGGGACGTGGAGGACTCTGGCGGCGAGCGGAACAAGCGTGCCCTGCCCGATGACGGACACCAAGACGACGACGAAAACGATCCCGTACACGCGGTTGGCGCCAGTAACTCCTCCAAGCACGGCGAAGGCGGCCAGGAGGATCGGAACGGCTCCCTTCAGGCCCGCCCAGGCGATGAATGCTCGCTCTGTCCAGCGGAGGTGCGCCACGGCGAGCGTCCCGACGACGACAAGCGGCCGCACGAGCAGAGCGAGAACGAGGGCAAGCGCGATCCCGTCTCCCCAGACACGTCCGCTCAGTCCACCGATGCTGACGGTCAGGCCGAGGGCGACAAAGACGACCAGCTCGGCAAGCGTGGCGAGCGAACCGTGGAAGCGCTCGATCTGGCCCTTGTACGGCGTACGCGCGTCGCCGAGGAAGAGGCCCGTTATGAAGACCGCGAGGAACCCCGATCCGTGCCCGAGCGAAGTCGCGGCGTAGAGGGCGCCGGCGAGGACGATGGTAAGTACCGGGTAGAGGCCTTCGCTCGGGAGACGCACGCGTCGGAGTAGGGGCACGAGAATGAGCGCGCCTAGGAGGCCCGCGGCCGTCCCTATGCTCATCTCGACGGCGAACTCGCGGAGGACGACAAGAGGGGAGGCGTCGTCATGGGTGGCGAGCTCGATCATGCCGAGCATGAGCGCGATCCCGGCCGGGTCGTTCACCCCCGCCTCGCCTTCGAGCGTCGTGCCGGAGCGGCCCGCGATCTCCCGTCGGCCCAGGACAGAGAACATGACCGCCGGGTCCGTGGGCGCCAGGGCGGCGCCGACGATACCCGCCAGCATCCAGTCGAATCCGAGCGCGTAGTGAGCGAAAGCGGCGACGATGCCCGCCGTCGCGAAGGTTCCGATCACGCCAAGCGAGAGAATCGGACCGGCGGCGGCGCGAAAGCGCCGCCAGCCGATGTCCATTCCGCCGTTGAAGAGGATCACGATCAGGGCGACGACCGCGATCCGCTCCACCGTCTTGATCGGAACCTCGCCGTACACGCGCGGCCACAGATCGGAGACGAGCGCGGCCGCGACCAGGAAGATCGCCGGAGCCGGAACGGGAACTCGCGCCGTGATTTTCGTCGACAGGACCGCGAGCGCGAATCCCCCGGTTACAAGGAGAACGATGGTTGCGAAGTCTGTGATCTCGGTCATGGCTCAACCACGCCGACCAGACTTCCCGGCACGCCACCGTGAACGTACCACGCGGCAGGCGCGAGAGCCTCTTGCGGGCCTGGTCTCTCCTCCGCACGATGATGCCTGCGCGGCTAGATTGTGAGGAGCTGGCACGCGCGATGAGGCTCGCGCCGAACCGCCCTCCGGGGCTGATGGCCTCTACCCCACACGGAACATGTTGTCGGAGGAGGTAGAGGTGAGCGAACTCGCGATAGCAGCAGTCCTGGCGGCGGCGATCCTGGCCGCCTCGACGATCTCGGTCGAGATGGGGATCTCGGTCGCGTTGTTCGAGCTCGCACTCGGCGTCGTCGTCGGCAACGCCTTCGATCTCGCACCCGGGCGTTCGGCTCGCCCCGGCCCCTCCTTAGGAGAGCGCCTCCGTCACCGCCACGCACCACGGCTCGACCGTGGCCGGCGTGGCCTGTCAGCGACCACGCGCCGTGCGGCCAGGCTGCTCACCGTGGCGTTAGGATCGGCGCCTGTGACACGACAAGAGGAGTCCGCGTGAGCCCACAGAGAAGGATCTCGTTCTGGTTTGGGGTCCTGTACCTGATCACCTTTGTGACGTCGATCGCGGCGATTCTTCTCTTTCAGCCGGTACTGGACGATCCGCAGGGCTATATCGCCGGAGCCGGTGAGGACAACCGCATCTACTTCGGCGCGCTGCTGGAACTGATCCTCATCATCGCGAACATCGGCACCGCGATTGTGATCTTCCCGATCGTCAAGCGACAGAACGAGATCATGGCCGTCAGCTACGTCGCGGCTCGCATCATGGAGTGCGTCTTCATCCTGGTCGGCATCCTCGCCGTCCTTGCGGTCGTGACGTTGCGGCATGACGCAGGCGCGGATGCCGCCGCACTCGGCGGGCTTGCCGAATCGCTCGCCGCGATCAAGGACTGGACGTTCAAGCTCGGGCCTGGCTTCGTTGTCGGCATCGGGAACGGGTTCATCCTCGGCTACCTCATGTACCGGTCCGGCCTGATGCCGCGGCGATTGGCGATGTTGGGACTCATCGGGGGACCGCTCCAGGTTCTTGCCGGCATCGGCGTGCTGTTCGACCTCTACGACGCAGGCGGGCCGGTGCAGGGCATCGCGACGATCCCCGAGATCATCTGGGAGCTCTCGCTTGGCATCTACCCCCTCGTCTGGGGATTCAAGGCGTCTCCCATCCTCTCGGAGGACGGGCGCCCCAATCTGCATCCTGCCTTGCTCGCCCGTTGAGCTGAACGGAGCCGGCCGGGGAGTCCACCGCGCTTCCCCGGCCTCGCTCTTTACACGGCGGGCTGGACGCACGTCTCCAGAGCGCCGCGTCTGCGCTCGTGCTCGGTGGCGCCGAGGTCGTCGCCGGGCTCGTCATCGGGCGGGCCATAGACACGAGCAACGCGAGCTACCCAGAGAAACTGAGCTCTGGGAGCGTCAACGCCGCGTGCCGTTCTCGTTCGAGACCTGCTGCCTCGAGTAGTGGCCGCCGCCTCCGATAAGACGGCAGAGGTCCGAGCAGCGGCGCTCGTCGCGACCGTGCTGCGGCGACCAGCGCGACGTGCCATGTGAGGCGCCGTGGCGGCGCGTGCGGCCGACGATCGGGGCATCTCCGGCCGCGATCCACGCGCCCGCGGGACGGCCGTAGCGCGCCCATCCGCCCGCATGTCATCCGGGGCTCGGAGTCCAAGCCCGGTGTTTCGGCCGTCCGTCGGAGCACCTTGCCTGCTGGAGCGTTGCTTTTCCAACCGCTCCTTCTCATACTCCACGGCAGGCCAGCGGTCCGGGCGATGTCACGGCGAGAGGGAGCTCCTATGGGCTTGGTGCCCAACACCCGTGAGGACTCCACGCCGCGCGGCGCTGTGGTTCGCACCTTCCTGATCTCAGACATCCGCGGATACTCGACCTTTACACGAGAGCGTGGCGACGAGACCGCCGCACGCCTCGCGACGAAGTTCGCCGATCTCGTCCGCGACGCAGTCGAGGCTCGGGGCGGGAGGGTCATCGAGCTCAGGGGCGACGAAGCCCTCGCGGTATTCGATTCGACGCCGCAGGCAGTTCGCGCCGGGCTCGAGCTCCAGGAGGCGTGCCAGGAGGCGACGAACGAAGATTCCGAGCTCCCGCTGCCGGTCGGCATCGGGGTCGACTGCGGTGAGGCGATCCCCGTGGAAGACGGCTACCGGGGCCTCGCGCTCAACATGGCTGCTCGTCTGTGCTCGAAGGCCGCGGCCGGCCAGGTGTTGGTCACCGCGGGCATCGCGGAGATCGCCCGCCAGGTCGAGGATGTCGCGTTCGAGTCGCTGGGAACCGTCGAGCTCAAGGGCTTCGATCAGCCGGTCGAACTGTTTGAAGTCCTCTCGACGGGTGTGGCCACCGGTGTCCTCCCCGAAGGGGCGGCGTCTAAGGTGGACCATCACCGAGATGTGCCGACACGTGCGGCTCATCTCACCTCCATCTTGCGGGCACCGTAGACGATGTCCGCCGGGATACGGCCGTTCGTTAAACGGCCGTGGTGGACGCGGTCGAAGTTGTAGTCGACGAGGTAGCGCTCCAGCTCTCGCTTGAGGCCCGTGTAGCGCGGGTAGAGGAAGCGCGCGAAGGCGGGCCGCCAGCACTCCTCGAGGATCAGCCGGTGGAGCGCCTCGACGTGCCCGTTCGTCTGCGGGTGACCCGACTTGATGTGCGTGCGACTGGCGCCGAGGCCGGCGATCGTCTGCCGGAAGGACTCGCCCCGGAACTCGTTGCCGTTGTCGCAGAGCACGCGCTCGAGCCGCCAGCCCGCCTGCTTCAGCTCGCGGGCAACCCGGCGGGCGAGCTTCGAGGTCTGCTCGGCCCTCGGGTTGTCGCTTGCGCAGACGACGAGCTCGGCCCAGGCGAAGGAGCTGAAGCAGTCGATCGCGGTCAGCTGCCAGACGGCCCCCTTCGTCCCCTTCAGCCGTCCGACGTAGAAGCAGTCGAAGCCGACGAGCTCGCCCGGCCGCTCGACCTCGATGTGCGGCTCTTCCTGCTGCTCGCGCGGCGGCTCGTAGGGCGCCCGGTAGCCGGCGACGAGCGACAGCCGCTTGCCACGCGTGTTCAGCCCGTGGCGGCGGAGCACCCTCCAGACGCCGTTGTGGGAGACGACGATCCCGCCCCACTTCGGCCGGCGAAGCTCGGAGGCGACCCGTCTCGGCCCCAGGCCGGGGTGGGCGATCGCGAAGGCGACGATCCGCTCCTCGAGCATCGCCGGCAGCTGGTTCGGCATCTTCGGTCGGCGCCGCTCGCGCGGGCGCAGCACCTCCAGCCCATAGCGGTCGACCTGCGCCTTCCAGCGGTAGTAGGTCGAGCGGTGGACGCCGAAAACCCGGCAGGCGTGGCTGACCGAGCTGCGCCCGGCCAGGTCGAACAGCTGCAGCCGGTAGCCGAAGAGGACATCATCCTGCGACATGCGACTCGCTCCTTTCGTTTGGCGACGGAGCGAGCCTGAGTCGCACAGCGGACGGCGCCATCAGGCGCCGTCCGTGTTCTAAGGAGCGGTCAACGCTCCCGACAGCAGGACTGTCGGGAGAACTCGGTGGCAGTCCAGTCTAAGGTGCCGCTCCCGCTCCCGCTTGAGCTCGAAGAGTCCACGCTGTTCGCAGACCGCGACCACGAGCTCAGGTGGCTTCGAGGCACGTGGAGGCAAGCGCGCCGGGGACACGGACGGATCGTGTTCGTCTCCGGGCCGGCGGGCATCGGCAAGACACGGCTCGCCGCCGAACTCGCGGCATACGTGCAGGCGAGCGGCGAGGTTCGCTACGCCGGTGTGGGCGGCGCGGGCGGCGCGGAGATTCTGGGTGCCATCGCCGGCGCACGCTCACAAGCCACTCCGACCCTATGCGTCCTCGACGACCTGAGTCTGTACGAGGAGTCGATCGCCGCGCTCGCCGAATCGGTCGACGCGATCGAATCCCATCCGGTCCTCCTGCTTGCTCTGTTCCGCGAGGCAAAAGGACACCCGGAGCTGGCGAAGCTCGTTGATCGTTTGGACGTTCGCGGCGACGGCCACCGCCGGCTCGCCCCGGTGGGTCTCGATGGTGTCAACGACATCGCTCGGGCGTACCTCGGCGACGTGAGCGATGTGCCAACGGAGTCGATGCTACGCGCGTCGGGCGGCGTTCCGGCGCGCGTGCACGAGGTCGTGAGCGAGTGGGTACGCAGCGAAGCGAAACGGCGCCTCGCCGCAGCAGCGGAATGGCTTGCCGTCGGCAAGAGCAAGCAGGCGGCCGGCCTCGAGTTTGCCGACAACGCGATCGCCCTGAAGCTCCGGCGAATCTACGGTGCCGGGCGAGATCGCGCGTTGACCGACTCCTGCCCCTTCAAGGGCTTGGCGGCCTTCGAGCAAGCGGATGCGGCCTACTTCTACGGCCGCGAGCATCTCGTGGGAGAGCTCGCTGCGCGGACCGTAGGGATGGGCCTGCTCGGCGTGGTAGGGCCGTCCGGTAGCGGGAAGTCCTCGGCGGTCATGGCCGGACTACTCCCGTCACTCGCCGCCGGCCTGCTCCCAGGGAGCGAGCGGTGGCGCCAGGCGAGCCTGCGGCCAGGTGCGCACCCGCTGGAGGCTCTGGAGACTGCTCTTCCGTTGGTCCACTCTGCCGAGCGTCTCGTTCTCGTCGTCGATCAGTTCGAGGAGGTCTTCAGCACCCCGACCGGCGAGTCCGAGCGTGCCGCCTTCGTCGACCGGCTCGTCGAGCTCGCGCGCGATCCCGACCGATGTGTCGTGGTCGTATTGATCCGGGCCGACTACACCGGGCACTGTGCTCCGTACGCGGAGCTCGCAACCGAGTTGGCGTCGAATCTAATGCTCGTCGGACCGATGAAAGCCGAGGAGCTCCGCCGCGCAATCGAGCTGCCAGCCAGGCGTGTCGGGCACCGGGTGGAGTCGGCCCTGGTCGATGCGCTCGTGGACGAGGTCGCCGATGAGCCGGGTGGGCTGCCCCTCCTGTCGACGGCTCTCGTCGAGCTCTGGCAGGCGCGCGACAGCGGGTGGCTACGCCTGAAGAGTTACGAGCGCACGGGCGGTGTTCGGGGCGCTGTGGCGCGTCTCGCTGAGGCGTCGTTCGGACGCCTCGAGGGGGAGGAGCGAGAGGCCGCCCGCGCCATCCTGCTCCGTCTCGTCGCGCAGGGCGCCGGGGACACGGCTGTTCGCCGACGTGTCGCCGTCTCCGAGTTCGACCGGACGCCCGCAGTCGAGTCAGCGCTGAACGCGTTCACGCGGGATCGCCTGCTCACCGCATCGGAAGGGTCGGTGGAGGTCGCTCACGAAGCCCTGATCCGCGAGTGGCCTCGCCTGCGCGGCTGGCTCGAGGAGGACGTCCAAGGCCGGCAGATCCGCATGCACATCATGCAGGCAGCGAAGCACTGGGACGCACGCGGTCGGGATCTCGCCGAGCTGTACCGCGGGACGCGTCTGTCGATCACCCTTGACTGGGCGGCTCGCCATGGTCGTGAGCTGAACGAGCTCGAGCGTAATTTCCTGTCCAAGAGCCGCGAGGCGAGCGAGCAAGAGGCCGAGAAGCAGCGGAGGACGAACCGGCGGTTGCGGGCACTGTTGGTCGGAATCGCGACCTTCCTGGTCGCGGCACTGCTCGCCGGGTTGTTGGCCTTCGTGCAGCGGGGTCGTGCCCGCGACGCACAGACGGCAGCCGAAGCCCAGGCGTTGAGGTCGGACGCCGAACGCCTCGGCACCCTGGCGCTGACCGAGCGGAATCTCGACCGCTCGTTCCTCCTGGCGGTGGCCGGGGTGAAGCTGCGGTCTCTTCCGGAGACTCGAAGCGATCTACTCTCCGTGCTGCAGAGGACGCCGGCGCTGTTTCGATTGATCCACACGTCTCGAAGTCAGGTCACCTCGCTCGCCGTCGACCCCGATGGCCGGCTCCTGGCGTCAGGCGATTCCGCTGGAACGGTTCATTTCAATGACCTGGGGACGTGGAAATCGATCGGCCCACCGCTGCCACTCAACGGGTCGATCTCGCAGCAGGCGTTGGTCTTCTCCCCGGACGGCGAGACACTCGCAGCGGCCACGGCCACGGGAGGGGACAAGGCGAGCCTCTACCTGGTCGATGTCGCGTCCCGTACCCCTCGTCGGGTCGGGTCCTGGCCCTCGGTCCCCGCGATCGCGGGGCCACTCCGTTTCACGCACATGGCTTTCTCCCCCGACGGCACGCGTATCGCCGTCGCCGTCGCGAGTGCCTCGCCGACGTCGCCGATCCCGGTGGCTCAGCGACTCCTTCTGCTCGAAGCGAACAGTGGGAGGGTCGTGTGGGAGCGGAAGTATCCGCTGGGTGGCGCGCTGAACGAGGCCCAGGTCGCATTCACGCCACAGGGCGTCCTCGTGACGTCGGCCCAGAACGGGGAAATATTGCTCTGGGATGCGAGGGCCGGACGGATCGAGCGCCGCTTCGCCTTCGGTGGCCCGTTCGCCCTCTCGCCCGACGACCCCCTCGCAGCCGTTGCCCGGAACAACCCCAACCCCTCCGATCCCAGCGCCCGGATGGCGGTGCTCGACCTCCGGACCGGCCAGCACCGATTTCTCGAGGATCTACCCACCAAGGCCTGGATCGTCGCCCTCCAGTTCACGCCGGACGGCAAGAGCGTCGTAGGAGCCGACTTCAACGGCGGGCTCAGGGTGTGGAACCTCGCGTCGGGCAGGATCGTCCAGACCTTCGAGGGAGGACTGAACCTTGCTGTCACGCCGAACGGGCGCACGGTCCTGTCCGAGGGGGTGGCGTGGGACCTCTCCGGTACGCAGAGCTTGAGCCAGACGTTCCGCTGGAGGACACCGGCCGACGGGTGTGGGACAACGCCGTGCTTCTGGGTCGATCCCCAGAGCTCGCTCATGGCAGAAGCCCTCGCCAACGGGAGGGTGGCACTGGTTGACCTCCGAGCTCACCGTTTGGCAGCCACGCTGCCGGCCAAGAACGGGGACGAAGCAGAAGCCCTCGCGTTCTTCCCCGACGGCCGGACCCTGGTCACGGGTGGCGTCAACGGGAACGTAACGCTGTGGGATATCCGGACCCGGTCCGTCGTGCGCAAGCTTCGGTTCCCCACAGCTGTCTGGTGGGTCGCCGTTAGTCCCGACGGGAAGCTCTTGGCCGTCCAGACGAAGGCCGACAACAATCCAGAATCCAGCGTCGAGGTGCAGGACATCGCCTCGGGGGACGTGCTGTATCGCCATAAGGTCCCGAACGGAAAGGGTGGCCTCGAGTTCAGCCCGGACGGCCGGTCACTCGCCGCACTGGGCTGTTGCGAGCCCGATTCCGCCATTCAGGTATGGGCCGCCCGCTCGGGAGCGGAACTGTTCAGCCCATACGTTGACGGCCACGCTACGTCCATCGCTTTCTCGTCCGACGGCCGTTTGTTGGCGGTCGGGACCGAGGACGGGAAGGTCATGTTGTGGGACACGCGCAATGGTTCGCCGGTCGGATCACCCATCCAGGTGGCGACCGGAGCAGTCAATCCGATCTCGTTCTCGCCGGACGGCCGCCTCTTTGCGGCGAGCTCGGCCGACCAGACGGCGACTCTGTGGGACCTGCGCTCCCGCAAGCGTCTCGGGAACCCCTTCCCGGTCGAACAGGGGTCGATCCCTGTCGCACGGTTCGCGGCCAGCGGCGACCTGGTGATCGACAACCTCACGGACACGGCCCTGTGGCCGGCGGATGTGCAGAGGTGGATGGGGTTCGCGTGCGAGGTAGCGGGCCGCGATCTCACCCGCACTGAGTGGAGCGACCTCCTGCCCGACCGCGCCTACCAACGCATCTGCCCGCAGTAGATACGCACGCCGCTGCGCATCCGAGGCGCGAGCGAGCTGCGGTCCGCCTTCGAGTCGGGCTCGCTCTCGAATCAGCGGACGAAGTTACGGACAGAGCCGGGCTGCGTGAAGCGACTTCGCCTTTCGGTACGAGCGAATGGGCAACTCGGGTCAGCAAACGGGCAGCAAACGCTCGAAGCGAGCCGCATGGACGAATGCGGGCTTGCGCCGATGCAATGGCGGTAGCGCGCATCAATAGAGCCATTTGCACGTCGATCGACACCATCCATCGCGGCCGCAGGCCGCCGCACGATCACGCTTCAGCCGCGCAGCCCCAACAACCCGGCTCATCAGCCACGCTAGACGTAAGAGTGACCTCGCCCACTTGATCGTTTGAGCGCGCCTACGGTGAGCACGCACGAGTCACACCGCCAGAGTTCGAGCGCACGACCTTGGTTCGGTCAGACTTTGCG
>JBBQXP010000100.1:0-9719 GCA_038209555.1 Gaiellales bacterium
CGTCGTCGACACGGGAGTTTGGATCTTCGGCAAGAAGGTGATGCTCCCCGCCGGTGTGGTCAACCGAATCGACACCAAGAACGAGACCGTGTACGTCGACCGCACCAAGGATCAGATCAAGGACGCGCCGGAGTTCGACGAAAATAGTTACCGCGACGACGCCTATCGCGACGAGCTTGGCGGCTACTACGACCGCTCAAGCACCGGTCACGGCGACGAGCTGCTCTAAGGCAGTGACGGACTAGGAGCCGCTCTGCCCCGGCAGAGCGGCTCCACACAGCGTCGGGATCGTGTTGGTCGTCTACGGAGTCGTCAGTATCCCAACGCGGCTTGCTACTCGAGGAAGAACTCGATCGCCTCGTCGCCCAAGCGCTCGAGTTCACCCTCCTGATCCTCGCCAGGGAGCCAACGCGCTTCCGCGCCGCCGCCGGCACGCCCCGCTACTGCGCCGACACGAGAGCCTCGCTCGAGGAGGCGACCGTCGTGCTCGGCCTCCTCGCGATGCTCGAAGGCCGGCGGGCCAGGGAGCCACCGATTGCGCTGCGCTTCATCAATCTGCGAGCGCGGCAGCTTCGTAGGCAGCGCGCGACACTTCGTGCCCATATGTGATTGCCTCCTCGAACGTCATCGCTCGTCCCTCCTCCCACGCCTCGGCCCATGCGGAATCGGCCGCCAACGCGCGTGCGGCGGGCAGGAAGTGTTCATACACGAGACGGGAGGCAGAAGACGGAGGCACGCCGATTTCGTCGTGCAGTCGCTCTGCCGCGCCCCACAAGCGCGCGGCCTGAATCGGGTCGCACGGCGCTGCTACCGCAGCGAGGCCCGAGAGAGACTCCGCGGCGCTTCGTCTGTCGCCCAAATCCGAGAGAGCTTTCAGAGCTTCTGCGAAGAACCGCGCTGACTGCTCGTAGGCGCGCTCGTACAGGGCGGCGAGTCCGAGGTTACCGAGTGCCAAAGCGACCAGCTGCACGTGGCCCAATGCGTGAGCCAGCTGTAGGCTCTCGTCGAGCAGCATTCGGGCTCGCTCGTGGTCGCCGTTAGCGAGCGCGAGCGAGCCGAGGTTGTTGAGCGTGAGGGCTACGCCGCGCTTCTCCCCGAGTTCTCGGCGCAGCGCCAGGCTCTCCTCAAAAAGTGATTGCGCGCGAGCGAGGTCGCCCACTTCCTCCGTGTCGGCACCGAGGTTGTTCAAGGCGAGCGCGAGCGTCCACTTGTCCCCCCACTCGCGGGCAACAGCGATGCTCTCCTCGCCAGCTGCCAGCGCCCGCTCACGGTCGCCGTGCCACCGGAGATTTCCCGAGAGGTGGGAGAGGGAGAGAACCACACCTTTTCTATCGCCGAGTTGGCGGAAGAGGCGCAGACTCTCTTCTAGCAGCCTCCCTTCCTCCTCGTAGTCCGCCTGAAACAGACCCGCCAGCCGGGAGGCTCCAAAGAGCGCCTTCGCCCTCGCCTGAGCCGGAATCATCCTCTTTTTCCCCAGGCCTTCCCCGAGCCATCTCCGCCCCTCGCTGACATGGCCGCGAGCCTCCCAGAAGCCCTCCAGGGCACCGGCCAGGCGGACGGCGGTTTCCACCTGCTCATGTTCGAGTGACCAGGCGAGCGCCGCGCGGAAGTTGTCGTGCTCGCGCTCGAGCCGCTCGAGCCACACTTGCTGCTGCGGCCCCCAGATCTCAGGCTCCGCCTGTTCCGCCAACGCCAGGTAGTAACCGGCGTGCCGGTACGAGACCATGCTTGCGTTCTTGTCTTGCCGAAGCCGCTCGAGCGCGTACGCGCGGATCGTCTCCAGCATCCCGAAGCGCGGTTCGTCGGCTGTTCCAGCTTGCCGCAACAAACTCTTCTCGACGAGCGAGGCGAGGCGATCGAAGAGATCGGGATCGGACTCTTCTGCGCCGCACACTGCTTCTACAGCCTCGAGCGTGCAGCCGCCAAGGAAGACTGCAAGTCGAGCGAAGAGCTCCTGCTCCTCCGCCGAGAGCAGCTCGTAGCTCCAATCGATCGCGCCACGCAGCGTCTGCTGACGCTCTGGGAGATCGCGTGCACCCCCAGTCAGGACCGTGAGCCGCTGCTCTAGTCGGGAGAGAAGGGCCTCTGGCGGGAGCAATCGCGTCCGCGCAGCGGCCAGCTCGATCGCAAGCGGCAGGCCGTCGAGCCGGGCGCAGATTGCCGCTACGACGGGTGCATTCTGAAGCGTTAGCTCGAAATCGAATCGCACGGCGCGCGCCCGCTCGACAAAGAGCGCGACGGCCTCGTACTCGAATGGCGGGTCGAGATCAGGCGCCCGGTCCGGATCGGGAAGTGTAAGCGGCGAGACCTCGTATTCGTGCTCGCCCGAGAGGTGGAGTGGTGCTCTGCTCGTCACCATCACCTTGAGCCTCCGGGCTGCCGCGAGGAGCTTCGCTACCAGCGGTGCCGCATCGAGAACTTGCTCGAAGTTGTCGAGCAGGAGAAGAAGCTCCTTGTCCTCGAGGTAGTCGCCTAGAACCTCCTCGATCGTCTGCCTGCGGCCTTCCCGGAGTCCGAGCGTCTGTGCGATCGTTGCCAGCACAAGCTGGGGATCGCTGATCGGCGCAAGCGGGACGAAGAAAACGCCGCTCCCGAAGCTCTCGATCTGCTCGGCAGCGAGGTGGAGCGCGAGCCGGCTCTTGCCAATGCCCCCAGGTCCCGTCAGCGTTAGCAGACGTACGTCCTCCCGTCGCAGCACCTCCGAGGCTTGCTCGAGCTCGCGCTTTCGACCGATTAGCGGCGTTGCTTGGGTCGGCAGGTTCATCGGTCTGCTCTCGAGCGTCTTCAGCGGCGGAAACCGATCAGGTAGGCCCGCAATCGAAAGCTGATGGAGCCGCTCGGGCTGGGTGAGGTCCTTCAGCCGATGCTCGCCAAGATCCCGCAGCGACAACCCTTCAAGGGGCTCATCCACAAGCAGATCGCGAGTCGGTTGCGAGAGCAGCACCTGGCCGCCGTGGGCGGCGGCACAGACACGCGCGCCCCGATGGACGTCCACGCCCACGTATCCCTCCGCTGTCGCCGTCGGCTCACCTGTGTGGACGCCCATTCGAACCCGCAGCTCCATGTCGTTCGGCCAGGAGTGGCCGGCGAATGCCCGCTGCGCCTCCGCCGCCGCTGAGACCGCATCCCTGGCGCGGGTAAAGGCGACAAAAAAGGCATCTCCCTGGGTATCGACCTCAACGCCGCCATTCTCACGAGCAACCGCTCGGAAGAGCTCGCGGTGTTGGGCGAGAGCATCGCCGTATTGCTCACCAAGGGCGTGTAGAAGGCGGGTCGAACCCTCGACATCGGTGAAGAGGAATGTGACGGTTCCGGACGGAAGTTCGCGCCGCACAGGCACCATGATGCGCCAGAACAAGGTTCATGTCACGCCCCGGGCTACGCAGTCCTGCGGTAGGTCGTGCCCATGGCATCACCCCGCGTCACTGGGATTCCACGGAGGTCTGAATGAATGCCACCCTCACCTCTGTGACATGGCCGCTGCGACCAAAGCTCACGAGAATCCAACACACACGCGAGCTTGACTTCGCGAAGTCCGGCAATCCGGATGTTCCGAACAGAGCTTCAGTACCACGGGAGAACCCGTCGACGTGAGCGATGACGGCGTTTCCCTCGCGTGCCTCGGCAGGCAACACCGCAATACGAGCATCGCGCACGTGGCTAATAGGTGAGGGTGACGCCTCAATCGTCGTGTCTGTGCTTCCAGAAGAACCAGCAGAGGCCGGTTAGAACGACGAGCGGAACGACGATCGAGCCGAGGATGACAAAGGAGCTCGCCCTACCGCCAGAAGACCCCAGAATCCCCACCACGGCAAAGAATCTTGCCGCAGGTGCCGCCGGCACCGAGGAAGCGGACGATCCCCCGATGCAGCGCCTTACTGGGGAGCCGGCTTTGGTTGTCGTAGAAGAGCCGAAGCGCGACATCAACGCCGCGTGCGCGGCGCAGGGAGCGAGGAGCCGCTACGGCGCCAGCGCGGCGGAGAACTCGCCGGGTAAGCCCGGCTTCTCGGCGCGTTACCGACGCTCGGGACGGCCCGGCAATCGGAAGCTGGAGCGAGACCACACCCGCCCCTGCTTCGATGCGGGAGATGGACGAATCGCTGCACCTGGGAAAACCAAGCTGGGGCTAGAAGCGCCCGCTCTGGAGCCGCGCCTCAGCAGCCTGCGCCCGAGCGCAACAGGCTCACCACATGGCCGTGAAAGACTCTTCCCCACTGGATGCTCGAACAGACGCGCGCCCGCCCGTCGCGAGAAGCTCGGCGGGGCGTGTCGCTTTCCTGGCAAAGAACGACACGGTGTGCTCGATACGAGGGAGCGGACGTCGGGCGGCAATGGAGTGCGCATCCACCATTTCTTTCCTGGGATCGCGATTGCGTTTGGCGCCGGTGCCGCCCCGATCCTGGCGCGCAGAGAGGGTGGGGAGGTCCGGATCGGGCTGCCGTTCGGAGTCGGCGCAGGGCTGACACTGGACGAGGTTGATCTCCTCCTCGAACGCGCCAACCCTTACTGGAGAGGTGAGACGCTGGCCTTCGTCCAGAGTGGAGTGGCCGCAGTAGCAGCCGCGGTTCTTGCACGCGCTTCTATCACCGAGGAACTGCGCTCATGAGCGAACCCGCGGAGGTGACGGGACAAGGCCCGCAAGCAACTTCGCCGCCTCAGGTGATTTGAGGCTATAGCTTGACAGCTCAAACCAATGGAGCGCTGGGCCAGGCCCCAGGCTTCCGACGACGGACGACTGGTTCGCGAGTTCCTTCCACCGGCGCTGGCCGCGCGTCAGAGCTGCCTAAGCTCGGTGAAGCGGTAGGCGCGTGCTGGTTTCGGAGATCTGTCCAGATCTCGCCGGCTATGAACGTCCAACCGTGGAGGCTTCGAGGTCGTGGAGGGCGTAAGACTGGTCCAAAGTAAGTGCGCACGTCTGAGATCGCCTGGGCCGAGCCTGCGCTCGCCGGTGTCGCCGCTCGTGAGGTCGCTGATGATGTGCCGCGACGCGGCGAGCGCCTCTTCGAGGTGCGCCGCCGACTCCCCGGGGCGGCCGAGGTCGAGCGCGAGTTTCGGCATCGCCAGGCGCTGAACGATGTCGTCGTTGATCCTGAGCGTGTTGATTCAGCGGTCGTGGAGCAGATCGAGGGCGTATCGGTTGCGGTCTGCAGCATCCGTCTCCTCCATCTAGGCCGCGGTCGAGCCATGCTCGCCCGGGGCGGGATCGAGCAGGCCTTGCGCCCGGTCGATCGCGGCGAGGACGAGGCCGATCAGCGGCCGCTCCTCTGGAGTGACCGGAACCGAATGGAGTCGCTCGCGTGCCGAACGAAGGGCCTCTATGGCCTCGTCGCTCACAACTGCGATGGTAACTCCGAGACAGGGGAGGTCGTGCATCTCTCAGTCGACGCGCGGGATAGGCTTCCCGCCGTGCCTCGTCGGCTGCTTGTCGTCGCGACCGCGTCGGTTCCGCCGTCTGCTTTGCGCGCATCTGTCCGTGCGCACGCAGGCGAGGATGCAGAGACGCTGGTGGTGGCGCCGGCCTCCGACATCTCTCGGCTCGACTGGTTGACGAACGCCGACGCGGATGCCCGCACCGACGGAGCCGAACGGGCCGACGAGCTGGCGGCGGCGGCACCGACCGGCGACGTTCAGTCGTGTGTCGGTGATTCGGACCCCCTGAAAGCGATCGAGGACGCGCTTCGCACCTTCGCGGCCGATGAAATGATCGTCGTTACTCGCCCCGACGAGGATGCCGCCTGGCTCGAGAAAGGAAGTGCCGAGACGGCACTAAGTCGCTTCTCGCTTCCGGTCACGCATCTCGTCGTCGAGGAGTAGTCAGCCCGCCCGAGCGGGCAGCAGCGACAGTCCGGTGCTCCAGACAACGGCGAAGAGCAGGACGGCTGCTCCGGAGAAGACTCCGAGGGCGCCGACGGAGACGGCGGCAGCGAGCGCCTGGGATGTTCCGACGCCCGCGGCGACGAGGGCGGCAGTTCCGGCGCCGGCCTGGGTGGCGGCGCCCGCGGGGCCGATCGGCAGCGCCGCGGCTGCGGCACCGGCGCAGAGAAACAGAAGCGCGAGCGGGAACGAATAACTCAGTCCGAGCGTGCCGAGGAGGATGAACAACGCGAACCCGCGGACGAGCCAGCAGCCGAAGACGAACGCCCACGCCTGGGCTGCGCGCCCCAACGAAGTCGTGCGCGGGCTCAAACCAGCGGCCGAGCCGGAAGCGCAGGGAGCGTTTGCTTCCGGCGAGTCGTGGCAGGGCCGCGATCACGGCGGCGGCTGCGACCCGGCGGCGGTTACGAGCGCGAGCGCGACGCGCGCAGCGATCCCGGCTCCCGGGAAGACGACGGCGACGGCAGCGAGCGGCGCAAGAGCGGCGCTGTCGATCAGACCGAGCATGACAAGCGAGAGGCTGATTGCGCGGAGACCGGCAGGACACCCCGGGTAGCGGCGCACGACCGCGATCCGCATCGCATCGTCAAAGCGGCCGGGAAGGACGACACCGATCAGCGCCGCGCCGCCGTTGCCAGCTAAAAGCGCGAGCGGAGAGAGCCGCTCGCGCTTCGTAAACAGCCGTGCCCACCCAAATGCCTTGAGCGCCTGGGCAAGGAGCAGCAGCAGGCCGGCTTCCACGAGCAAGCCTGGCTGGCCGCGCGAAAGCGGCCACGAAGTCGTTGCGAAATGACGGACTGCCAGGAACGCGAGGACGATCATCACGGCAACCGACGCGAAACCGACCCCCCAGCGCGTCCTCCGCGAGTGTCGAAGCTGCCAGAGCGCTCGCAGCAACAGTCGATAGCGGCCCTCGAGCACAACCGGTGCAGCCGAGACCTCGATCGTCGCCAGCGGATCCCGCTCCAGGCGAACATCCGGCGGCAGGCGCGTTGGAGTTTGCCTCATCCGCTTCGTTCGAGGGACCACCGGCAGCATGCCACCTCACGCCGGCGCCGCCATCGGCGTTCCCGCCTATGAGCGTCGAGGGGCGACGACGCGCGTTTTCGACTCGCGGACTGAAGATGTTGAGCGAACGTGCGACTACGAGCAGCGCCGCGATCCCCGACCCCGCCGACTCGGTCAACAGCAACCGCTTCGCCCACCACTAGAGCTTCCACTCCTGCTGCTGGCGGGCGTATGCGAGCAGCGACTGCAGTCCGATCACGAGCAGCACGGCCGGGCCGCCTCCCAGCCCAACCTGTCCTCCGTCTCGCCGAAGGCGCTCGGAGTCAGGATGCTTGCGGCGCGATGTCCTTGTCCGGGTGGCCGCGGCGCGTCAGCTTCGGGCGAGCCGACGACCCCGTTCGGTGTCGGGCGGTGTGTAGTTGAGCTCGTAGTGGTGGTAGAGGGCTGACTCGTCCGCCCGAGAGAGCTCGTCCCCGTGCAACTCGATGTTGGGGGCGCTCTTGACCTGCTCCTTCGTCACCGCCATTTGAAGGTCATCCGGGCCGATTGTGATCCCGGCCAGGGGCACGAAGGTCAGGTGGCGGCCGATCAGGCCCTCTTTGACCGTGCCGAACATCGGCTCGTCGGTCTCGACGTCCACGTAGACGTCCTCAAGCTTGCCGATCTTCTCCCCGTCGCGGTCGACCAGTGTCTTGCCGTGCCACTCGCCGATGTTCTGGTGATGGGCCATTCTTTCTGCCTCCTTGCCGCGGACGCTTCTGGCCGATCCCGCCAGCTTACTCCCGGGTACGCGCGCCCGGGCTACGTCGGCGGCTGCTCGGTCGGCGACCTCGGAGCCGGGGCCGCATATCGCGAGCTTGCGCGGCGATCGATCGTTGCGACTGCTGTTAGTCCGAGGGCCACCGTCGCCGCCATTCCAACCGCACCGGAAGGTCGCTTACGTGTCCATAGCGTGCGCCCGCTCGTAGGAACTTGGGCTTCGCGTTCCTTTTTGCCCGGGCGTAACGCGGTCGGTATTCGCGGCCGCTCTCGGGTAGAACCGAGCGTATGTTCTCAGGTCTCAGTCTCGTCCCGCTCGTCCTGATCTTTCTTGCCGCAGCGGTTGCGGTCTGGGTCGCGGGGATCCAGCTGTCGCACTCGACGGACGCGCTCGATCGCCGGCTTGGGCTGGGGGAGGCGCTTGGCGGCGTGATCCTGCTCGCGGTCGCGACGAATCTCCCGGAGATCGCGATTACGGCCTCGGCGGCGCTGGCGCACGATTTGGGGATCGCGATCGGCAACATCTTGGGTGGGATCGCGATTCAGACGGTCGTGCTGGTGGCGCTCGACGTGGCGATGGGCCCGGAGTCAGCCCTGACGACGCGTGCCGCCTCGCTTGTGCTCGGGCTCGAGGGCCTGCTCGTGATCGTCGTGCTCGCGATCTCGGTGATGGGGGCGCAGCTGCCTTCCTCGCACCCGCACGGACGGCTCGAGCCAGCCGCGCTCTTGATCGCGCTCTGCTGGCTGGTCGGCGTCTGGCTCGTCAACCGGGCGCGCCGCGGTCTGCCCTGGCACGACTCCTCCGGTACCGCGCCGGGAGGTCAGGAGAAACCGCGCGGCCACTCGAAGGCGGTTCACGCCGAGAAGATGACCCTCGCCCGCGCCGCCGCCGTCTTCGCCCTGGCCGGAGGCGTGACGCTGGTCGCGGGGGTCGTGCTCGAGCGAAGCGGCGAGCGGATCGCCAGCCACGTCGGCTTCTCCGGCGTCCTCTTCGGCGCGACCGTCCTGGCCGCCGCGACCGCGCTGCCCGAGCTCTCGACGGGGATCGCGTCGGTGAAGCTCGGCGACTACCAGCTCGCCGTCTCCGACATCTTCGGCGGCAACGCCTTCCTGCCGGTGCTCTTTCTGCTCGCGAGCCTGCTCTCCGGTGCGGCCGTCCTGCCTCAAGCGCAGCCGACGGACATCTACCTGACTGCGCTCGGGATCGTGCTGACCGTCGTCTACGGGTGGGGCCTGATCACGCGCCCCCACCGGCAGCTGCTGCGCATGGGCATGGACTCGCTGACCGTGCTCGTCCTCTACGCGGCCGGCATCGCCGGGCTGATCGCCGTGACCAACCACTGAGCGTCGAACACACCGGAGATCGGCTCGCGGCTTGTTGGGGAAGATGTTGCGGGGGCTCGCAGGTAAGACCATCGCCGGGATAAAGGCCAGGCCGGCGAGAGGCATCCCGCACAAATGGGGACAACGGCGACGAAGTCGAATTCACCCGCGTGTTCGCCGTACCCGTAACAGGCGCGTAGGAAATCGGCCGAAAGTCTCGCATTTCGTGGTCTAGACGACGGGGATTCTTTCGGAGCGGCCCGGCGCCGAGGCGCGCCAAGGGCCTACCGGCTTACGCGCGGCTCGACGAAGGGCTCCTCTTTCTCAGGGTGCCCCGTTTCGATGGCGCGGCTTCTCGCCAGCTCGGCGTTCAGCTCGGCACCGAGCAGCAGGGCTATGTTCGAGATCCAGAGCCAGACGAGGAAGATGATGAGCGCGCCGAGGCTGCCGTACGTCTTGTTATAGGAACCGAAGTTGGCGACGAAGAGCGCGAACGCGGCGGACGCGAGGATCCAGACGACGACGGCGAGGACGCCGCCGGGCGTCACCCAGCGAAACCCCGTCTGGCGGACGTTCGGCGCGGCGTAGTAGAGAAGGGCGAAGATGCCGCCGATGATCACGAGGAGCACGGGCCATTTGGCGATGTCCCAGGCGGTCACGGCTGCTCCGCCGAGGCCGATCAGCTTGCCGACCTTGTGCGCGAGTGACCCGGTGACGACGACGGCGATCGAGCTGACCGCGAGGAGGACGACGAC
>JBBQXP010000101.1:0-9455 GCA_038209555.1 Gaiellales bacterium
AGCGAGAAGAAGGCGGTCTGCGCACCCGAGTACGGCAGCGAGGCGAGCAGCGCGTAGACCCGCCGCTCCCGGCCCTCAACCCGCGGCCGCGTCGGCATCTCCGCCCAGTCGAGCTGCAGCACCTGCCCCGGCCGGTAGCCGGTCCGCTGCGCCGGCCGCACGACCGGCGGCCGAAGCTCGCGCAGCCGCCGCTTGACCAGATCGACCGAGCCGTCGTAGCCGTACTCCTCGCGCAGCAGCTCGGTCGCACGCGGCGCCCTGACCTGCGGCCACTCCTCGAGCAGGCGACGCAGCAGCGGCACGAACGGATCGAGCTTCGAGGCAACCGGCGCCCGCCGATACCGCGGCGGCTCGCTGCTGTGCGCCAGCCGCGCGACCGTCCGCCGGTTGATCCCCAGCCGCCGCCCGATCTCCCGCTCCGAGATCCCGTCCGCCACCAACGCTTGCACCTGCGCCCACTCCAACGCGCTCCGCACCTCCGCACCTTTCGCTCGACATCACTGATCAAACGAGCCTCGAAGGCGAGGCGGACGCGATCAGCGGCGCGGCGAGCGGTGCACTTTTCGATGACCGATCCCGGCGCAGTATTGGACGCCCCGCATCATCGAAGGATCGGGCTTCGGTCGTGCTGGCCTGTTTGCGCGAGCCCCGGCCTGGCCTCGCGCACGAGGCGAAGAGGCAACAGGACTCGCCGGTCGATCAACGGCGTTAACCGAGACGGCGAAGAGGTTTCACGGTTTCGTTAGAAGTAGGGGGCCGGCAGGCGGATTCAGGTTTCGCGGTTTCGCGAGAAGTGGGTGTCAGCTTCGCCAGGTCGTCTCGTCAAGCGCGTGCGCGATGGCCTGGGATCTCTTGTTGAAGAAACACCGTCGACGCGAGCTTTGTCGCTTTCTGGTGGAACCGCGACAGAACAGCGAGTTCGGCGCGGTGTGCCCCTCGACTCGGTTCGTCCGTCTAGTCCCGCATGTGGCGGTGTGGCTCGTTCGTCCATCACGATCGAGTGTACGGACGGCTGTTGCCGACACTCGTCTCCGCGAGGGCCCATCGGCAACTCGCGTCGCCAAGGTGTCGTTTCTTCGCGCCGGGGTTGCGCGCGCCTGCCCCCTCCTTACCCCCCAGACGCGCGCTCGAGGAGACGGCGGAATTAGGGGCATCCTTCGGAGTTGGCTCAACGGAGCGGCACAGGAGCCGAACCTGTCTAGCGTGGGGCTACCACGCCGTCCTGGTTTTGGAAGATCGGGCTGTTCTAGCCTGCTGGTTCTCGCCGTCCTGTTGGGCTTGACGGGACCTAGTCGACCTTGGAGACTGGCTGAGTCGATCTCTGGAGGGCGGGGAGCCGAATGTGCCACGGGTCCGAACGAAGATGCTTGATCGTTCGCCGGCGAGTCCGCGGCTCGTCCGCCACAGGGCTTATGTGAGAAAGGGAGGTTTTCGGATGAGGAAATTCATCCTCCTAGGAGCATTCCTCGCCTGTCTCGTCGCAACTAATGTGGCTTCGGCGGGCACGGCACGCGTTAGCGTCGGAAGTCCAGCCACCACCACGTCGCAGAATCACCAGAACGAGCCGGCGGTGGCGATGGACGCGAACAATCCCGACTTCCTCGTCGCTGGGTCGAATGACTTCGTCGACTGGCAGCCATGCCCAAAGGAAGCGGCCGAGAACAGTGGAACCTGCTTCGGGCCGGCAGACGACAACGTCGGGCTCTCCGGCGTCTACTTCTCGTTCAACCGCGGCAACAGCTGGATCCAGCCGACGTACACGGGCTGGACGGCCGCTGACTGCGCTCCAACGACTGCCTGTGAGGCGCATCCGGGGCCGATCCACACCCTGCCGTGGTACTACGAGAACAATCTTGTCTCGAACGGAGACCCGGCCGTCGCCGTCGGGCCGATAGCGGTGAACGGGAGGTTCTCGTGGGCGAACGGCTCACGCGTTTACTACGCGAATCTGACATCGAACTTCGCGGCTTCGGGAGCTCCTAGGAAAGGTGAGTTCCCGGGAATCCTCGGGGTGGCCGTCTCGCGGCTCGACAACCCCACCCCGGCACGGGTGCTGAACAAGAACAGCTGGGTGCCACCGGTCATCGCGATGAGGCGAGGGGGAACGATCTCGCTCGAGGACAAAGAGCAGATCTGGGCCGACAACGCGGGGTCGAGTCAGTTCTTCGGACGCGTCTATGTCTGCAGCGCCCAGTTCCGCGCCTTGAAGGGCCGCGGCGTCCCGACCCCGATCATGGTCGCCTCCTCCGACGACGGTGGCGACACCTGGACGCAACGCCAGGTCTCGAGCAGCGCAGGTGCGGGAGGGTCGTTCTTCAACCAAGGGGCCGAGACCGGCTGCACCCTTCGCACCGACAGTAACGGCGCCGTGTACTTGTTCCTCGCGAACTTCCGCTTCGGCTTCCCGGGAGAAGGCTTCCATTTCATGCTCAAGTCATTTGACGGGGGCAAACACTGGACGAAGCCGCAGATCACCGTCGCGATGAACGACATGTGCTTCAACTTCGACCCCGTCTACGGTCGATGCGTCGCGGACGGCCTGGCTGGTGCACGCATCGACTTGTCCGCGTCACCCAGCGTGGACATCGCCAACGGCGCGCCAACCGGTATCGGAGCGACGAACGAGATCGTCGATGCCTGGTCCGACGGGCGCTTGGGCCTCAACAACGAGAAGACGTTCGTCGCCTGGTCGACGAATGCCGGGGAAACGTGGGGCGGCCCGACCCCGGTTTCGCTTCCGGGGGATCGCACGCTTTACTCCGCGCCTGCGATCTCGCCGACCGGAAACCGAATCTACGTGATGTATGAGGCCGACCTCGATCCCTGGCGGGGCGCAGACATGTCAAGCCCGCGAAGGTATCGCGGGGTCTTCCTCCGGTCTGATGTCGGTGCCGGCGGGGCGCCGACCGGTTGGTCGATCGTCGCGACCGGCACGATCGGCGACCTGAGGGGCACGTATCCCGGCCACGATATCTACCAGGAGCGGATCGGCGATTATGTCTACGCCGCGGCCTCCTCCACCTACGGCGTCGGCGTCTGGACCGACGCACGCGACGCAGAAGTCTGTCCCGAGGTACAGACGTACCGCGCCGCATCGGTCGCAGCGGGCCAGCGCGCGCTCCCAGCACCGTGGCCGCTCTTCATCTGCCCGACGTTCGGAAACACCGACATCTGGGCAGCCACGAGCGGCTAGCCAGCCGACAGAAACGACGAGGCGAGTCAGGACGACGTTCCGGCTCGCCTCGTCAACAAGGACGGATGGGAGCGATTCGGGCTCAACTGAAGCGCGACTCGTTCCCGTTCGTTCCAGTTCGCTCCCGTTCGCTGTGGCAAAAGTCAGGCAAAAGTTCGTAGCCGTCCCGCGCCTAGATCGCTGGCAGCTACTCGGCTGGCTCTAGGGCCATCAGTCCAGGAACGGCGGCGGCGTCTCGTTGCTCACGTGGGCGCATACGCCGCATGGTTGACGTGCCCAGCCGACGTTAGCCGGCGTTGCGAAGACCCCGTAGGGTGATGCTCCTATAGATGTCAAACGGCTCGGGCGAGGTTCGCTTCGCCTGTTTGCTTGAGCGCTGTGTAGACCTCGCGGGCCGCCGCTGCGTTCCGTGAGTGTCCCAGAAGAGTCATTTCCCCTCGCCTCGGCCCTTGGCGGCCGCTCCGGGGAAGAGCACCTGGGCCGCGTGGACGTAGCCCTCCGGGAGCTATGCTCGGCGACGTTCGGGAGAGCGCGCGCCTTGCGGCTATCGCGGTTGAGCGTCGGCTTCCATCAACTTGAGAAGCTCCTCGACCGAAAGGCGCTGGAGCGCAGTTTTTTGCGCCACACATCGCCGCTGATTCGAAGATCGAACCCTACAAGCTTCTTAGCGATCTTGTGGCTGATCCCTCTGTCGTTGCCCGGGATGACGACGCCCTGCAGCTCGGGGTCGTACCTGTTCTCCTCCTCCCAGTACGAGCGTACCGTCCGTGAGATGATCGAGCCCGATGCCGTACCGGCGCCCAAGCCATGCTCTTGACCTCCGTCCCCCAGCTTCAACACGGAGACAAGCTCGGGCTCCCCAGCCGGCCCTCCTGAATCGTTACGTGCGGGAGTGAACGCCGC
Source organism: Gaiellales bacterium (assembly GCA_038209555.1). Classification (GTDB taxonomy): domain Bacteria; phylum Actinomycetota; class Thermoleophilia; order Gaiellales; family Gaiellaceae; genus DASQGA01. Next base: position 4,097 of record JBBQXP010000101.1, read on the forward strand.
CGGAGTTCGTCCGCGCCCAGCTCGAGGCGGTCTTCTCCGACATCGGCGTCGACGCGGCGAAGACGGGGATGCTGTTCTCGCGCCCGATCATCGAGACGGTCGCGGACTTCCTCGCCGAGCGCCGCGTCCCGCTCGTCGTCGACCCGGTCATGCTCTCGGCGACCGGGTCGCGCCTGCTGCAGGAGGACGCGGTCGAGACGCTGGTCGCGCGCCTGTTCCCGCTCGCCACGGTCGTGACGCCGAACCTCCACGAGGCTGAGGCCCTCGCCGGCTCCACCGGCACCCGGCGCGAGCTCGCGGAGCGCCTGCACGCGCTCGGCGCGCCGACGGTGATCGTGACCGGCGGCCACGGCCCGGAGCCGGTCGACCACCTCTTCGACGGGCGCGAGCACGTCGAGATCCCGGTCGAGCGCCACGACGCGCCGACGACGCACGGCGCCGGCTGCACCCACTCCGCCACGCTCGCCGCGCTGCTTGCGCGCGGCGAGACCCTCGTCGACGCCGCCCGCGGCGCCGCGCACGCCGCGTCCGAGGCGGTGCGCCACGGCTTCGGCGAGCTCGGCCCTGGCGAGGGGCCGGTCGACGTGCTGAACCTGAAAGGAGCCCCATGAGCGTTTCCCCCGGGGCGAGCCTGCGCGCGATCAGGGTGCGCAAGCCGCTCGTCCACCAGATCACGAACTACGTCGTCATGAACGAGACCGCCAACGCGACGCTCGCGCTCGGCGCGCTGCCGGTGATGGCGCACGCGCGCGAGGAGGTCGAGGAGATGGTCGGGCTGGCCGGCGCGCTCGTGATCAACATCGGCACGCTCTCGCCCCACTGGATCGAGGCGATGCTGGCGGCCGGGAAGGCGGCGGGCGCGAAGGGGATCCCGGTCGTGCTCGACCCCGTCGGCGCCGGCGCGACGCGCTACCGGACGGAGACCGCAAAGCGGATCCTCGACGAGGTCGACGTCGCCGTCCTGTGCGGCAACGCGGGCGAGGTCTCGACGCTGGTCGGCGTTGACGCGGAGGTGCGCGGGGTGGAGTCAATGGCGGCCGGGAGCGACCCGGGCGAGCTGGCGCGCGCCGCGGCGCGGGCGCTCGACGTGGTCGCGTCCGTCACCGGGCCGGTCGACCACGTCTCCGACGGCGAGCGCGTGCTGCGCGTGGCGAACGGCGACGCGCTGCTCGGGACGGTCAGCGGCACCGGCTGCATGTCGAGCGCGATCACCGGCGCGTTCCTCGCCGCCAAGCCGGACGCGCTGCTCGAGGCCGCGGCCGAGGCGCTTGCCGCATTCGGGGTCGCCGGCGAGGACGCGGCGCGCGAGGCGAAGGGGCCCGGGACGTTCCACGCCGCGCTGTACGACGCGCTCTACAACCTCGACCCCGACACGCTCGACGCGAGGGCGAGGGTCAGTTGAGGCTGCACGCGCTCGTCGACAACCTCGAGACCGCGCGGATCGCGGTCGAGGGCGGCGCGACCGTGATCCAGCTGCGCGTGAAGGGCATCTCGACGGACGAGCTCGTCGAGATCGGCCGGCCGTTCAGGGCACTCCCCGTGACCTTCGTGGTCAACGACGACGTCGAGGCGACGCTCCGGCTCGAGGCGGACGGGGTGCACCTCGGCCGCAGCGACCCCGGCGCCGAGCGCGCGCTCGCGCCGAGGCCGCGCCGCCAAACCTCCTCTACTACGGCGACAACCTCGACGTGCCAGATGGAATGGGAGGTCAAGGATGACGCCTGAGGTCGCGACCCTCTACTCGGTGACGCTCGTGAAGGTGCTCCACGGCGGCGACCAGGGGGAAGCTGACACGCACCGATGGGTCTGCCGGAACGTCCGGCTTACGGTGCCACCTTCGCCGGGCTTGCATGTCGTGTGGGACGTTGACGTTCCCGACCGCGAGTTCAACCATACGACCATCGCGGAAGTCGAGGTCAACGCCGACACCGGCATCCTGACCGCCTACTGCCCGCCCGACGATTCGGCGGCGCAGCTTCGGATCACCGAGCCGGTGCTAAAGCGTGATGCTGAGGAGGCGCGCGCCGAGCAGATGGACGACCTTCTCGCGCAGTACGATCGCGACGGGTGGGATCGCATGGACGCCTTGAAATAGCTACCGCTCGTGTTCCGCCAGCATGTCAAGGACGAGAGTGGATCTCGTCTAGACGTTCAAGAAGGCTCCGAAGGCGCAGACCGACTATCCCGAGCCGGAGCCGCTCTCGTTCGACGATGGGTAAAACCCGCCTGATTTGTGGGTAAGCCGACGGCGGCGCTACCCTGAACATCGCATGAACAGACGCCTACAGCGTTTCGCTAGACCCTCCTAGTCTCGCCGGTTCGATCCCAGTTCCCTCCAGCCACTGGACTCGAACGGCCGCGGCGCGTAGGTGACGCGCCTGGCGGGATCAACTACTCCGTCAGAACTTCACCCACCGCGCTCAGGAGCACGCCTCGGCGAACTCTTCCGGCGGGCACGGTCCCGCATTCGCCCACCAGCGCCAGAGAGGCTTGGGCTTGTCTCCCAGGGCATAACTGAGGATGAGGAGACGATCATGCTTCCAAGCGAGCACAGCCTTTCCGTCCTTGTCGCGGAAGCAGAGGACGCGCCCGGCCACGCTCTTCTCTGCTCCAACCGTGTACGTACCCTCGCCTGCCGCGGCCTCGCCGCATCCGTCGTCGCCTTTCGCGCCGCCCTGGGGCTCGACGTGCTCCTCAAAGAGCTTCCAGTACTGGCCGGCGAAAGCATCGCGGGAAAGGAACAGCTCGTAGTAGACGGCGATCCCGCCGGGGCCCGCGCAGCCGACGCCGGCCGAGGCGGCCGCGAATAGGCCCTCGTTCACCTCCCGGCTACAGCTCTCGCTAAGGCCGGCGGGGAGCGTGGCGAGGATCGTCTCCTCGTCCGAGTTCGGGAACTCGCTCGGATCGCTCGGTGTTTCCTCCCCAGTCGGCGGGACGCCAACAGTCGTCTCTGCCCGCCCAATGAGACGGAGAGGCGGGCCGGCGCGGGCCTCGACCACATACACCCCTTCGGCGAGTGTTCCGTCATCGCCAAGCACCGCCTTCGGTAAGGGGGCGGAGCGACAATCGTTGTCAGCCTCCGGCTTCCAGGTGATAGCGCTCGTGACCGCCTGCTCGGGCTCGTCGGCGTCGCCCTGGTATCGCCAGACGAACTGCAGATCCTCGTCCTCGGTCATTGCACGCGCGAGGAAGACGGGAAAGAGCGCGGTCGTGCCGGAAGGGAAGCTCGCGCTCTCCGAGTAGCTCGGGCAGGTGCCGGGCGAGGGCGTCTCCGTCGTCCACCCCAGGGTTGTAAAGGTCTCTTTGCCTGTGCCGTCGACAACGGCTCGGCTCGTCCACTCCTCCCCGGCCTCGGCCGCCCGGATCACCGGCTTTACCAAGTTGATGGGGCGGATTCTCCCCTGCGTGCCGCCGAACCCCCCGCTCTCATTCTCGCGCCCATACACGAGTTGGGAGGGTATCCCGATCAAGCTCCCGCGCTCGTCCGCGGCGAGTCCGCCCGAGCTGCCCGGGGAAATCAGTGCGCTCGTCTTGATCCAACCACGCAAAATGTCAAGGATATCGTCGGGGGGGAACCCCGAAACGGACCCCCGGTCGGAATTGATCGTCCCCTGCTCCCCCTCGCCCACCTCGGGGTAACCGAGGACACGGATCTCGTCGTCGTTCTCGAGCCGGTCGGAGTCGCCAAGAGCGACGGTCGGGAGCTCGAGCGTTGTCGGATCGACAGGTGCGCCGTCGAGGGTGCGATCGATCTGGAGGACCGCGACGTCGAGGTAGCCGTCGAGAGCAACGACACGCGCCCTGTAGGTCGGCTCTGCCGGCCTGTCTTCGTCGCCAGCGAAGAGCGAGACGACGAATCTCTCCGCCGCCCTACCCTCCCGGGGCCCGTAGCGCAGTGCGAGTCCGGGAGCAGTCGGATCAACCACGTGCGCGTTTGTAAGGATGAGTCCGTCCTCTCGAATGATCGAGCCCGAGCCGAATTCCTCTGGCTCCCCGTCTGCGCCCATCCGCTGGATGTGCACGGTCGCCCGCTCGAGCTCCTGCTGGTTGGGGCCCCTGGTCAGCACCCAGACGGAGCCGAAGCCGATCGCGAGGAGCGCTGCGGCGGCCAGCATTGTCCACCACGGCGAGCGCAAGATGATTCCGGGGCCAAAGCGGCGCCTTCCTGCCGCAACCGCTCTCTTCTTCATGATCCGCACCTAGAGAGCTCCTCGCCGCCCACGAGAGGGGTGACCCCCTGGATCTGCTTCCCATCGACGAAGGTGCCGTGGCTCGAGCCCAGGTCGCGCAGTCCAACCCCCTCGGGGAGCACCGTCAAAGGCGCGTGCCGGCCGGAGACCATAGGATCGGCGAGGGTGAGGTCGCACTCCTCTGTGCGCCCGACGACCAGCGACCCCACGCCCACGTCATAAAGCCTGCTCTCGCCGTCCTCCGTAGTGATCTTCTGGCTCATCAGCCTCTTCGCCGCCGCCACCTCGCCGCCGGTGTCCCAGCGCGCCGGGGCCTGAGGCGGGGCAGAAGCCCGGCTGGCCGATCGGCTATGCAGGGCGCGGGTTCGACAACGTACGCAGACGCTGCAACGCCTTCTCCGGCCCGCATGAGCCGGAGAAGGCTGGGGCGTAACCGCCGTCTTCGTTAAGGAGGGGATCAAAATGTTCCCTCAGCGTTCTCTCGCGTGCCTGAAGAGGCAACAAAAATCGCCGGAAGTACGCGTTTTACAGGGTGTTCCTGAAGCCCTCTGACGGACTCGAACCGTCGACCCGCTCCTTACCATGGAGCTCCGGATGAGGAGCGGGCGGGTAGGCGCGGGTGGTCGAGCTTGTGTTCCCTTCATGTTCCCTTGGGAGGTGCGCTGGGACTGGCGTTGTAACCGACGGCACATCCGTCTTATCGGAACGCCCGTACCGAGGATCCTCGATCGTTGTGGGGAAGAGTCTTTCAGGGCCATGTCAGTGAGCCTGTCGCGCTCGGACGCATCAAGGCGAACGCCGGTGGCCGCACCCAGCGAGCCGCGGGCGTTAGGCGACGACCGTGTCTTCAGTCGGCACGCACCGACGGTACAGTAACTACCTGTATCTTGTAAGGCAGCGGGGAGCCGCCTCGGTGGAGGTGCGCGCAGCGCCGGGCCTGTCGAGGCGCATTTCGCTTTCGAGTCGAGGCGGGAAAGAGCGAAGATCGCCATTTTTCGCGTCGACCCGTGTGATCGTCGTTCCAGCACCCCCAAGCCACAAACTCGCATGAACAAAGAGCTCGGCGGCCGCCAACTTGATGTGAGAACCGGTGCTCCTTCCTGTCTAGTGTCGTCTCAACAGACAACAAATGAGCGTGAAAGAGCGGCTCGATATGAGGCGGCGTGAGG
>JBBQXP010000102.1:0-9410 GCA_038209555.1 Gaiellales bacterium
ATCGTCGCCCACAGGCCGTGGGCATGCAGGCGGGCGGCATCGTGCTCGCACCGCTCGCGGGTACCACCCGACACGACCGCACGCCCTTCGAGATGCACCTGGAGCATCAGCGCGTGGGCGCGCGGCTGGCTGTAGCCGAACAGCTTGCGGAACACGTAGGTCACGTAGGTCATCAGGTTGATCGGGTCGTTCCAGACGATGACGATCCAGGGCTTGTCACGGACGATCTCGTCCTCGCCTGACGGGATCTCGACCTCGACGGGCGCCGAAATGGTCTGGCTCACGGTCTGGTTCAGCTGGGCTTCGCCGTCATCGCCCAGACGGCGACGACGTACGCGGCCAAGACGACGAGGGTCAGGACGGTCACGACCCGGCCGAGCCTGCCGCCGCCGCCGGGCTCGCGGCCCGCCCGGCGCGATGCGACCCCCGCGAGGATCGTCGAGATGAGAAGGAAGAGAAGGCCCCCGTCCGCGGTGATGTAGCCGATGCCGATCCAGTCGGCCTCGTCCGGAATGTTTTCCTTCGAGCTGATCCACTCGGCGCCCACACGCATGAGAACGTATGAAGGGAGCGCCGCGATCAAGAGCGTCCTGAACCCGAGGCGGATGAGACCCGGTGAATTGCCCCGCCAGGCGAGCACGAAGAGCGCCGCCACAGTGACCAGCGACCCGACGAGGAGCATCGCGCCCGCGACATGGACGAGGAGTGGGAAGTTCCAGTCGTCGGGCCTGATAACCGCGATCGTCATGCGCCCGGCTTGTAGATCATCACGATGAGAAGTGCAGCGACCGCGAGCACCTGGATCGCGTGGACGACGAGGGCTCGCTGGCTCCGGATCGAGCCCCCGAGCTCACCGTGCCCCGCGTCGGCTCCGAAGGCACGGCGGAAGCCGGCACCCACCCGCGTGCCTGCCGCCGCAGCGATCACCCAGAGGACGAGCGCGGCGACGATCCAGCCGTCCCAGAGCTCGTAGCCCTCGACATACACGGCGAGCCAGATCCCGAAAATCAGCGTCCCGGCACCGCCGACGTCCCACAGCCTGCTCCCGAGCCTCGACATCCGGAGAAACGGCCCTGCATCCACGATGCCGACCGAGCGCCAGGTCGCAGCCAAAATTGCGCTGAGAAGGACGACGGCGGCCACGGCTGCAAAGGCCGTCAGGACGTGGAGGAAAAGAAGCCAGTCGTACAACGTCACGGGACCACTCTAAAACGTCACCGCGGCGATGGTCGACCGCTACGCGGTGGTGGAGGCGACTTCCTTCCGTTCCTGGCGCTCGGGCGTGATCCGCACGACGTTCCAGGCGAGCCCGAAGCGCTCGAGGGTGGCGATGAAGAGCCCGCCCGGATCGACCTCCCAGCGTTTGAGTCCGTGGAACGCGGAGGTGGGAAAGGCGTGGTGATTGTGGTGCCAGGCCTCACCGAAAGAGAGGATCGAGAGCCAAAAGACGTTCCGGGACTCGTCGTCGCACCGGAAGCGGCGCGTGCCCCAGAGATGACAGATCGAGTTGATCGAGAACGTGACGTGGTGCAAGAGGAAGATCCGCACGAACCCGCCCCACAGGAGCGCGGTGAACCCTCCCCAGACCGTGCCGGTCAGGACATAGCCGGCTCCGAATGGGACGATCAGCGAGACGACGACGAGCCAGGGAAAGGTGCGGTCGACGATGCGCATACCGCGGTCGGCCATGAGGTCGGGGGCGTAGCGGCGAGTGTTGGCCCGCCCTTCCTCGACGAAGAGCCAGCCGACGTGTGCATGAAAGAGCCCTTTCAGGACTGCGACCGGCCGCGCGCCCTCGGCGAGATGCGGCGAGTGTGGATCGCCTTCACGGTCCGAAAACTGGTGGTGCTTGCGATGGTCCGAAACCCAGGCGAGCACGGGCCCCTCGACGGCCATCGAGCCGAGCGCCGCAAGGGCGTAGCGGATGCCTCCGTACGTCTTGAAGGAGCGGTGCGTGAGCAGGCGGTGGAACCCGACGGTGATCCCGATTCCCGTCAGGAGGTATCCGGCCGTGAGGATGGCGATGTCCGTCCAGCCGACCACCGTGTTCCAGAGCAGGACGACGGCGACCAGGAAGGCCAGGAAGGGCACGATCACCCCTCCGAGGTTCGCAAGCATGTGCGCTCGGGTCATTGCGGCTCCATTCGCTTCCCGGAAGCTCTGGCTCGTTACGTTGGACGATCCCGCCCGACGGATGGTTGCAATCAGGGGTTAGCTCTTATCCTCTCGGCTTCCCTTGCCGATGCCTAAAGTCGTGCTCGCCGCAACGAGGTCCCTTCGGGCACTGGACCCGAAACTGCCCGCCTCGGTGTGGCTCGTCCAGAGCGTTTCCCTCGCCACCGCCGTCGGCTACGGGAGCGTTCTCCCCTATTCGGTCATCTACCTGCACGACGTTCGCGGCTTCTCGCTCGGCGTCGCGGGGCTCGTCGCAGCGCTGCTCACCGGCATGGGGATCGCCTCGGGCTCGGTCACAGGCGCCCTCGTCGACCGGCTGGGGACCCGGCCGGCGCTCCTCGGATCGCTCGTCCTCGCGGCTGGCGCGCTCGCATCGTTCCCGCTCGTCCGGGAGCCGTGGCACGCCTTTGCCCTCGCAGCGGTTGCCGGCGCCGGTTACGGAGGCATACATCCAACCGTCTCGAGCCTGATCGCCGCCCTCACTGCACCGGAGCGCCGGCACGCCGCCTACGCGCTGCAACGCGTGAGCGTCAATGCGGGCTTCGGGATCGGCGGACTCGTCGGCGGCCTCGTGGCCACGACCGAGATGCCCGGCAGCTTCACCATCGTCTTTCTGATCGCGGCCGGCTCGATTCTCCCGGCGGCGATCGCGACGCTCGCGCTTCCCCGGGACACCGCCAGAGCGGCGCTCCACCTGGACCGGGGCCGCTACCGGGACGTTCTTCGGAGTCCCGTCTTGCTCAAGCTGATGGTCGTGAACACGGTATTCGTGGCGGTGGGGTACGCCCTCCTCGCCGTCGTCATGCCGGTCTTTGCGAAGGGGGAAGCCGACGTCACCGAGAGCATGCTCGGGCTTATCTTCCTCGCGAACACCCTCTTCATCGTGATCGTGCAGCTTCCACTCGCTCGAGCGCTCGAGGGCAGCAAGCGACTCGGCGTCCTCGCGGGAGCCGCCGCGTGCTGGGCAGTCGGCTGCATGCTGGTACTCGGAGGCGGGCTCTGGTTCCAGGCGGCCGTGGCGGCAGTCGTGATCGGACTGGCCGGGATCGTCTTCGGAATCGGCGAGTGCCTCCACGCGACGGTGATCGGGCCCCTCGTGGCCGATCTGGCACCGCCGCACATGCTCGGCCGCTACATGGGCCTCCTCACACTCTCATTCCAGCTCGGCATGACCGTCGGCCCGGCAATCGGCGGCTTCCTCCTCGCCGCGTCGACCACCGGGCTCTGGGCGGGGGCGGCGGCGCTCGTCGCGGTCGCCGGGCTCGGCGCACTCACGCTCTCCGAGCGTCTTCCCGAGCATCTGCGCACGACGCCCGCGGCTCCAAGGACGCCCTGCGAGCCTGGCGTTACGCTGCCCGCCTAGTCTGCGCTCCCGCGACTGTAGGCTCCGGCGATGCGTGTCGTGCGCTGCTGGTGCGAGGAGCTGGTTGCGGCCAGGGACGACGAACAGCTCGCCACGGCGCTACGCGATCACATCGCCGAGGCCCACCCGGACGAGCCCCGCTCGGACGAAGACGTGCAGGCGCGCGTCGAGTCGGACGCGTACGAGCCGCCCGACCGCCCTCCCTGGGCCTACTGATCTCCTGGGCTAGAGATCCAACGCTTCGCTGACGATGCGCTCCTGTTCGAGCAGGTGCGCTGTCGGATAGCCCTCGCTGGGGCTGGCCCGCCACGCCCGGCCGCAGTAGCGCAGGTCCACCTCTGCCGGAAGCCCTTCCTCCAGGCGATGACGAACAGCGCGCCAAGCGCCCATGTTCTGCGGCTCTTCCTGGACCCATAGCACCTCGCGAAGGTTCGGGTAGCGGGAGAGAAGCTCGTCGTACTGTGCGACCGGGAACGGATAGAGCTGTTCGAGACGGGCGACTGCGACCCGCTCTGCGCTCTCCAGCTCCTCGTGACCGACGATGTCGTAGTAGATCTTCCCGGTGCAGAAGATGAGGCGCTGGGTCTGGCGGCGCGCCTCTTCGTCCAGCCGCGGATCGTCGAGGAGAGGCTGGAAGGCTCCCTCGGTGAGATCGGCGGCCCGCGACGTCGCCTGCTTCAACCGGAGCAGGCTCTTCGGCGTGAAGAGGATGAGCGGACGGGCCTTGGGATGAAGCGCCTGGCGGCGGAGCACGTGGAAGTACTGCGCAGCCGTCGTTGCGTTCACGATCCGGATGTTCTCCTGTGCCGCCATCTGCATGAAGCGCTCGAGTCGCGCGCTGGAGTGCTCCGGCCCATTTCCTTCGTAGCCGTGCGGGAGAAGCAGCGTGATCCGTGACGTCTGGCCCCATTTCGAGAGCCCGGAGACGACGAACTGGTCGACAATCACTTGCGCCGCATTCACGAAGTCGCCGAACTGCGCTTCCCAGAGGACGAGGGCGTTGGGCGTCGCGACCGCGTAGCCGTACTCGAATCCGAGCGCGCCCACCTCGGAAAGGGGCGAGTTGTAGATCTCGATCGGAGCCTTGGCGCCCGAGAGGTGCTGGATCGGAGTCCACGTCTTGCCGGTCTTCACGTCGTGCAGGACGAGGTGGCGGTGCGCGAACGTGCCCCGTTCGGTGTCCTGGCCGGTCAGCCGCACCGGTGTCCCCTCGCGGGCCAGGGAGCCAATGGCGAACGCCTCAGCCTGCGCCCAGTCGATCCCACCCTGCTCGCCCAGCGTCTCGAGCCGACGCTCGAGCTGTTTCGCGAGCTTGGGGTGAATCGTGAAGTCGTCCGGGACGGCGAGAAGCTCGCGGTTCAGCAGCTCGAGCGTCTCCCGAGGAAGGCGCGTCTCCGGCTGCTCGCTGCCGACGCGGCCAAGACGCCGCTCCTTCGGCGGCACGCCACCGCCTGCCTCGAGCGTTTCGCGCAGCTGCTCGTGCGCCGCCTTCATCCTGGCCTGGACCTCTTCCACGAGACCGTCGGCCTCCGCCCGGGTGATCACGCCGGCCTCGACAAGCGCGTCCGCATACTGCTCGCGCACAGTCGGATGGCTTTCGATCCTCTCGTACATGAGCGGCTGGGTATAGGCGGGCTCGTCACCCTCGTTGTGCCCGAAGCGCCGGTAGCCGACGAGGTCGACGACGACGTCGTGGTCGAACTCCGCGCGGAAGGCCATCGCAAGCCTGATTGCGTGCACCGCGCCCTCCGGGTCGTCGGCGTTCACGTGGATGATCGGGATGTCGAAACCCTTGGCGAGGTCGCTCGAGTAGCGGGTCGAGCGCCCCTCGGACGGGTCGGTCGTGAACCCGAGCTGGTTGTTCGCGATCAGATGCAGAGTCCCGCCCGTCGAATACCCCTCCAGCGACTCGAGGTTCAGCGTCTCCGCGACCACGCCCTCGCCCGGGAAGGCGGCATCGCCGTGGATCAGGACCGAGAGTGCGACGCTAGGATCGTGCCGCCCCTCGGGAGACTCGTGGTCGGTTTGCGCGGCCCTCGTCGACCCCTCGACCACCGGGTCGACGAACTCGAGGTGGCTCGGATTCGAGGCGAGCTCCACCTCCACGTCGCCACTGGTCGTCTTTCGCGTCCCGTGCGATCCGTAGTGGTACTTGACGTCGCCCGTCCCGCCCTCCGGGTCCGAAGCGACGGCCTCGAGCAGCCGCTCGCCCTCGAACTCGCGGAGGATCACGTCGTAGGGGCGCCCGACCGTGTGCGCGATCACGCTCAGACGGCCGCGATGCGCCATGCCGAGAAAGACCTTACGGGCACCGTCCGCCGAGGACAGCTCGATCGCCTCGTCCAGCATCGGGACCATGGCGTCCAGGCCCTCGATCGAGAACTGCTTCTGCCCCAGGAAGGCCCGTCTGAGATAGCGCTCGAAGCCTTCGACCTCCGAGAGGCGGGTCAGTAGAAGCTTCTTCTCGTCGGGTGAGAACTTCTGGCGGTAGCGGCCCGATTCGATCGCCCGGCGGAGCCAGACCCGCTCTTCGTGGCTCGAGATGTGCTCGATCTCGTAAGCCATCGTCCCGCAGTAGGTCTCGCTCAGGCGCGGAAGCGCCTCGGCGAGCGTGTTGCCCGGAACGTAGAGACGCAGGACGTTCGCCGGCACTCTCGCCTGGAGCTCCGGCGTCAGCCTCGGCTGCAGCCGCTCCGGGTCGAGCGCCGGGTCTCCGGGAGGGTCGGTTCCGAGCGGGTCGAGGCGGGCGGCGTTGTGGCCGTGCATCCGATGTGCCTTCACGAGCGCCATCGCGGCCGCAACAGCGCCGAGGAGCGTCTCGTCGACGTGAGTCTCGGTCGCGCCGGCCGCGGTCGCTGCACCGTTGCCGCTGTCTCCGAGCGCCGGATACAGCTCGCGGATGCGCTGAACGAGCGGGTCGCCGTCGAGCAGGTCCGGTGGAGCCGCTTCGAAGAGGGCACGCCAGGCCGGATCGACCGACTCCGGCGAATTTAGATACTGGAAGAAGAGCTCCCGGACAAAACCCGAGTTGAGGTCTTCAAGCTGCTCGAACCCCACGTCGATTCAGGATAGCGAGGACACCACTTGCCGGTTCACGACGTTCTCCGGGACCCGGCCCTCGAGGAGAACGCTCGTGAGGGCGGAGACGCAGAGCATCCCCATGGCCGTCCGCGTCTCGTGGGTCGCGCTCCCGAGGTGCGGTGTCAGCACGACGTTGTCCAGGCCGAGGAGCCCCTCGTGCACTGCCGGCTCATGCTCGAAGACGTCGAGCGCCGCGCCGGCGATCTCCCCTCCGGAGAGCGCCTCGACCAGAGCGTCCTCGTCGACGATCGGCCCGCGAGCCGTGTTGACCAGGAAGGCGTCTCGCCGCATGGCGCGCAGCTCCTCCCCTCCGATCAGGTGCCGCGTCTCGGGCAGGAGCGGGCAGTGGAGGCTGACGATATCCGAGCACTCCAAGAGCTCGGCCAGCGGCAGCCATGCGAAGGGAGAGGGGCGCGGCCCGCCGGGCGCCGTGTAGACGACGCGCATCCCGAGCTCCCGGCCGCGGCGAGCGACCTCGGCGCCGATTCGCCCGAGCCCGACGATCCCCAGTGTCCGCCCGCGCGGTGAGGACCCGAGCATGAAGGTGGGCGCCCAGTCCCACCTCTCGCCGGAGCGCAGAAACCGGTCGCCCTCGCCAATGCGCCGGGCGAGGGCGAGCATGAGTGCGATCGCGAGCTCGGCCGTCGCCTCCGTGAGCACGTCGGGCGTGTTCGCGACGAGAACCCCACGCCGCGTCGCGGCGTCCACGTCGACGTTGTCGTAACCGACGGCGTAGTTCGCGACGACCCGGAGGCCCTGGCCCGCGGCGGCGAGCAGCTCCTCGTCGACCTGGTCGCTCAGCATCGTCACGAGACCCGAGCAACCTCTCGCGCCCGTCAGGAGCTCCGAGCGGTCCGGTGGACGCTCCGAATCGTGGACGCGGAGGTCGAAGAGCCGGTCCAGTTCGGAATGCACCGGGCTGGGTACTCGTCGTGTGAGGAAAACTCTCAGTGCCAAAAAATCCACCTCGCCCGCCCGGAACCGGCGCTAATCTTCCCCCGGTGCGCGAGCTGACGCCCGGGCTACGCGCTTTATACGACCTCGCACGCGGCGCCGCCCAGGGAGGGATCGGCGTGGACGAGTTGCTCGAGCGCGTCTGCGTGTCGGTCGTCGACAGCCTCGGCTTCGAGCGCTGCGGGGTCGGCCGGTTCGATCCGGAGACGAGAATGATCACTCCGGTCGTCAGCCATGGTGTGCTCCGCGACGAGGTGCCGGCGGTCAACCTCGACGAGCAGCCACTCCTACAGCGGGCCCTCGAGCGGGGAGAAGCAGTCCTCGCGGACGCCCGGGGGTCCGAGGGCCTCTCCTCGGCTTTGACGGAGCAGTTCGGTGTCGTGACGGTTCTGGCCGTACCACTGCTCGCGGAGGGACGCTGCCTCGGCTTCCTCGCAGCCGACCGCGGTGGAGGAGCCTTCGAACTCGACGAGGGCGCGCTCGATCTCATGACCACGATCGGCGCGTTCGGCGGGGTGCTCCTGCACCGGGCGCTCGAGTCGTCCGAGCTCGAGAACGTCAACGAGGTCGCGCGGAACTTCATCGCGCTGGCATCCCACGAGCTCAGGACCCCGGCAGCGGTTGTGCACGGCATCGCTTCGACGCTCCACCTCCGCGGAGATCTCCTCGATGCGGAGCAGCTCCACCATCTCCGCGCCACGCTCTACCAGCAAACCGACCGGCTCCGGCGCCTGGTCGACCAACTTCTCGACCTTTCGCGTCTCGAGGCGAACGCGATTTCAATCTCCGTGATCAACTTCCCCGTGCGGCGCCGCGTCGAGGAGCTCGTGCTGATGCTGACAGCCGATCACGTGTTCGAGATCGAGCTCCGCATCGATCCGTCGCTCGAGACGGTCGCCGATCCCGAGGCCTTCGATCGGATCGTCTCCAACCTGCTGACGAACGCCCTTCGGTACGGGAAGCCTCCGGTCTCCGTGGACGCACAGCAAACCGACCGGCACTTCCGCCTGGCCGTCGAGGATCATGGGGAGGGGGTCGCGGGCGATTTCGTCCCGCATCTCTTCGAGCGCTTCGCGCGCGGCAGCCCCGCCGCCCATGGAGCCGTCGGGTCCGGGCTCGGGCTCTCGATCGCACAGTCGTACGCACGTGCGCACGGCGGCGACCTTCTTTACGAAAAGGCGAGCCCCAGCGGCGCCCGGTTTGAGCTCGTGCTCCCCGTCAGCTAGGCAGAACGTTCGGAGGGACGACCGGCAGCCCGGCCGCGACCTGCCTTCTGCCGCCCGCCTCGTAGATCACGTCGACCGAGTCGTGCCTCCGGTACGTGCCGGCGATCCCGAGGAAGATGCTGGCCCAGCGGATGAAGCCGAGCCGGCCCTCCTGAGCGAGCGGCTTCGTGAACTCCAGCACGCGCCCGCGCATGACGTAGTCGGTCCCGGGCGTCTGCGGCACGCCGTTCATGTACACCTCGAGCGGCTCCGCGACATAGTCGGGCAGTGGAACAGTCCAGGCTTCAGCCACCAAAGGACTGAAGCCTAGACCGGTCTTGCCCCCCTCGCGCTGAGCACGATCTCTCTCGCCAACACCCCAAAAGACGTACTCACCCTCACGCGCACTCAATCACAGAAGGGGCTGGACCTGAATCCCTCTTTCGAGTGAATCGCCGGGTGACTCGGCCGGTGACGTTGGCGCGTCTATGGCGAGTGCAAAGCAAGCCAGACAAGGACGCAGGGAACCCCTGTGCGATTAGCACCGGGGTGACTGAGGACGCCGCCTGGCGCAGTCTTTGCGCCGCCAGAGCCCCGCAGGACGTTACTGGCCGAGTCACCTGATGCGGCCG
>JBBQXP010000103.1:0-9281 GCA_038209555.1 Gaiellales bacterium
GGCGCGGTCGGAGTCCCCACGCGCTTCCGCGATTGGCGCGTACTCCGTGAGGACGAGGTGGAGGAAAAAGCCGAGCCAGACGCTCTCCCCTTTTCCGAGGTAACCGACGCGGTTCATGCCGTCGTTCCAGTCACAGCTCCCTATGAGCGGGAGGCCATGTGCACCCGCCGTGAGCCCGTGCTCGATCGCGCGCACGCCGTGTTCATAGAGCGGTGCGGATTGCGAAGAGACAGCCGGAAGGCCATAGGCGTCGGCATCGCCCGGCGGAACCGGGGCCGCTTCGAGGAACGGCACGACCTCGTCGAGGACACCTGTGTCGCCGGTCGCTCGCAGGTAGCCGGAGATCGCGTATGGGAGGAACAGCAGGTCGTCGGAGCAATGCGTCCGTGTCCCCCGCCCGCTCGGCGGGTGCCACCAGTGCTGGACGTCTCCCTCCACGAACTGGCGCGAGGCAGCGCGGAGCAGGTGCTCGCGCACGAGGTCGGGCCGGGCGAACGTCAAAGCCATCACGTCCTGCAGCTGGTCCCGGAAGCCGAAGGCGCCGCTTGTCTGGTAGTACCCGGTACGGCCCCACATGCGACCGGCCAGCACCTGGTAGACGAGCCAGCGGTTCAGCAGAATGTCGAACGAGTCGTCCGGGGTCTTCACGGTGACGGCGCCGAGGATCGACTCCCATGAAGCCTCGACGGCGCGAAGCTCGGCCGCCGCTGCCTCGGCGTCAGCGTAGAGCTCGATCAACTCGCGCGCTTCCTCGGCGCTCGCGCCTTCTCCGAGCAGGAAGACAAACCGCGCCGTCTCGCCTGGTGCGAGATCGACGGCGATCTTCAGTGCGGCGCACGGGTCGAGGCCCGCGCCGAAACGGCCGGAGAGCTCGGGTCGCAGGAAGGCGGCGGCACGGTGCAACGCGCCGTTTCGCCCCAGTACCTCGGTGCGGTCGCCCGTGGACGAAGTAGGGATGACGCTCGAAGCCGAGAAGGCCACGCGCCCCGCGAAGTCCTGGTTGTAAGGGTTCCTCGCCAGAACAGCGCCGCTCTTTTCGTCCCGTTCCGTCACCACGAAAAGATGCTCGCCGGGACGCGGCGGCCCCATCGCCCACTCGTTGTAGGCGAACAGAGAGAGTCTCCGCCTGCGTTGCGATTGATTGGTCAACGTCAGCAGGGAGAGCTTGACCGCACGCTCGCGCGCCACGAAGACCGCGAGCTCCTGCTCGAGCCCGAGCGCCGCGTGCTGGAAGCGTGTGACTCCGGCGGCGTGCCGCACGACCCAGCGCGGCGAGCGCGGCCCGCGACGGATGGCGTCGGGCGTCGCCCCCCAGATCACACCCTCCTCATCGTCGCGAAGAACGATTGCCTCCGAGGTCGGGTCGGTCACCGGGTCGTTCGCGAACGGCGTCAAGCGGTTCTCATTGCTGTTCAGCGACCATGTCACGGCGGTGCCGGACGCGGACACGAGCGTGCCGAAGAGCGGGTTCGCGATGACGTTTGACCAGGGAAGCGGGGTTTCCCTTCCCTCTTCGAGAACGACGACATACTCCTTGCCATCGTTCGTGAAGCCTCCGAAGCCGTTCTCCATAACGAGCGGAGGCACGGGCACGGGCGGCGTGTCGTCGTTTGCGGCCACGGGCGGTGGACCGGTGGAAGGCGAGGGCGCGGCCTCGGCCGGCATCTCGATCTCGGGGTTCTCGAGATGCTCCGCGAGTCCGCCACGGTCCCCGGCCAGTACGGCATGCGCGACGGTCTGGACGAGGATCCACTCGGCCTCCGTCATCGCGTCTGCGCGTAGGAGGTAAACCCCGCCCGACTGCCCGTGGTGCGTTCCCCATGGACCCGCCTCGACGAGCTGCGTGAGTTGCGCCTGCATCGCGTCGAGGTAGCTGACAGGGTGCTCGTTCAGGATGACGATGTCGGCCTTCAGCCCCTCGAGCCGCCAGTAGGCCTGCGCCTTCAGGACTTGCGCGACGAGCGAGATGTCATCCGTCGCGAGCACGCGCACCAGGACGATCGGGAGGTCGCCCGAGATGCCGAACGCCCAGAGGCCCGACTGCCCGAGAGTGTTCCGGGCCATCACCTCCGGCCGGACCCGCATCGACGCGTCGGCGCCGAAGACCCGTGAGCCGAGGCGCTCGAAGAGCTGCGCCTCCTCCGCGGAGACCCCGAGATAGCGAAGCGAGACCTGCGAGTTGGTGAATGCGAGCGCAAACGCGCGCCCCGCCGCGCCCGGGTCGTGGTACTTGTGCGCGAGTTGGCGGGCCGTGTCGACGTCCACCGCCGCTCCGGTTGCAAAAGACAGGCGAGCGATCGCGCCGGGCGGGAGGCTCAGCCGCGTCCTCAAGCTGAAGATCGGATCGAGGACCGCTCCGGTCGTGCCACTGAGCGCCCGGCCGTCGAGGGCGCGCGGCCACTCCGGCGAGCGGCCCCGGCCGAGGAATCGAGACCGGTCTGTCTCACGCTCGATCGCTGCCTGCGGCAGTCTCTCCAGCGAGAGGGTGTGGAACGCATGGAACGGCGCATCCCCCTCGCCGCGCGGGCGGCGGCGCGCCAGGAGCGCGGCCGCCTCCGGGAGCCACTCGGTCTCGACGAAGAGCTTGCCGAATGCGGGGTGCGCGACATCTTCCATGTAACCGCCGAGCACAAGCTCGACGTAGCTGGTGGCCTCGATCGTGCGCAGCCGGTCTCCCCTGTTCGCGACCGAGAGGCGGCGCACCTCCACGTCGTCCTCGGGCGAAATCGCGATCTCGAGCTGGGTCTCGATCTCGTCGTCGAGCCGGCGGAAGACCGCCTTCTCGAGGTTGAACGTGACCGAGTACGACTCGGGTTCCGTGCAAACGGGCTGGTAAGTTGCCGACCAGACGGCCCCGTTCCGCACATCCCGCAGGTAGAGGAACTGACTGCCGTAGTCGCGCGTGCGGTCCTCGCGCCAGCGGCTGACACTGCGTCCCTTCCAGAAGCTCGCGCCGCCGCCAGCATGGGTGACGATTGAGACGTAGGAGCCGTTCGAGAGGATGTTCGCCCTTGGGAACGGCGTGTGTGGCGACCGGAACCGGCGTGTGGCCTCGGTGAGCACAGCCGGAGTGACGCGCGTCTCCTCGGCGGGGTGGGGCTCGACGATCGGGGCCTGGCGCGGGACCCGCTCCTCGAGGAGCAACTCGGTTGCTTTCACGCGCGGATCGGCGTGAAAACGATTGACCATGATGTCTCCGAGGAGGACGTTCGCGAGCGCAATGAGAGTCATCCCCTGGTGATGGGCGAAGAAGGCATTCACCAGTACACCCTGGTGCTTCTTCTCGTCCTCGACAGGCTCATCTTTCACTTCCTGTTCGCGCCGTCGCCGCGTGTAGTCGATCGATTCGCAGAAACCGTAGGCGCCGTCGAGGCCCGCCGCTGTCAGGCGCGCGAAGTTGCGAACGGCGGTTGCCGGATCGATGAGTGCGGCGAGTGCGGTCGCATACGGCGCAATCACGAGCTCGTCGCCGACGCGTCGCTGCAGCCCGAGCCCCGGCACGCCGAACGCTTTGTACTGGTAGGTTCCCGCGCGGTCGGTCACGGAGTACGCAGCCTCGGAGATCCCCCAGGGGACGCCGCGCGCACGGCCGTACGCGATCTGCCGCGACACCACTCGCCGGCACGATTCGGAGAGGAGCGTACCGGGACGATCGCGCATCAGGAGCAGCGGCATGAGGTACTCGAACATCGTGGCGCTCCAGGAAAGAAGCGTCGGCACTCCGTCCACGCTGACGACTGGACGTCCGAGCCGGAACCAGTGCGCCTGCGGCACCTCCCCGCGCGCGACTGCAAGGAAGCTCGTGAGACGCGCTTCGGAGGCAAGCAGGTCGTAGGTAGAAACGTCGAGGCGCCCCGGTCCGTCCGCATCGGCCAGTCGGTAGCCGATCGAAAAGAGCTGCCGCTCGCGGTCGTAGAGCGGGGCGAAGTGCATCCCGTCTGCGAACAAGCGGGCGCGGGTCGCCAGCGAGGAGAGGATCGTGCCGAGCGCCTGCTCGAGGCCGGGCCTGACGGCCAGTTCATCGAGGCCTACGCTGAGCGCCATCAGCGAGGCGCAGAGGTTCCCGCTGTCGACGGTCGAGACGTAGCGCGGCGGAAGCGGTTCGCGTGTCGTCGTGTCGTACCAGTTCAGCAGGTGCCCCTCCCACATTTCGAGGCTCAGGGCCGTGTCGAGTGTCGCGCCGATCCGCTCGGCGAGCGCGTCGATGCCGAGGAATCCGAGATCGTGTGCGGCAAGCGTCGAGAGGAGCGACATGCCAATGTTCGTCGGTGACGTGCGGTGGGCCACCATCGGCCCGGGGTACTCCTGGAAATTGTCGGGTGGGAGCGCGTTGTCGCGCGGCGTGACGAACGCGTCGAAATAGCGCCAGGTCCGCTCGGCAATTGCGAGGAGGCTCTCCCTCTCGACACGATCGAGCGCGCGACGCAAGATCGGCGTGGGCCGGCTCAGCCTGTAAGCTACAAGGGGGGCGACGAGCCAGAGGAGAGCGAACGGGGCGGCGACCGGCAGCGCGGCCGGCCGCGCCAACGACGTCAGCAGGAGGAGCGAGGACGCCGCGATCGGTCCTGCGGCAACCTCGCCGATGAAGCCTCGGACCCCTCCCTCGAGCAGATGCGCCGCCCGCGCCGACTGCGAGGCTGCCGTCTCCCATTCGAGAAGCCTGCGCTGTGTGATCGCCAGGCGCACAAGCGTGACGCCGATCGCGTGGAGCGTCTCCCATGCATGGAACGGGAGAAGAACGATCGCCAGCGCCGATTGCGCCGCTGCCATCCCGACGTCCTCGAGAGCACCCTGGACGTGCACGCGCACCGGCTTCCTCAGGTGCCATCCCTTTGGCGGACCGGCCAGAGCCGAGAGCAGCGGCATCGAGGCGATCGCTGCGGCGACACCCGCCCAGACCAACGGGAGCCCTGGCAGAAACGTGCAGCCGGCGAGCACGAGGAGCAGGAGCGAGGGGGTGGCAAGGCTCCGCCTCAGGTTGTCGAGGATCTTCCAGCGGCTGATCACGGGAAGGTCGTTCCGAACCGAACCGTGTCGTGTTGGCACCCACGGAAACAGCCAGCGGAGGATCTGCCAGTCGCCGCGCACCCAGCGGTTCTGGCGGCGTGCGTGCGCGAGGACGTTCGCCGGATAGTCGTCAACGACCTCGACGTCGGAGACGAGCGCCGTTCGAGCGAAGAGCCCCTCGAAGAGGTCGTGCGAGAGGAGCGCATTCTCCGGAACGCGTCCCTTCAGCGACTCCGAGAATGCGTCCACGTCGTAGAGTCCCTTGCCGGTCGAGATCCCTTCGCCGAACAAGTCCTGGTACGCGTCGGAGACCGCTGTCGTATATGGGTCGACGCCTGTGTGTCCCGAGTAAACGCGTGCAAAGAGCGAGCTCGCGGCGCTGGCGCTGGTCACAGCGACCCGCGGCTGGAGGATCCCATACCCCTCCGTGACACGCCTCAGAACCGGATCGACGTGTGGACGGTTCAGCGGGTGAGAGAGGATGCCGACGAGTGTGCGTGCCGCGTCGCGCGGGAGCCGCGTGTCCGTGTCGAGCGTCAGCACATAACGAATGGACGGGAGCACGGAGAGGTCTCCGGCGAAGATCGTGTAGCTGGTGTCGGTCGCGCCGCGCAGCAGGCGGTTGAGCTCCTCGAGCTTTCCGCGCTTCCGTTCCCAGCCCATGAAGACGCCTTCCTTCTCGTTCCAGCGGCGCTCCCGAAAGAGGAGAAAGAATCGGTCCGCTCCGTGCTTCACGTTCAGTGCGTCGATACCGTGGCGTGCCGCCTCGACGATCGCCGCGTCTCCCGTTCGCGTAGCCGTGGCGGCATCGCGAAGATCGCCGAGGATCGCGAAGTGAAGGTTGGGGTCGAGGTTCCCGAGTGCCTGCACCTCGAGGTGCTCGAGGAGATCTTCGACACCCTGGACGCTGGCGAGAATCGTGGGGATAGCGACGAGTGTGCGCGACGCGTCCGGCACGCCGTGCGTCATGTCGAACCGTGCCAGCGGGCGCGGTGGGGCGAGCGCGTGGACAAGCCGCTGTACGATCGAGATGGCTACCTCGCTGGCTGGAAGCAGCGCGATCAGTGCGACTGCCACCAGCGGCGCCAGTGAGACGGTGCCGGAGTCGATGCCGTAAAGCAGCGCCATCGCCACGAGCCCCGACGTCAGCATGCCGATCGTCCCCAGGTAGAGAAGCGCCGCGTGCGCGAAGACGAATCGACGCAGGCTCTGGACCGGCGACGGGCGGAACCCCACGAGCGCCTCGAGCTCACGGCGGCCGCGGCCTACGAGCCAGTGGCCGACGTGCGCGGAGCGCTCGTCCGCGCCAGACCGTTCCGCGGCCGTGCGCGCCAGGTCCACGGCGCGTTGCGCGACCGCGACCTGCCCCTCGCCCGACGGGATCGCCAGCTCCTCGATGGCGCCGCGGTAGCGGTCGCGGCTCCGGAAGTCCATCCGGCTGTAGACGCCCGCCGGGTCATTGCGGAGGACCATGTCGATGTGGCTCACGCTCTCGACCCACCGCGTCCAGTCGATCGTCGCGCAAAACCGCAGGCTCGTGATCGTGTTTCCCGTCGATACCTGGTCCGCCGCCTGGCGCTGGTGCTCGGAGCGCGCGACCTCTTCCGCGGTCGTGCCGAGGGCCTCGAGCCGGGCGTTCAGTGCCGCACCGATCGGTGTGAGTTTCGGGTCGTACTCGCCGAACCGCTTGAGCACCTCGGCGACGAAGGCCGAGTGGAGTGTCGCCGGAAGGAGCGGCGGGTCAGCCCGATCTTCCCCTGACTCGCGCGCGGCGACGAGGCGGTCCGCCAGGGCGCGCTGCTCGCTCGCCTCGAGGATCCGCGCCGCAAGCCGGCGCAGGTTCTCGATCAGCGCGAGCCGCAGCACGCTCGGCCAGGCCCAGAGCTCGCCGAGCGGAAGCGGCGTGACGGCCTGGTACGCGAGAAGAAAGGAGGAAAGACGCGAGGCGTCGAGGCGTGCGTCGCTGCCTGCGACGAGCTCCTCCGCCATCACGTAGAGGCGCGGCCTCCGCTCCTTCCACTTCCCCGGAGCGCGCGGGAGCTTTCGGTAGAAGGCCGGTGGAAGATCGTGGCGAATGCCGGCACTCTCCGCCTCGACCAGATGGAAGTTGTCGAGGAGCCATTCCGCTCCCGGCTCGGCGCTCTCACCGCGGTGCACATCGCCCGCGACGGTCTGATAGACGTGGCGGAGCGCGGCCAGGTTCTCGCTCAACCGGCGCAGGAGAACGGTCCGCCCGGTCCGGGAGCGACGCGACGGCGCGAGGCTGGTCGCGAGCGCCCGGGCCCGCTCCTCGAGCCGTTCAACGTTGAGCAGCTCCCCACGGAGAGGCTCGTCCAAGGGAAGACCAGGCCGGGACGATGCAGGCGAGATCACACGTTCGATTCAGCAAGCGTGCCATGCGGTCACCGCGCGCCGCCAATGGAGCCGTTGCGGCGTCGGCACCCGGGCGCACCCTCACGAGGGTTCCAGCCGGCGGACTGGCGATTGTATTGCACGGGCCGAAGCGGAACAGATCCAGGCCCGACGATGATCCCGTCCAGCGGAGTTTGCTTCCGCGCATGATCCCGCATTTCCATTTCGAATCCCTCCCGCCAGGCTCAGCCGATGGGATCAAGAGTTCAAAGGTGCGCTCCCGAGTCCGCGATCGGATCGTCCGGACGAGCTCCGACACGGGGAACCTGCTGGCGCGGCGGGGGAGCGGAGCACCGGAGCGAGTTCGCCTGGAACAACTGCTGGAGGGGCGGCGCAGCCCACGGTTCGATGTGGACTGAAATGGGCGAGCAGCGGCGCGGAATGATGGGACGCGGAATGATGCAAGGCGCTCCGGGCGGTGGCATGGGCCACCAGTGAACTCGATCGGAACTCAACCGGAATCATCGGCGATCGAGGCTCCAACTACATGAATCGTAAACGGAACAAGGGATCCGCGCCATGAACGAACACGAACATACAGCCAAAGACGAAAAGACAGGAACTGCGCACGACGAGGTGGCCAGGAAGGCCTACGCTCTTTACGAAAAAGAGGGACGTCCGCAAGGGCACGACAAACAGAATTGGTTGGAGGCCCAAGTCCAAATGTCGCACACCGGCCCTGGCCATGCTGACCACTCCGGTCACCACGCCAACATGGCGGCGGATTTCCGGAAACGGTTCTGGATCTCACTCGCCTTGACCCTGCCGGTTCTTGTCCTCTCGCCGATGCTCCAGAAGTTGGTGGGGCTGCGGGGAACGATTGGCTTTCCCGGCGACGTGTATGTCCTTTTCGGTTTTTCTTCCGCCGTCTTCTGGTATGGCGGCTGGCCGTTTCTCAAAGGGTTGTTCGACGAGTTCAAGGCTCGCACGCCGGGAATGATGACGCTCGTCGCCGTGGCCATCACCACCGCTTACGTTTACAGCAGCGCCGTCGTGTTCGGCCTGACCGGCAAGGTGTTCTTCTGGGAACTGGCCACACTCGTCGACATCATGCTGCTCGGGCACTGGATCGAGATGAAGTCGGTGATGGGCGCATCCAAGGCTCTGGAGAAGTTGGCGAAACTAATGCCTTCAGACGCCCACAAACTCCTGCCGGACGGCACCGTGAAGGACGTACCCCTCGACGAGCTGGCGGTGGATGACAGAGTCCTGATCAAACCGGGCGAGAAGATTCCCGCGGACGGAGTCATCGTTGATGGCGAGAGCGCGGTCAATGAAGCGATGTTGACCGGGGAATCAACTCCGGTCACCAGGAAGGCCGGCGGCAAGGTCATCGGCGGCTCCATCAACGGAGAAGGCTCGTTGACCATCGAGGTCAAAGGCACCGGCAAGGATTCATTTCTGTCGCAGGTCATCGATCTGGTCAGGCAGGCCCAGGAAAGCAAATCGAAGACTCAGGATCTGGCGAACACGGCCGCGATGTGGCTCACCGTCGTGGCTCTGAGTTGCGGTGTGATCACCCTCCTCATCTGGCTGGTTCTCATGCACAAGGAATTTGCCTTTGCCATCGAGCGCAGCGTGACCGTCATGGTCATCACCTGTCCGCACGCGCTCGGTCTGGCCGTGCCATTGGTGGTAGCAGTCTCCACGGCACTGGCCGCGAAAAACGGCCTGCTCATTCGTAATCGTGCTTCCTTCGAAAGCGCCCGAAAAATACAGGCCATCATCTTTGACAAGACCGGCACGCTTACCGAGGGCCGCTTTGGCGTGACCGACACGCTGGTACTCTCGCAGGACATCGACGAAGAAGCGCTGCGCAGATACGCAGCCTCCGTGGACGCGAATTCCGAACACCCCATCGC
>JBBQXP010000104.1:0-9137 GCA_038209555.1 Gaiellales bacterium
GCCGCCGCCCATGTCGAGCCGGGTCTCGCGTGCTCCGACGAGCGCGCCCTCGGCGTCGTGGAGCTCGACGGTCAGGAGGGCGTCGCGAAGCGGCCTCTCCGAGCGCACGTGCATCTCGATCACGAGTGGCTCCCCCTCGGAGAACCGCTCCCGTGCCGCGCCCTCGGCGCCGACGGCCATCGCGGCGACGATGGTGCAGGATCCCGGACTCGGGTCGTACGGCCGGGCGACGGCGGCCGCGCGCTCGCCTGCCAGCCGGCGCTGGTAGGCGCGTAAGACGTCGTGAGCCGTGCCCTCCTCGGCGATCCGACCTTGCTCGAGCATGATGGCGCGGTCGCAGAGCCTCTCCACGGCGCCAGGATCGTGCGAGACGAAGACGAGCGTCCCCCCGGCCCCCTGGAAGCCCTCGATCCACTCGTAGCACTTCTTCTGGAAGGCCTCGTCTCCGACCGCGAGGACCTCGTCCACGAGCAGGACGTCGGGCCGGATGTGGATCGCGACCGAGAAGCCGAGCCGCAGGAACATCCCCGAGGAGTACGTCTTGACGGGCATATGGGCGTACTGGCCGATCTCCGCGAAGTCGAGGATGTCGTCCAGGTGATCGTCGACGTAGGACTTCCCGAGGCCGTGGACGGCCGCCGACAGGTAGACGTTCTCGACACCCGAGAAGTCAGGGTGAAAACCGGCGCCGACCTCGAGGAGCGACCCGACACGTCCTCCCACTCCAAGGTCACCTTCTGTCGGCGCGAAGATGTAGGCCATGAGCTTCAGGAGCGTGGATTTCCCCGAGCCGTTCCTCCCGACCACCCCGAACGTCTCGCCCGGATGGACCTCGAAGGAAACGTCCCGCAGCGCCCACATCTCGTGTCGCGGATGGCGCCGCGGGTGAACGAGCACGTCCTTGACCGAGCGTGTGCCGAGCGGGCGGAGCGCAAAGCGCCTGCCGACTCCCTCGGCCCGGATCTCGCCTCTGGCGATTTCCTCCACGCTCAAAGCTCCACTGCGATCTCGTCGTCGTAGCGCCGGAAGATCCGAAGGCCGAGGAGGAAGACGGCGGGCCCGACGATGAAGACGTAGACGAGCGAGGCGGCGCCCGGGAGGGTGCCTTGCAGGAGAACGGCTCGGATCGTCTCGACGTAGGGCGTGACCGGGTTGCCGAACCGAAGCAGCTTGATCAGGTAATGGTGACCCGCGGCTCCCGGAAGCTGCTCGAGCGCGTAGAAGATCGGCGTCAGGAAGAACCAGGGGAGCAGGATCGCGGCGATGACGTGCTCGACGTCTCTGAAGAACACGTTGGCGACGGCGACGATCCACGTGATGCCGATCGTGAGCAGGACGAAGGCCATGAAGACCGGTACTGCTAGGAGAAACGTGGGGAGGCTGCCCGGCTCAATCGCGAGGTCGATCGGGATCAGGATCCCGAACATGACGGCGGCTGTGACGCCCTGGGCCAGGACCGTCGCAAGCGGTGCCAGCTCCCGCGGGAACCAGACCTTGGTGATGAGCGGTGCGTTCTCGATCAACGATCGGCTTCCGCCCATGAGCGACGCCTGGAAGAAGACCCACACGGCCAGTCCGTTCAGCACGAAGAGCGGGTAGTGAGGGATGTCGACCGCCCGCCAGAGGACCGAGAAGACGAGCGTGTACACGCCCATCAGAAGCAGCGGGTTGAAGTACGACCAGAGGATCCCGAGGACGGAGCCCTTGTACTTCGCCTTCAGCTCGCGTCGAAGCAGGCTCCGGAGGAGCTCCTGGTAGTCGGTGAGGCGGAACAGCCGGCGGCGAGCCGCGGTCCCGTGAACTGCGACCGAGCCGCTCACGGCCGCTGATCGTACCAGCGGCCTGTCATAGGGCCCGTAGGCGCTCGGGGTGCTTTCGGACGAAGCGCGCCATCGAGCGCAGGTGCCAGAGCGTGCGCCGGCTGAAGAAGACCCGGTCGATCGCCGCGGCGTAGTCGTGAGTCACGTGTGCGGCCGGGACGTACCACCGCTCCCAGCCGGCCTTGGCGGCCCGGTAGGCGAGGTCGATGTCCTCGCCGTAGAGGTGAAAGCCCTCGTCGAAGCCCTCGAGCTCCTCCATCATCTCGCGGCGGAGGAAGAGAAAAGCGCCCAGGAGCCAGTCGGCCTCCACCGGCTCGGTCGGCCGCTCGTCCAGGTGGTAGTGGGCCCGCTGGTGCTCGAGCGGCGGGAAGAGCGATCGGAGAGGGGTGCGACGGACGAGTGTGCCCGAGACGGTCGGAAACCGGCGTCTGGTTGGCTGCCAGGTGCCGTCCGAGTAGAACATCTGCGGGCCGGCGATCCCGCAACGCGGATGGGAACCGGCGAACTCCTCCAGGATGCCGAGGGCGTCGGGGGCCGCTCGCGTGTCCGGGTTCGACACCGCGACGAGATCAGCTCCTGTCGCGGCGATGCCTCGATTGATGTTCGCGCCGAAGCCGAGTCGGTCCTCGTTCCAGAGGACGCGGACTTCAGCCGGAACCATTGGCGGAGGGCCTGACGGGTTCGCGACGAGAACGGACTCGCCCGCTTGCGGCACGAGCGTCTCGAGGCACGGGCCCGGGTCCGGGTCGCCCGGGGTGAAGACGACGATCGCTGCGACGCTCACAGGAGCTCACGGTAGACGGCCAACGTGCGCTCGGCAGACTTCCGCCAGCTGAAGCTCCGGGCCCGCTCGAGGCTGGCGGCGGTGAGCCTTTCGCGGTCGGCGAGCGCTTCCTGGATGCCCTGAGCGAGCGCTGCCGGATTGCCGGGCTCGACCAGGACGGCTGCGTCGCCTGCCACCTCCGGCACGGCGCTCGTCCGCGCCGCGACGACGGGAGTGCCGCACGCCATCGCCTCGACCACGGGCAGGCCGAAGCCCTCGTACCGGGAGGGAAAAACGAGGCAGGATGCGCCGCGGTAGAGGGCAGCAAGCCGCTCCTGCTCGACGTAGCCGAGCAGCTCGACCCTGTCCTCGAGACCCAGCCTCGCGACCGCCTCGCGAAGAGCCGCGCCGCCACCCTTGTCGGGCCCGGCGAAGACGAGCCGCAGGCCGCCGTCGACCAGCGCGATCGCCTCGACCGCCGAAACCGGATCCTTTCGGGGCTGGAGCGCGCCGACGAAGAGCGCGTAGGCGCTGCCGTCGGCCCTCGGTCCGTCCGGCCCGAACGCCGGGTCGACGCCGTTCGGCGTCACCACGATCCTGTTCTCGGGGAGCCCGTAGTGCTCGAGCAAGTCGCGCCGCGTACGCTCCGAGACGGTCAGGACGCGCTTTGCGCGGCGGGCGGCCCGCGGGACGACCGTGCGGAAGATCAGCCTGTCCCTGAGCCCCATCATCGCCCGGTCCCGCTCGAAAGAGAGGTCGTGGATGGTCACCACCGCCGGAGCTTCGAAACCGAGGGGAATCGCGTACTGGAAGTGTCCCAGCGCCGGCCCGAGCCTCCGCAGCAGGCGGGGGAGCGTCCACGCCATGCGCAGCACCTGGCTCGTCGCGGGGAGCTCGAGCGGCTCGATGCCGACGGGCACGAGGTCGGGGCGCCGGGTGACCGCAGCCAGCCGGAGATCGGATGGCGCGAACGCAGCCAGTTCCCGCAGGAGGTTGGCCACGTAGGTCTCGTCGCCGGTCCTGCGACGCCCGAGCACGTCGGCGTCGATGACGACGAGCGGCAGAGTCACTCCGCTGCCTCCTCGTAGACGGCGAGCGTCTCCCGGGCGGTTCGCTCCCAGGTGAGCTCGCTCGCGCGGGCAAGGCCGAGCGGGCGCAGCTCGTCACGGCGCCCGGCCGCCCGCCGGAGCCCCGCCGCAATGTCGTCCGGGTCGAATGGGTCGACCAGCTCTGCGGCGCCGGCCGCCACCTCCTCGCAGGCGCCGCCCCGTGCCGTCACGACCGGAGCGCCGCAGGCGAGCGCTTCGAGCACCGGAAGGCCGAACCCCTCGTAGAGAGAGACGTAGGCGACGCAGGCCGCACCACGGTAAAGCGCCGCGAGCTCGGCGTCTCCGACCTCGCCCAGGAGGCGGACCTGCTCACCCTCGACCGAGACGTTGCCCCAGCCGGGGGCGCCGGCGACGCGCAGCTCCAGCCCCAGTTCCGCGCGGCGGAAGCCCTCCACGAGCCGCGCCAGGTTCTTGCGAGGCTCGAGCGTGGACACGGCGAGAATGTACTCGCCGTCTGCCGCCGGTCCATCCGCGGTGAACGGGGGCCCGACGCCGTTTCGGACGACCCGCACGCGCCCCTCGTCGACTCCGAGCAGCTCGACCAGCTCGCCACGCGTGAAGTCGGAGACAGCCACGATCCGCCTGGCTCCGCGGACGACGTGCGGAAGCGTCAGCCTGCTCCAGGATCGTGTCCAACGGTTGAAGGTTTCCGGGTAGCGGACCACGGCGAGATCGTGCACGGTGACCACGAGCGGGACCCGGGAACGGATCGGTGCCCGGATCGTCGGGCAGTGCAGGACGTCCAGCCGGTCGCGTCCGGCCAGGAGGGGCAGGGCCGCGAGGTACCAGGCCGTGTCGCGAACGATCCGGGTGGGACGGGCGGACCCGCCGAACGAATACTCGCGGGCGATGTCGGCACCCGCCTCCCGCAGCCCTTCCACGAGCGACCGCACGTAGCGCGCCGTTCCGGCCCGCGTCAGGAGGAGGGGAGAGACATCCATCCCGATGCGGAGGTCAGGCATGATTCGTCCCGACGTGGGGCTCGGGCGGCAGGAGCGCGACTGGGACGATCTCGCGCTCGTCGATCCGCTCTGGGCGATCCTTTCCGAGACACAGCCGGGTCAGCGTGGCTGGCAGCTCGATCGTTTCTTCGAGCGCGGTGAGGCGGATGTCGAGTCCGTGCTGGGAGTGGCGCAGGAGCTCGGCTGGCAGGGCGGCATCTCGAGCGCGCTCGACTTCGGCTGCGGCGTCGGGCGACTGACGCGCGCGTTGGCGGGCCACTTCGAGAACTGCACGGGTGTCGACATCTCGGACCGGATGCTCGAGCATGCGCGGCGGCTCAACGCGGACCGCGCGAACTGCCGCTTCCTGGTCAACCGGAGTGCCGATCTCGCCCTCTTTGCGGACGACGTGTTCGATTTCGTGCTGTCCTTCGTCGTGCTCCAACACCTTGCGAGCGCGCAGGCTGCCCTTCTCTACATCAGTGAGTTCGTCCGTGTCGCGCGCCCGGGCGGGCTGGTCGTCTTCCAGGTCCCGTCGAGTCTGAGCGGACGGAACCGTCTCCAGCTTCGCCGCCGAGCCTATGGTCTGTTGCGCGCCGCCCGGCTGCCGCCCGATCTCCTGCAGCGCAGGCTGCGTCTGAACCCGATGCGCATGATCGGAGTCTCCGAGCCGGAGGTGCGCCGCACGGTCGAGGCAAGTGGCGCCGTCGTCGCACGTACGGACCCCGACTGGCTTGCGCCCGGCATCCCCGGCTTTCGCTACTTCGTCCGGGTGCCGGAAGACGCTCAAGGCTGACGTCCGCCGGGCCGCGCGCGCCGGTATGCATCTGCCACGGCACGCCCGCAGGCCTCCCATGTGAAGCTGCGCGCGTGTTCGATCCCGGCCGGAACGAGCGCCTCTCGATCCTCCAGCGCCCGTTCGAGGGCCAGTGCGAAGGCATCCGTGTCGTCCGGATCGACGCGCAGCGCGGCCGCGCCCGAGGCCTCGTCGAGGGATGCCTCCGCGGAGGCGACCACCGGCGCCCCGCTCGCCATCGCCTCCACGATGGGCATGCCGAAGCCCTCGAACCGGGAGGGATAGGCGAACGCGGCCGCACCGCGGTAGAGCCCGGCGAGCTCCTCTTCGCTGACGTAGCCGAGCAGCTCGACGCCGTCTCCCTGGAGCGCCGCTGCCTCGACCCCCTGCTCGGCTCCTGCGATCACGAGCGACACGCCGGGCCGGCGCCGGCGCAGAAGGGCGAAGGCATCGACGAGCGCCCGGAGGTTTTTCCGGGGTTCCAGCGTCGAAACGCCGAGGATGTACGGCGCCCGCCCGCCCGCCGCCGGCGGCCCCTCGGGCGAGAAGCGCGCGTCCACGCCCGGGTGAGCAACCGCCAGTCGCTCCGGCGAGACCTCGAGCCGCTCCGCCACCTCGTTGGCCGTATGGCGGGAGATGCAGACGATCACGTCGCAGGTGCGGGCGGCGTTCCGGTATTTCGCCGTGTGCATCGATCGGGTCCGGGCCGCCACCCACTCCGGGAACCGGAGCGGTACCAGGTCGTAGATCGTGGTTGCCCGGATTCCCCCGCGTTGCGGGGGATACATCCAGTCGGAGAAGTGAAAGACGTCGAACGGCCCGACGAAGCGTTCGACGGAAAGGCGTCCTGCGCGGCTCCAGGCCGTTCGCCAGAAATGAGCCGCGGGCACGACCCGCAGCCGCTGCTCGAGATCGAGCCCGGCCAGCGCCTGCTCGACGTTCTGCTTCCCGCCGGGGCGAACCGGCCCGAAGGCGACGAGCTCGACATCGTCGAGAAGCGCAAGCCCGCCGAGCAGCCCACGCAGATAGTTGCCGATCCCCGTGCGCGGATGTGAGAGTGGCGTGACGTCGACGACGACGCGCATCAGGATGCGCGTGCTTCCACGAGCAAGGCGGGGGCGTCGCCGTGTGGATCCAGCGTGGCGGCGCGCGAGAGCGGCCCGACGGCGGCGCCGGGGCGCTGCGCGATCCGGAGCTCGAAGACTCCGAGCTCGTACCAGGTCGCCGGGTTCTCGGGCTGGAGCTGGACGGCGTCGGCCAGAGCTCGACGGGCCCCGTCCAGGTCGCCGCCGAGGACCCGGGCACTCGCCTCGGCGCGAAGCGGGTCGAGTGAGAGCGGGTTCAGCCCGCGAGCGCTCTCCGCAGATTCAACCGCAGCCACGGGGTCCCCGCTCGCAACCGACTCGTACGCGCGCTCGATTCTTCGCTCTGCCAGCCAGGGCGCGGCCAGGGAGTAGAGAAGGGCCGCGGCAGCGAGGGGCGGAGCGAAGGCCCAGAGGCCGTGCCGCCGCAGAGGCGGCGACGCCCTGCCGGCCGTGAGCAGGACGCCCGTAACGAGCATGACCGGGCCGGTGGCGGCCAGGAAGTCCCAGTCGAAGTCCACGAGGCCCTGGACGGCGTAGGCGGCGGGCACGCAGACGAGGGCCACCATGGCGGCTCGCTCGGGGCCCTCGGCGCGGCGGAGCACTCCCAGCGCAGCGACCGCGGCAGCCATCGCTGCGCCTCCGGCCAGGAGCGCCCCCACGAGACCCGTCTCCGCGAGGAACTGGAGGGGAAGGTTGTGCGGCTCGACGGCGTCCAGGTCACTGGCTCGCACCTGCGTGTGGGCGACTCCGAAGCTTCCGGCGCCCACACCGAGGATGGGATGGTCGGTGAAGAGCTTCCAGGCTTCCGTCCACCAGGTCCAGCGGTGGTTCGAGCTGAGGCTGGTCAGCCGGCTCCCCTCCTGTGACACGTTGACGGCGGGCGGGTTCCGGAACTCGTCGATGCGTGCGCCAGGGTCGCTTGCAGCCACCGCCACGGCAAGGAGGACCGTTGCGAGGAGCGCCGCCCCGATCGCCCAGCGGCGTGAGAATTGAGGGATTCGGTCGGCGAGACGGAGCCTGGAGACGGCGACCGTCAGCCCGGTGACGGCGAGGGCGCCAACAACGAGGGCCAGGGCCAGCCGGTGGCCGCCGGCAGCGCGGACGGAAAGCGGAAGCCCGTCTGCCGCCAGTCCAGGTTGTCCCAGCGCCCAGGCGCTCACGAGGGCCGCTCCGGTCCCGGCGACCGCGACGTCGACGAGCCGGTGCACGCGGTCGCGGCCGAGCGCAAGGGCGACGACCACGGCGGTGAGAGCGGCCAGGATGCCTCCGCGTGAGAACGTCAGCGCGAGCGCGACTGCCAGGAGGTAGCCGAAGACGACCGCGAACGCTCGCAGGCCGGTGCGGCGCCCGGCGAGGCCGGCGAGCCACAGCGCAAGTGGGAGCCCGAGGGCGAAGAGGAGCGCGAGCGCATTCCAGTAGCCGACGGGCGCGCGCAGACGGGCGATTCGCTCGCTGTCCGGGTAGAGGGACGGAAAGACCTTGACGGCGAGGCCCACCGCGAGGACGAGCCCGACAACGAGCGCCAGCTCGGCAGCAGCGACCGTGGCCGCGCGGCGAACGAGGCCGCCGGCCAGGAGGCCCACGCCGAGGAGTCCGAGGTAGGCGACTCCGCGGTCGAAGTAGCTCCAGGAGCGGTCGGGCTCGACCGACCAGGCGATTGAGACCCCCAACCACGCGACGAGTGCAGTCGTGAGAGCCAGGCACCAGAGCGCGTTTTTGGAGAGGCGCGGGAGCGCGACGGCCCCGGCGAGCCCGGCCGCGAGGATGCCGAGCGCGAGGACGAGCGCCGCTCCGCCGATCCAGAGGAGCGAATCGTTATCCGAGGCGTCTCCTGCGAAGACGCAGGCGGCGAGGAGAGCGAGGTAGCCGCCCGCAACCAATCGGGCAGCAAGCGTCTCGGAGCCCCGGCCCACAGCCCGCGGCTCGGCGGCTGCGCCGGCGCGCTCGAGGGCCGCTCGCATCGGCCGGAAGCTAGCAGAGACCCAGCCCCGCTTCGCCTTCATGAAACCTTTGCGAATGCCGATCAAAGGGGCTGGGAGGAGTCGCTAGTATGCGCCCCACTCCCTGTTGACTCTTTGAAAAATTTCATTCGCTCACTGCTCGGGGTAGCCTCACTGGCCGCCCTTCTCCTCGCTTTCACTGCCGCTCCCGCATCGGCAAGCGCGTGCGGGCAGCGCGTGCTCAACGACTGGTATGACGACGGCGTGGTCGCCACGACCTACCCGATTCACTGCTACCGCGAGGCGATCGCAGACCTGCCGGAGGACGTGCAGAGCTATTCGAGTGCCGAGGAAGACATCTCGGCCGCGATGCTCAAGGCGATCGTAGCGAAAGAGCGGGAAAACACGAAGGACAACGGCACCAGCACCAACGGCAAGAACTCATCCGGCTCGGGCGGCGGCAACGGGAGTGGCGGCGGCAAGGGCCCCGATGGCATCGCGGGCACCTCGGATGACGTCGAGGATCCCGGCGGCAAGATGGACGCGCGCTCCGGTGCAGATGCGAATCAGACCGGCCCGGTCACCCAGGCCATGGACAAGATCGGGCCGAGCCGCGCCGACTCCTTCCCGCTCGCCCTAGTGATCGTCGGGCTCCTCGGCCTCCTGCTCCTGGCCGCCGGCGG
>JBBQXP010000105.1:0-9095 GCA_038209555.1 Gaiellales bacterium
CTTAGAGCTCGAGCTGCGGCCGCCGGGGCGGGTCGGGGTAGCCGCCACCCTGGCCGAGGATCTTCGCCGCGAGGATCGCAGCATTTTTCGCGCCGTTCAGCGAGACGCAGGCCACCGGCACGCCGGGTGGCATCTGCACGATCGCCAGGATGGCGTCGAGCCCGCCCGCCGCGGTCCTCGAGGAGACGAGCGGCACGCCTATGACGGGGAGGTCCGTGTAGGCCGCCACGGCTCCGGGGAGGGCCGCGGACATCCCCGCCGCAGCGATGATGACGCGGACGCCGCGAAGGGCGGCGGTCGAAGCGTACTCGGCGACGCCGCGCGGATCCCGGTGGGCGGAGAGGACACGAAGCTCGTGGGAGATGCCCCGCTCGTTTAGCTCCTCTATCGCAGGATCCATCGAATCGCGGTCGGACTCGGACCCGATCAGGATCCCGACGAGCGGTCCGGTTGCCTCGAGCTCCTCGAGAATCGGAACCGAGGCGGGAACCTCATGGAGACCGCCCTCAGCGTGCAAGCGCCACCGCCCTCGCGCCGATGTCGGTCCTGAACTGGGCACCGTCCAGGCGAATGTGGTCGAGCGCCGCATAGGCCTGCTCGCGAGCGTCGCTGAGCGACGGGCCCACGGCGGTCACGTTCAGGACCCGGCCGCCCGCGCTGAGCAAGGCCCCGTCGCGGAGCGCGGTGCCCGCATGGAAGACGAGCCCTCCCGCGGCCTCCGCCTCCTCGAGCCCGAACAACGCGCTCCCAACCTCAGGTGCGTCCGGGTACCCCGGCGCAGCCAGGACGACCGTCGCCGCCGCGCCGTCGGCCACGTCCACCGAGGCGCCGGCAAGGTCGCCGCGGGCCGCTCCCGCCAGCGCGGCCAGTAGATCGCCTTCGAGCAGCGGCAGGATCGCCTGCGTCTCCGGATCGCCGAAGCGACAGTTGAACTCGAGCGTGCGAGCGCCGTCCTCCGTCAGCATCAGTCCTGCATACAGGAGCCCCACGAACGGGCTTCCGCGCTTCGCGAGCTCCTCGAGCACGGGCGCGTGCACGGCTTCGACCAGCTCTTCCCGCTCGCGGGTGGACAGGAAGAGCAGGGGGGCATAGGCGCCCATCCCGCCTGTGTTCGGGCCTTCGTCTCCGTCACGGAGCCGCTTGGCGTCCTGGGCTGCGGGAAGGGCCACGGCTACGGCGCCGTCACAGAGAGCGAAAAGCGACACCTCCTCGCCTTCGAGGAGCTCCTCGACCACGACGCTGTCACCAAGCGCCTGAGCGCGGGGCCAGGCGGCCTCGACCTCCGCGTCCGTCCGGCAGACGAAGACACCCTTTCCGGCGGCGAGCCCGTCAGCCTTGATCACACAGGGTGCCACCGGCTCGACGAGCTCGCGCGCTGTCGGGACACCCGCCGACTTCATGACGTCCTTCGCAAACGACTTTGACCCCTCGATCATGGCGGCCGCGCCACTCGGGCCGAAGACCGTGACCCCGCCATGGCGAAGGTCGTCGGCCACCCCCGAGACCAGGGGGGCCTCGGGCCCGATCACGACGAGGTCGATCCCGCACTGACGGCAGAGCCCCAGCAGGCTCTCGGCGTCCTCGGCACGAACCGGATGGCACGTCGCATGGCGCGCAATACCCGGGTTCCCGGGGGCAGCGTGGAGCTCCCCGAGGTCGGCGCTCTGCGCGAGTTTCCACGCGAGCGCGTGCTCCCTTCCACCGGAGCCGACGACGAGGACATTCATGCGGTCGAGTCTAGTGAGGCATCCGGGTGTTTCAAAGACGCGCCAGGTCAGGTACAACACGGGCCATGCGCGACCCCGGCCTCGCCCGCCACGACTGGGAGACCGAATGGGCCGAACTCGAGGAAGATCTCGAGGATTCGCCCCGGGAGGCGCTGTCGGAGGTCGGCGACCTGATCGAGCGGATGCTCGAAGAGCAGGGGGTTCCGATCCACGACGAGGTCGCGGACCACGGGATCCCACACGAAGTGGTTGCAGACTACGTGGAAGCACGGCGCATCACCGAGTCGGTCGAGAAGGGCGAGGACGTCGATCCTGGCGACGTCGGGTCGGCGATCCGGCTCTACCGTGAGCTGTACGACTTCCTGATCAACCGCATCGCCGAGTAGTAGATCGGGCTCGGGCGCGTGCTCGAGGTCGCGCTCCTCCTGGCCTTCTTTGCCCTGGGCCTGGCGACGCAGTGGATCCCCGTTGCGGAGACGCTTCGCGAGCGGACCTGGACGGCGTACTTCTGGACGATCACGCCCGCACTGGTCTTCTATGCATTCTCGACCGTCGTGGTCGATCGGGAACTGGCCCTTGCTCTCGGCGCAGCGGTCGCAGCCTCGTGGCTCGTGCTCGGGATCTCGTACGGCTATGCGGTCGCCGTGAGCGACGAGCGGGATGAGCGTGGGGCACTCACGCTTGCGGCGGGCTTCCCGAACACGGGGTTCGTTGGCTTTCCACTTGCCCAGATCGCGCTCGGGAACCCGGGGCTCGCGCTCATGGTGGTCTACGACCGGTTGGCCTGGCTCCTCCCCGCGACGGCTGTCTCGACCACGATTGCGCGCCTCCACGGGAACCGAGACGCCGGGGAGCGGGGCCGGCGCCGTCTTTGGCTCCTGGCCGGGAATCCCCCGCTCCTCGCCGCGTTGCTCGCGATCGGCTTACGGTTGAGCGACATCGAGGTGGGCGGCGTCGCGGAGCCGCTCGGGCGCGTGGCAGGGGCGATCGTCGGGCCGGCCGGTTTCTTTCTCCTGGGGCTCGCGCTCCCGCTCGAGCGCCCTTCTCATGATCTCGCCGAGCTTCATCGCGCCTCGGGTGTCCTCGCGATCCGCTTCACCGTCGCGCCGCTTGCCCTCTACGGGCTCGGGCGGGCAATCGGCGCCGAGATCCCGAGCGCGTTCCTCCTCGGCGCTGCGATGCCCAGCGCCTTCCATCTGCTCATCTTGGCGCGGGTCTTCGATTTCCGGCCGCACCTCATGCGGTTACTCGTGCTCGGCTCGACGGTGCCGGCGGTGGCCGCCGTCGTGGCAGCCACCGCGTTCCTTCGTTGATCGGCTCTACAACACGGAGTTGGTCCACGCTCGGGCGTCGGGAGCGAGCGTCCAGCCCCAGTTCGGACCCGAGATGGCGCCCCGGTATCGCTTCCCGCGCCAATAGCTCCGGATCCAGAGCGAGTACGTTCCGTCATACCGGTGGGTGAGGATTCCCATCATCCGCTTCCACCCTCCATAGCGAAACGTGTCGAGGTACACATTCCGCCCGTACTTGTCGAGCGGGACGCCGGCGGGCGTACTGTCGTAGCCGTAGATCGGCTTCCCGTGGAAGCTCGCCTGGCCTGTGATTCGCTCGCTTCGCCACTTGCAGCAGACGGCTCGAAGCGTGAGGCTCGTCGGGGCGCCATGCCAGCGCGAGAAGCGAAGCTCGACCGGGTAGCCGTTGAGGCGACGCCACTGTTGCAGCGCCCAGAACGCCCCATCCGGGGTCTGCCAGATCATCGCCCGGAGCGGCAAGCTGATGGCTCCGGTGCGTACGGCGACGTTCGGCGCCTGCAGGCGCGCACCGTAACGGAGCGCCCCGGTGGGGGCCACCTTCACATAACGCCTGACGCCTGACCGCGTCGACCAGCTGATCTCTGCTGCGCCGAGAGCGCTCACTTCCAGGGTGGGATTCTTCGCCGCCCACGCGATCTTCACGGATGCGTCGGCGTTGGTCCCACCTAGGAGAAATGCGCCCATGGCGAATACGGCCGTCGTGGCCCGAAATATGCGGCTCATTTTACCTCCGACCTCGGGGGTCTTGGGCTCGAAGAGTTTTAAGGGCGAGCCTCAGGAGGGTGCTGTCCCTTTGTGAGGGTTCTGTTGGAAAGCTGTGAACCCTCTCCAAAACTGAGACAGAGCTTCGGACTCAGTTTCTCCGCCGAGCGTCGTCGTTTTGCCCGCGGCGTTTGTCGCTTGACAGTCGGACACGGCCCCCGTAAGAACCGCGCTACCGGCAGCGCCTTCCTCGGGCGCAGATAAGGAGGCGTTTCGTGGCGACGAAGGCGAAGAATCGACCTACTGACCTCGAGCAGTTCGTTGCTACCGAGGGTCGCGACGAGCAGATCGCGGCGATCCGACAACGGATCGACGCGGAGGGGATCCAGTACATCTACTTCCAGTTCCCGTCGGTCACCGGCCGGATCATGGGGAAGGGCGTCCCTGCCGCCCACTGGGAATCGATCGCACGCAAGGGTTTCCAGCTCGTGTACGGCGCGACAGCCAACCTCTTCACCGACCGCCACAACAACTACATCGGCTACGGGCCCGAGGCCGCCGAGCTCGTCGGCTTGCCGGAGCCCGATACCTTCATGCCCCTCCCCTGGGACTCCCGCATCGCACGGGTGTGGTGCATGTGCTTCCGAAACCGCGAGGAGCGCGAAGATCCGGGCGCGTTTCTGACGTCGGACTGCCGCGGAAACCTCAAGCGCCTCCAGGCCGTCTTCGAGGAGGAGACTGGTCTTCACCTTCGTGCCGGCACCGAGCCCGAGATGATGTGGCTCAAGCTGAACGACGACGGGACGCCGTCGGTCGAAGGCGTCACGAAGCCCTACTGCTACCACATCGACCAGTTCTCGGAGCTCCAGCCGATCATCCACAAGGTGGTCGAGTACAGCCAGCAGCTCGGCCTCGACATGATTCAGGGCGACCACGAGGACGCCCCCGGGCAGATCGAGCTGAACTTCGGCTTCGACCGCGCCGAGCAGACGGCCGACAACCTGTCGACCTTCCGCCAGGTCTGCAAGCAGGTGGGGCGCGAGCTCGGGGCCTTCCCCTGCTTCATGCCGAAGCCGTTCATGGGCGTCTCGGCGAACGGCTGCCACCACAACATCTCGCTCTGGCGTGGTGAGGAGAACGTCTTCCTGCCCGAGGGTGAGGACCAGCAGAAGCCGAGCGCGATCGGCCGCTTCGCGATCGGCGGCATCATCGAGCACCTCGGAGCGCTGACCGCGGTCACGGCGTCGACCGTGAACTCGTACCGCCGTCTCTGGGACACGGGGTTCTGGGCGCCCGTCTTCGCCGACTGGGGCTACCAGAACCGGACGACCGCGCTTCGTGTCTCGGCACCGGGGCGGTTCGAGTACCGCTCGGTGGACTCGGCCGTCAACCCGTACCTTTCCATGGCCACTCTCATCGCGGCCATGCGGGACGGGATCGACCGAAAGCTCGACCCGGGTGATCCCGAGGAGCGGAACATCTACGAGGCGATGGAGGCCGGCAAAGAGGTGCGGAAGATCCCGATGACGTTCGGCGACGCGCTCGACGCGCTCGAGGCCGACGAGGTCGTCAAATCCGCGCTACCAGGCGACATGTACCGTGTCTTCATGCACTACAAGCGGGACGAGTGGGAGCGGTATTGCGCGCAGGTCAGCGACTGGGACGTGCAGGAATACCTCGACGTCTTGCCCTGATGGTTGATCGGCAATTACCACACCCACGGATGGCGGCCCAGACGCGGCGCCAGGCCGCACCCTCGCCCTTGTCAAGGCTTCTAGCCTTGCCTGCGGGCGATGGCACACCCTGGCTTGGTCTGACCCGTCCCCGCGGGCATGCCAATTACCGACCAACCATCTAACCAGGAGGATCACAACCGCTTCATGTGCGGAATCGCAGGGATCATCTACCGGGACGGGACGCATGGGATCGGGCGGGACATGACCCAGATGCTCCAGTCGATGAAGCACCGAGGGCCCGACTCGACCGGTTTCGCCCTGTACGGACAGAGCAACGGCGCCGGCCACTTCATCATGCGCTACACGCTCGCCGATGCGAACGACGCGCGTGACTTCGAGTTCGACAATCGCATCGACCGCCATCAGGACCAGGTCCTCCAGCGGCTGAAGGCGCTCGGCGCGAACGTGAAGGACGTCGAGGAGGAAACCGACTACGCCTATCGCGTGACGTTCGAGTTTCCCGGCGACCGCCTCAAGGAGCTGACCGACCGAATCGAAGGCATCTCGGGAGCCGAGGTGCTCTCGCTCGGCCACTCACTCGAGATCATCAAGGACCTCGGCGACGCCGACAGCGTCTGCGACCAGTACGAGCTCGGCGGGTTCAAGGGGACGCACGCGATCGGCCACGTCCGGATGGCGACCGAGTCGGACGTCGACATCTCGGGCGCGCACCCCTACTGGGCTTATCCCTTCACCGATGTTGCGGTCGTCCACAACGGCCAGCTGACCAACTACTTCCAGTGGAAGCGCCGGCTCGAGCGCTCGGGGCACCGCTTCCAGTCGGAGTGTGACTCGGAGATCATCGCGGTCTACCTCGCCCAGAAGATGAGCGAAGGGGCCTCCCTCGACGACGCGATGCGTGACTCGCTCGAGGAGCTCGACGGCGTCTTCACCTATATCGCGGTGACGGAGGACGCGCTCGGCGTGGCGAAGGACGAGATGGCCGCGAAGCCGCTGGTCCTCTACGAGGCTGACGACCTGGTCGCGCTCGCCTCCGAGGAGATCGCGATCCGGGCGATCGTCGACCGTGAGATCGACACGTATGACCCGTACGAGGGGGAGGTCATGGTTTGGGCTCGGTAACCGGCGAGAGCCGCATCACGTACGACGCGCGCGGACTTTCAGAGCCGCACGCCGAGGTTCCCCAGGTTTCGGAGATCCAGGGTGAGACCGCGAGCTTTGATGCCCACGACCTCTCGACGCGGCAGATCAACCTCGAGCTCCGCTGGCTCCTCTACGAGCAAGGGATCAACGAGGTCACCGTCCGAAACCCGGGCTCGAAGCACTCGCTCGGGGTCGGGATCTTGACTCGCTGCAAGATCACCTTCGAGGGCTCTCTCGGCTACTTCGGCTGCGGTCTCATCGACGGGCCGGAGATCCGGATCACCGGCCGGGTCGGCTGGTCGTCGTGCGAAAACATGATGTCCGGTGTCGTCGTCGTCGACGGGAACGCAGGCTCGCTGACGGGGGCTGCGCTCCGGGGCGGTGACCTGGTGGTGAAGGGCCAGGTCGGGGCACGGACCGGGATCGACCAGAAGGGCGGCACGATCATCACGATGGGCGATGCCGGCTCGATGACCGGCTTCATGATGCAGCGCGGCCGCCAGATCATCTGCGGCAACGTCGGCCCGGGCCTCGGCGACTCGATGTACGACGGGACGATCTACGTTGCCGGCAAGGTCAAAGCGCTCGGAATCGACTGCGTGCCGGGCGAGTGGGACGAGTCCGACACCGAGTTCGTCGAGCGGAAGTTTCGGATCTACGGTCTCGGCGACCCGCCCGAGTTCCAGAAGTTCGTCTGCGGCAAGATGCTCTACAACTACGACAACCTCGAGCCTTCCGAGCGGAAGCTCGTCCTTTAGGAGCGCGCGACATGACGACGAGCGACCGCTACGACCAGGTCGGTGACAACATCGGCAAGGACCAGCCCGATCGGCGCACTGTCCTCGGCCGCAGCCCGATCTTCACGCCGGAGGTCCTGAACGACATCCACATGAAGGCCGACCTCGGCCGCTACCGGATGCGCGGCTTCTCGATGTTCAAGAAGATCCCGCACTGGGATGACCTCATGTTCATGCCGGGCACGTTGACCCGGTTCGTGATCGAGGGCTACCGCGAGAAGTGCGAGACGAAGACGATCCTCGGGGCGCGGTTCGCCAAGAACCCGATCGAGCTCGACATCCCGGTCTACATCACGGGCATGAGCTTCGGGGCGCTTTCACTCGAGGCGAAGATGGCCCTGGCCAAGGGCGCCTCGATGGCCGGAACGGCCACGTGCTCGGGGGAGGGCGGGATGATCCCGCCGGAGCGCGATCTCTCTACCAAGTGGTACTACCAGTGCATCCAGAGCCGGTACGGGTTCAATCCGCACCACCTGATGCTCGCGGACGCCTGCGAGTTCTTCATCGGGCAAGGCTGCAAGGTCGGGCTCGGCGGTCACCTGATGGGTCAGAAGGTGACCGAACAGGTCGCCGAGATGCGCTCGCTGCCGCCGGGAATCGACCAGCGCTCGCCCGCGCGCCATCCGGACTGGCTCGGCCCCGACGACCTCTCACTCAAGATCCAGGAGATCCGCGAGGCGACGGACTACCGGATCCCGATCCAGCTGAAGCTCGGCGCGGCGCGGGTCTACGACGACGTCCGCATGGCTGCCAAGTGCGGCCCGGACATCATCTACCTCGACGGCGCCGAGGGCGGGACGGGGGCAGGGCCCCACATCGCGACCGAGGAGACCGGGATCCCCCTGATGGCGGCGATCCCCGAGGCACGGCGCGCGCTCGAGGACGTCGGGCTCGCGGATGAGATCGATCTCGTCGTTGCGGGCGGGATCCGAAACGGCGGCGACGTCGCCAAGGCGCTCTCGCTCGGCGCGAAGGCCGTGGCGATCGGCCATGCGGCGCTCGTGGCGCTGAACTGCAATAAGGAGATCCCCGGCGTCACCGACTATGAGGGCACGATCGGCGTGCCCGCGGGCGAGTGCTACCACTGCCACACCGGCCGCTGCCCCGTCGGGATCACGACACAGGATCCGGAGCTTCGGCAGCGCCTGATCGTCGACGAGGCTGCCGAGCGGGTCTACAACTTCCTGCACACGCTGACGCTCGAAGTGCAGATGCTCGCCCGGGCATGCGGGAAGACGAACATCCACTCGCTCGAG
Source organism: Gaiellales bacterium (assembly GCA_038209555.1). Taxonomy (GTDB): domain Bacteria; phylum Actinomycetota; class Thermoleophilia; order Gaiellales; family Gaiellaceae; genus DASQGA01. Next base: position 8,636 of record JBBQXP010000105.1, read on the forward strand.
CCCGAGGATCTCTGCGCGCTGACCCTGGAGGCCGCAGCGATGGCGAAGGTGCCGCTCGCCGGCACCCAGTACATCCCTGGCGTGACGGAGGAGCGCGCGCTCGGCGAGATCAAGCGGCTGCTCGAGAAGCACCTCGAGTATCCGGTCGACTACCTGCCCGAACAGCCGGCCGACTTTGCCGGGGCGGGGGATTAGATCTGATGTCGACGCAGCAGCCCGAGCACATCCGGTCGATCGACTCCGAATATCTCTCAGGCAAGCGGTTTCCCTACCAGGAGGACATCTCCCTCCTCGACGACGTCGATCTCCAGGCGGCGACCCCGGGCGAGGACATCAACTGGCTCGAGGACGTCGAGCTTCTGGAGGAGGAAGGGACGCCTGCGGTGTTCGACCGCTACTCGAACTCGTTCCTGAAGATCCATTTCCCGATTCCGGAAGGCCGCGAGCACGAGATCGCGCG
>JBBQXP010000106.1:0-9069 GCA_038209555.1 Gaiellales bacterium
TTAGGGCTGTGTTTGGTCCTTGAGTGCCGGCAGGTAGCCCTCCTGCTCCAGCCAGTGGCCGCCGTCGACGGTCAGGTTCTCCCCTGTGATGTAGTCGGCGTACGGGGAGCAGAGAGCCGTCGTCCACCAGGCGATCTCCTCCACCGTGGCGAGGCGCCCCGCCGGAATGGTCGCGGCGACGCGCGCCCGGTCTTCGGCGGCCGGCCAGAGCGCTGCGCCGGCGCCCTCGGTATCGGTCGGACCGGGAGTGATCGTGTTCACTCTGATTTTGTGTTGTGCCCACTCGACCGCCAACGTCCTCGTCATCCCTAGGAGTCCCGCCTTCGCGGCCGCGGAGTGGACCGTCCCCGGGCCTCCTGTCCACGCATAGCTCGCCAGGACGCTCAGGATGGCGCCGCCCGCGCCCTGATCCATCATCTTCTTCGCCGCCGCCCGCGCGCAGAGGAAACCGCCGTCGAGCACGATCGAGACGACGGCACGCCAGCCGTTCGGCGACAGGTCTTCTGCGCGCACGACGAAGTTGCCCGCCGCGTTGTTTACGAGGACGTCGACCCGGCCGAGCTTGGCTACGGCTGCGTCGAAGAGCTCATCCACCTGGTCGGGCTGGCGGACGTCCGTCGGCCGAGCCAGCGCGCGGCCCCCGCCCTCGCGGATCGCGATTGCGACCTCCTCGAGCGGCTCCGGCCGGCGGCCGGCGACCACGACTCCGGCCCCCAACCGCGCGAACTCGAGCGCCATCGCGCGTCCCATCCCTGTCCCGCCGCCGGTGACGACCGCGACCCTTCCCTCGAAGGTGCCTTCAGCGAGCATCGGCGCCATCTTCTAGCACGACCCGCGCGTCGAGCCCGATTGCACCAGACGGTGTGACCAGCAGTGGATTGACTTCGATCTCGGCGATCTCCGGGTGCTGGGCCGCGATCAAGGAGAGCGCAGCCGCCACGCCCGCCGCCGCGGCGACGTCGAGCGGAGCGCGCCCTCGAGCGCCCTCGAGAAGCGGCGCGACGCGTAACGACCGTAGGAGCTTTTCCGCCTGGGCGGCGTCGAGCGGGGCGAGCGCGACCGCGACGTCGGAAAGGATCTCGGCGTAGAGGCCGCCCGCACCGACCACCGCGATCGGGCCGAAGCGCGCGTCGCGGCGGGTGCCGACGATCAGCTCGACGCCGGGGGAGACGGTTGCCATCGCCTCCACCGAAAGCTCTGGCGGCCCTAGGCGGTCGGTCAGGTCCATGTACGCCCGCTCGAGCGCCGCCTCGTCCGCGAGCCCGACGACGACGCCGCCCTGATCGGACTTGTGGAGAGACCCCAGCGCCTTCAGGACGAGGGGGAAGCCGAGCTCCTCGGCAGCGCTCCTGGCCTCGTCCCGGCTTGTGACCCGACGGGCTTCGGGGAACGCGACCCCGCTGGTTGCGATCAGCTCCCGCGCCTCGAAGTACCCGGTCGCCGCCGCCGCCTCGCTGGCCGGGGGGAGGTCGGGAACGCCCCACGGCGGCTGCTCCTCGCGCTCCGCGAGGCGTGCGATCGCATCGACGGCGGCACCGACGTCCCGGAAGACCGGGATCCCTCGCTCGCGGAGGGCCCACGCGGGTGGGCTTGCCCAGAACATGGTGTGGACGACGAGTGGTCGCCCGGTCGCATCGACCTTGTCCGCCATCACGCCCGCCGCCGCCACCTCCTGCGCCTCGAAGTCGGGCGAGTACTGGCTGTAGCCGCCGAAGTAGCCGGTCAGAAGGACAGAATCGACTTCGGCCGCGTCCAGAAGCGTCGAGACGACGCGCCCGAAGGAGGATATGTCCTGCTCGCCTCCGCCTGCCAGGTCGACCGGGTTCCGCGTCGTGGCCGTGAGCGGCAGCATCGCCGCGAGCCGGGCCGAGACGGGTTCGGAGAGCCGGGGGAGCTCGAGCCCATGGCCGGCAGCGAGGTCGGCCGCGAGGGCGCCGTGACCGCCCCCATCTCCGGCAACCGCGACACGCCGTCCTCGCACCGGCGCGCGGACGAGGAACGCCTGGGCGAGGTCGACGAGCTCACGCGGCGTTCCGACGCGGATCGCACCCGCGGCCCGGCAGGCAGCGTCGACGGCGGCGAGGTCGCTTACCAGGGCACCCGTATGGGACAGGGCCGCGCGTGCGCTCGCCTCGCTGGCTCCGACCGTAAGGACGAGCACGGGCTTGCCGGCACGGACCGCGTCCTCGGCCGCACGGGCAAAGGCGCGTCCGTCTCGGAAGTCCTCGCCGTAGATCGCGATCATCGCCGTCGCTTCGTGGTCGACATAGGCGCGCACGACGTCGGCCACCTCGAGATCGGCTTGGTTCCCGAGCGAAGCGAATCGTGAGATTCCGAGCCCAACCTCGGCCGCCATGAGCCCGATCTCGATCGCGAGATTTCCGCTCTGCGAGATGAGGCCGATGGAGCCCGCTGGGAACTCGTTCGAGGCGAGATCGAGATCAGCGGGCGCGTCGAAGACACCGAGGCAGTTCGGGCCCAGCATGATCGCGCCGCTCGCCCTGACCTTCTCCACGACAGCACGTTCTCGCTCGCGCCCGGACTCGTTCATCTCGCCCAGACCGGCGCTGATTGCCACGATCGCTTTTGCCCCGGCTGCCAGCGAGTCGTCCACGGCCTGCTCGAAAGCTGCGGCGGGAACCGTCACGACGACGAGCTCGGGCCGATCAGGCAGGTCTGCGAGCGACGGGTAGGCGGTCTGCCCGAGGATCTCGCCGCCGTTTCGGTTCACGAGGTAGATCGGCCGCCGCCCGTTTCCCTTCAGGGCACCCCGGGCGAGCCAGTGACCCCACTTGGCGGGGTCGTTCGAAGCGCCGAGGATCGCGACCGAGCTCGGCTCGAAGAGCGCGCGGAGGTCACGCACCGCTTACCCGTCCTTGAGGAGCTGCCGGGAGATGATGAGGCGCTGGATGTCGGAGGTGCCCTCCTCGATTTCCTCGAGCTTCGCGTCCCGCATCCATTTCTCGGCGAGGTACTCGCGCGAGTACCCCCAGCCGCCCAGCGTCTGGACGGCAGCCCAGGTGCAGAACATGGCCGTCTCCGACGCGTGGAGCTTCGCCATCGCGGCTTCGAGCGGCGCCGGCTCGCCGGCATCCAGCTTCCGCGCCGCGCGGAGGACGAGGAGACGGGATGCGTCGACGCGAAGCGCCATGTCGGCGAGGCGGAAGGCCACAGCCTGGTGCTCGGCGATCGGCTTGCCGAACTGCTCGCGGGACTTTGCGTACTCGATCGCGTATTCGGTCGCGGCGCGGGCGAGGCCCGTTGCTGCCGCGCCGAGAATCACGCGCGAGCGGTCGAAGGTTCCCATGAGGCCGTAGAAGCCCTGCCCCTCGTCGCCGAGGCGGCGGTCCTCGGGCAGGAACGCGTCCTCGAGGAAGAGCTCGGAGTTGACGATCGCCCGCTGTCCCATCTTGCGCATCGGCTGGCCGAACGAGACGCCCTGGTCGCCCTTCTCCACGAGGAAGGCGGTGATGCCTCGGTGTCGGGTGCCGGGCTCGACGGTCGCGAAGACGACGTAGTAAGTCGCGATGCCGCCGTTCGAGACCCAGGTCTTCTGGCCGCGCAGGCGGTAGCCGCCGTCGGCGCGCATCGCCATCGTCGTCATCGAGGCTGCGTCCGACCCGACTCCGGGCTCGGTCGAGGCCAGGGCTCCCAGCAGGGAGCTGTCGGCGGCGAGGGGCTCGAGCCACCGCCGCTGCTGCTCCTCGGTGCCCAGCTCCAGAAGTGGTTCAGCGAAGAATCCGTTCGAGCAGATGAGGTTTCCGATCCCGGAGCAGCCCCAGCAGAGCTCCTCCTGGACGATGCACTGGGTGAGGACGTCCGTGAGGCCACCGCCGCCGAGATCCTCGGGGAGCATGAAGGTCGTGATTCCGAGCTCCGACGCCTTCCGCCAGATCTCCCAGGGCATCTCGATGTCCGCCTCGTCGACCTCGCGCGAGACCGGGCGGATCTCCCGCTCGGCGAAGTCGTGGCAGACGTCCCGGATCTCGCGCTGTTCCGGGGTCAGCTCGATGAGCTCTGAGGCGACGTTCGTCACCCGCCGATCATCTCATCCAAGCTCGCGCGCGAGCGACCTCACGCGCCGAGCGTTCGCGCCGGCGCCGTCGGCGAGAAGCGTCCGGACGACGGCGCCGGCGCGCCACGCCGCAAGGTAGGTAGGCAGGTCGGAATGGCAGTTGCAGCCCTGCTCGAGCAGGAGGATCCCGTCGGAGCCGACAGCCAGGGGCTCCCTCGACTTCACCGGCCCGAGGATGTCGGCCGCGTGCGCGTCGAGCCACTCCAGATAGGCGCCCGCGCCGGCCGGCTTCGGGAAGGTGAGGATGCGTAGGACGACGTGGCTGTACACCTCGGTGCGTCCCGTGTACTCGAGCTCCGAGCCTCCCTGGAAGCCTGCCTCCTTCAGCACCGTAGCCAGGGCTTCCGGCTCGAGTGCGTCCGCGGACAACGCCTCGAGGTCGAGCAGGCGGCTGCTCCGGCTGAGCTTGGAGAGCACCGGCGGCTCCGGCTCTGTGAGCGGGACGGGCGCCCACGACCCCGTGGCGCTTGCGGACGGCGCACCCTCCGAGCCGCCGCCGCACCCCGACAGGAGCAGCACGACGATGCCGAGCATGGATGTGAGCCTGGATCGGGCCATAGATCCAGTACATACTGCCGGTCGTGTGGGAGGAGTCATAGCCGGCCGGGTCGCGATCGTCGGCGACTACGACGCCGGGAACGAGACGCACACGGCCACCGACAGCGCTTTCGAGCACGCCCGGATCGACGCGGACTGGATCGCGACCGACGAGCTCGCAGTCGAAGCGCTCGCGCCGTACGACGGGCTCTGGATCGCTCCGTCGAGCCCGTACCGGAACATGGAGGCGGCGCTCGAGGCGATTCGCCACGCGCGCGAGCGCGGCGTTCCCCTCGTCGGCACCTGAGGCGGCTTCCAGCACGTCGTTGTCGAGTACGTGCGTAACGTCCTCGGGTACGGGGACGCCGACCACGCCGAGTCGAATCCGGAAGCCGAGACGCTGGCAGTCACGCCGCTCACGTGCCACGTGGGCTGGGGGATCGAGGGACGCGTCACGATCAGGCCCGGAACCCTGGCCGCTGTGCTCTACGGCCGCGAGACGAGCGAGGAGTCGTACTACTGCAGCTACGGGGTGAACCCGGCCTTCCGCCCCAACCTCGAGGCGGCCGGGCTCCATGTCTCGGGCGTGGACGCGGAGGAGGACGAGCCGCGCATCGTCGAGCTGGTCGGGCACCCGTTCTTCCTCGCAACGCTCTTCATTCCGCAGGTGCGCTCGCGGCCGGGCGCGCCGCATCCTGTGCTGGTCGGGTTCCAGCAGGCGGTCGCTCGGCGATCCGACCCAGTGCCAGGAGGGTGAGACCGCACAACCCCGCCGCCAGGATGTAGACGACGGCATCCGAGGTGACGGCCGCGAGCGACCCCGCTACCAGGGCACCGACCACGTTCCCGGGCGCCCAGGCCATGTTCAGGAGCGTGAACCCGAGCCCCTGGTCGAGGCCAGCCTCCTCGACCCCGTGCGAGAGGAGCGCCGTCCCGGGCACCCAGAAGACGCCGTAAGCGATCCCCGCCAGGATCACGAGGACGAGCGCCGTCCAGCGCTCGTCGGCCCAGGGCAGGACGAGCGACGCTGCGATCGAACCGACGAGGCCGGCGCGGACGGGGACGAAGAACCCGTACCGGTCCGACCAGCGCCCGAGGAAGGGATTGGCGACCGCCTCGACTCCGGCCGCGACCAGGAAGGCGACGCTGATGCCGAGCGCGCCCCAGCCGAGCTCGTCGAGCCGGAGCGGGGCGAGCACGGAAATGACGCCGAGCAGGACCGCGGCGAGTGTGACCAGCCAGAAACCGCCTGCGACCCGGCTATGGCGGATCGCACCGGCGAGGCGTCGGAGCTTCTGCGGCTCTCCCGGCGGAAAGGCGGGCGTCGTCCACGCCCAGACGATCAGAACGAGGCCGAGAGCCGCCACGGCGCCGAAGGCGATCTCGGTCCCGAACCGGGCCCCGGCTCCGCCCAGGACAGGGCCGAGCAGCGCTCCTCCGACCGCCGAGCCCATGGCGATCCCGAGCAGCTCCCCCCGCCGCTCTCTCGGAGCGGCGGCGACCAGCCAGGCGAGCGCGCCCGTCCACGAGACCGAGCTGCCGAACCCCTGGCCGAAACGGGCTGCGTCCAGGACCCAGATCGAGTTCGCGAGCCCGAAGGCGACGCTCGTCGCGACCATGAGCCCGAGCCCGATCAGGACGGTCGGCTTCACGCCGAGGCGCGAGGCGAGGAGCCCGCCCGGGATCGCGCCAGCCAGGCCGCCCGCGGCGTAGATCGCGGTCAGGAGGCCCGCGCCCTGCTTCGAGAGGCCGAACTCGTCCTCGTAGCTCGGGAGTAGGGGCGCGAGTGCGGCGAAGAAGATGGTGTCGACGAGGACGATCGTGCTGACGAGGAGAACGAGGCGGCGCACGCGGCGATGCTAGCCGGGAGTTTTCCGCTCAGACTGCCCGAGGAGGCCGTCGCTCGGCCGTGCAATGATCTGTCGCAACATGCAGACGATCGTTATCGTCGAAGACGATCCGGATATCCGTGCACTGCTCGAGCTCGAGCTGCGCGCGGGCGGCTACGAGACCGCGTTGGCGCGCGACGGGGTCTCGGCTCTTGGAGTCATCCGCAAGGAACAGCCCGCGTTGATCCTGCTGGACATCGGTCTCCCGGGCGGCGACGGCTTCGTGATCATGCAGCGGCTCAAGGATTTCGACGCTCTGGCGACCATTCCGATCGTGGTCATGAGTGCTCGCACGGCCCCGGAGATGCGCGAACGGGCCGTTGCGGCCGGAGCGGCAGCCTTCCTCGAAAAGCCGTTCGACGCCGGGGAGCTGCTGAGTACGGTCGGACCGATCCTCGCCGCCCGCGCACCGGGGGGGCACGGGACCCTTCCTGCCTGAACGGCACAGATTCAAGCCTGGACGAGTACTCGGCCGTCCTCGACCCGCACCGGGTAGACGGCGACGCGCATCCGCTCGTCGTCGACGCAGCGGCCCGAGTCGACGTCGAACTCCCAGCCGTGCCACGGGCAGTGGAGGACCGCCCTGTCTTCTACGAAGTAGCGTCCGGGCTCTCCTGTCTCGCGCCTGCGGACCGACCCGAGGCAGAGCGGCGCGCCGCTGTGCGGGCAGCGGTTTCGGAGGGCGTGCAACCCGCCGCCCTCCGGATTGCGGACGACGCCGATCTCGCGCCCTCCGATCCGGGCCAGGATCCGGCCCTCGCGCTCGAGGTCAGCGAGGGAGCCGACCTCATGCCAGGCCCTCACGCCGGGACGAGGCCGAGTCGCGCGCCGTAGAAAGCCGCGGCGTTCTCGAACATGACCAGCTCGCGCCACTCGGCGGGAAGTCGCTTCAGCATGTGATCCGGGTCGTCGTAGTCCCAGTGTGGGTAGTCGGAGGCGAAGCAGAGGATCTCGGGCGCGCCGGCCGCAGCAAGCATCTCGAAGAGGAGGTCGTCGTGCCCGTCCGTGTGCTCCAGCGGCTGCGTCGTGAAGCGGACGTGCTCGTGCATGACCTCGCTCGGCTTGCGGTCGAGCCAGGGAACCTCGGCGCGGAGGCCGCGCCAGTTCGTGTCGAGCCGCCAGAGGATCCCTGGGAGCCAGGCGAGACCGCCTTCGAGGAGGATCACTCTGAGCTCTGCGAAGCGCTCGAACGTGCCGTGGCAGAGGAGGGAGACGAGGTGCGCCATGATCGAGCCCGCCGAGCCGAGCGTGTGCCACTCGATGTAGAAGGTCGGATTGCCGGCACCGCCCGGGGTTGCCCCGATTCCCATGCCTTCGCCGCCGGAGTGGATTGCGACCGGAAGCCCGCTCTCGACTGCGGCCTCGAAGAGCGGGAGGTAACGCGGGTCGCCGTAAGGACGTTCCGAGCCGCCGACGAGCAGGACCTGGACGAAGCGCTCGTCCGCGGCGCAACGGCGGATCTCCTCGGCCGCCGCCGCAGGGTCCTGCGCCGGGCAGAGGATGGAGCCGCGCAGGCGCGGGTCGCGCTCGAGCCAGAGCTCCCGCATCCAGGCGTTGTGTGCGCGCGCGAACGCCGCGGCCCGGTAGGAGCTCCCCATGAGCGAGACGGTGACGCCGTCGTCGCCGGTCAGGACGCCGATCTCGACGCCGTGCCGATCCAGCACCTCACGCTGGACATGCTCGACCTTGGAAGCGGGAAACTGTCCCGGCTCGCGCTCGAGGTCCTGCCGGAACCATTCGCTCGGATGTGACCAGGTGTAGCCCGGGAGCCCAAAGGACGCCTGCGAGCGGAACCAGTCGCGCTGCCCGGGCTCGATGAACGCGAGGAACTCCTCCGGGTCCCCGAATTCCTGATGGATGTCGCAGTCGATCAGGCGCCGTCCGCTCACCATGCTCCTCCCAGGGCGACTGTAACCGCCTCGCCGCTGATCCCGCTTGCGCCCTCACCCGCGAGGAAGGCGATTACCTCAGCGATTTCCTCAGGGGAGTTGACACGGCCGGGCGGATACTCGCTCGCCCGCTCGGCCCAGACCTCGTCGACGGTGATTGCGCGGCGCTCCGCCTCGAACCGGGCCGAGCGCTCGGCCATTTCGGTGCGAACCCAGCCCGGGAGAACGGCGTTGCAGGTGACGTCGTACGGGCCGACGTCCTGTGCGGTCGCCCGCATGAGGCCGATCAGGCCGTGCTTCGAGGCGCAGTAGGCGGGCATCCGCGGCGCGCCGATCTGGCCGGCCGTCGAGCTGACCATGACGATCCGCCCCCAGCGTCGCGCGACCATGTCCGGCGCCGCGAGCCGGGTCAGGTGGAAGGGGCCCTCGAGGTTCACGCGCAGCGTCTCGTGCCATACCTCGGGGTCCTCCTCCCAGACGACGGTCTCGTGCGCGGATCCGATGCCGGCGTTGTTGACGAGGATCTCGATCGGCCCGAGACGGGAGCGCGCTTCGTCGACGACGTGGCGACAGCCGTCCTCCGTCCCAACGTCTTCGGCGAGGACCTCGACCGGCGCCTCTGCGGCGAGCGAATCGAGCTCGGCCTGCGTCCGGGAGACGCCCAGCACGCGAGCACCGC
>JBBQXP010000107.1:0-9026 GCA_038209555.1 Gaiellales bacterium
CCTCGAGTACCGCCCGCAGCTCGTCGTCGTTGCCTGCGGGGTCGATGCGAGCCTCTTCGATCCAATGGCCCGCCTGGGTGTCACCGCGACCGGATTCGCGGGCATGGCCGAGCGGCTGCTTGGCGTCGCGAACGAGGTCGCCGACGGACGGCTCGTCTCCGTGCAGGAGGGCGGTTACAGCCCTGTCTATTCGCCGCTCTGCTGGCTGGCCTTCATCGAGACGATCGGCGGGCTCGAGGTCCACGCAGATCCGTTCGAGGACTTCATCGCGGGGCAGCCGACGTGCCGAGAGCTTGCTCCCTGGCACGTAGAGGCCAACGAAGTAACGCGGAAGCATCTCGCTTCCTATTGGAAATCCCTCTAGTGCCTCTCCCAGCGTCCCTCCGAGTCGTCGGCGCCCAGGTCCCGCTTGCTTAACGGGCGTATCTGGTATCTGATATCTCATCACTCGTACGACGGAGGGAGCCGACATGTCCAGGAAGCACACAATCGTTCTCTTTTCCCGGGTGCTTGTTGTTGTCCTGTTCTGCGCGGCACTCGCCGCCTGCGGCGGGGACAGCTCGAGCGACAGCAGCGGTGCGGGAGCCGGCAACGAGGATGGTCCCAAGGTTGCGGCCCTATTCACGCAGTCGGTCAGCCAAGGAAACTGGGACCCCGCCGGCTACAAAGCCTTCAAGGCCATGGCGGACAAGTATGGCTTCAGCTCGTCGTACGTCGAGCAGGCCACGTATGAAAAGGCTCCCGCGATTCTTCGCGACCTTGCGGCTAAGGGAACCAAGCTGATCATCTGCCACAGCTCCGGGTACGCAGCCGCGGTCGAGGAAGTGGCGCCGGACTTTCCTGATACCCAGTTTGTGATCTTTAGCTATGCCTCCGACACCAAGGGTCTCGCCAATTACTCGGCCTGGTCGATGGACTGGGACCAGTACGGGTACATGATCGGTGTGATTGCTGCCTCGTCATCCAAGACGGGACACATCGCTGTAGTCGGTGGGGAGCCGATCCCGTCGACGAAGAGAACGATCGAATTCATCACCAAGGGCGCGAAGCAGGTCAATCCCAACATCGAGGTCACTTCGACCTATATCGGATCCTGGACAGATGCGGCAAAGGGCAAGGAGATCAGTCTGCAAGCCCTCAACTCGGGCGCCGACTTCCTCATCCCCGTGGCCGACACTGCCGGGGCTGGAGTGCAGCAGGCTGCTGAAGAAAATGGAGCGCTCACGCTTGGCGAGTACATCGATCAGAGCCCGGACTACCCGAAATCCATCGTCACGAGCACGGTTGTCGACATGGACGGTGCCTATGACGAAATCGGCAAGGGATTCAGCGACGGCACGCTCAAGGGACAGATCGTGCAGATGAACATCGGGGAGGGAGACCTGACCTTCGTCGAGCCGTTCGAGCACGTCGACCCCGCCGTTCAGGAGAAAGTTGACGGCATTCTCGAGCAGATCAAGAGCGGTGAACTAGACGTCGCCGCTTCCTAGGATCTTTGGTTGGTCGTACCGCTCGCTCCGCTTGTTGAGCTCAGCGCGATAACGAAGCAGTTCCCGGGCGGAGTTATCGCCAACGAGGGCGTGACCCTCTCTCTCTTCGAGGGGGAGGTTCATGCCCTTGTTGGCGAAAACGGGGCCGGTAAGAGCACATTGATGAACGTGCTCTTCGGCGTCTATGAGCCCGACGAAGGAACGATCTCAATCGGCGGGCGTCCTGTGCGCCACCGCCGTCCGGCCGATGCGATCGCGAACGGGATCGGCATGGTGCACCAGCACTTCAAGCTGATCCCGTCTTTCACGGTGGCCGAGAACCTGCTCCTCGCCCGGCGTGACCGCCGTTTTCGCCTTGAGCCGAGGCAGGCGGACGAGGAGTTTCGTGCCTTGGCCGAACGCTATGGGTTCAACGTAGATCCGAATGCCATCGTCGGCACACTCCCGCTGGCCGTCCAGCAGCGCGTTGAGATCTTGAAGGCCTTGTACCAAGACGCGCGGATCATCATCTTCGACGAGCCGACCACCGTCCTGACGCCCGCGGAGGTCGACGTCCTCTACGAGGTCCTGACAGGCATTGCCGGCGAGCGGCGCGGTGTCATCTTGATCACGCACCACCTAAGCGAGGTGTTCCGGTTCAGCCAACGTATCTCAGTACTGCGGGGCGGCCACCTTGTCGGAAGCGGACTCACGGCCGAAATGACGCGGGACGAGGTGGCCGAATTGATTGTGGGGAGTGCGGAGAAGACGTGGGAACCCAGGGAGGAACGCGCCGCGACACACGACCGCTCACCTGTGCTTCAGCTCGAGCAGGTGACGATTTCCGGCACGGCGTTCTCGACGGGGCTTCGCGATTTCACTCTTGAAGCTCAGCCTGGCGAGATCCTCGCAGTGGCAGGGGTCGAAGGAAATGGTCAGCGTGAGCTCTTCGAGGTTCTGGCCGGCCTTCGGGCGCCAGAGGGCGGTCGAATCATTATCGGCGGCACGCCGTATGCGTCGCTCGATCGAGCTTCATCGGCCGGTCTTGGAGTCAGAGTCATCCCCGAAGATCGTCACGCCGAGGGACTCATTCTCGAACTCGGGATTGCTGAAAATCTCTTGCTTGACAGGATCGGTAGGCGACCCTTTTCCCGCTGGGGCCGGCTGGCTGTCCGATCTATCCACCGCGTCGCACAGCAGCTCATCAGCCGGTTCGACATCAGGACTTCCAGTTCGACCGCGCCGGCACATACGCTTTCAGGCGGCAACCAGCAGAAGGTCGTCGTCGCGCGCGCGCTGAGTGAGCCGACGCTCATCCTCCTCGCTCACCAGCCGACCCGCGGACTGGACATCGCCGCCACAGCCGCAGTGCTTTCGAACGTCGTTACCGCTGCGGAGCAAGGTGCCGCCGTAATCTTCATTTCGAGCAGCCTGGACGAAGTCTTTGCGGTCGGCGACACGATCGCCGTCCTCTACCGAGGTCGACGTGCCGGGATCGCTGCGCGCACGAAGACCACACGCGACGAGGTCGGCCGGTGGATGACCGGCGCCCAACAGGTCGCATGACGGACCCGCCTGCCACTGGCGGTGGCCTTTCGACCAGGCTTCTTGTCGACCTGCTGAAACCCCGCCGTCCGGGCTTCGGCGTCTTCGTCGTCACGGGCGCCTTCGCGACGAGCCTGCTGGCAGGGGCCCTTGCCGTTTCGCTCATCGGGGTATCCCCTGTGCGGGCCCTGACCGTCCTCGTCGAAGGATCGGTCGGCTCGAAGGCCGCGCTGGCCGATGCGCTCGTGTTCGCGACACCGCGGCTGTTCGTTGCGCTCGGGGCGATCGTTGCCATCCGGTGTGGCGTCTTCAACCTTGGCGGAGAAGGTCAGCTCCAGGTCGGAGCGATCGGCGCGATCCTGGCAGGAACGGCGTTCGGCTCACTGGTGACGCCGATTCATCTCGGCCTCGCGCTGGCCGCCTCGATGGTATTCGGAGGAGTCTGGGCGGTGATCGCCATCGCCCTGAAGCTCTGGCGCGGGGCGAACGAGATCATCGTCACGCTGATGATGAACTTCGTCGCGATCTACCTCGTTCAGTACCTCGTTCAAGGACCCCTTCAACCGGCTGACTCGATCTACAACACCTCCGAGCGAGTGGCGGACTCAGCCGAGCTCCCCGTCCTCGTCTCGGGCACCCGGTTGCACCTGGGTGTGCCGCTTGCGTTCGCGGCCGCAGTCGCCGTCTGGTTCCTGTTGTATCGCACCCCGCTCGGTGTCCGTTTACGCGCGACCGGGCTGAACCCCCGCGCTGCCCGGCTGCAAGGACTCTCGGTCGGGCGGCTGGTCCTCGCATCGATGGCCATTTCGGGATCGATTGCCGGACTGGCCGGAGCAAGCGAGGTTCTTGGCGTTCAGTTCCGCCTGATTCAGGGGTTCAGCAGCAACTTTGGCTTCGAGGGGCTTGCCATAGCCTTCCTTGCGAGGCTGGAGCCGTTTTCCGCCGTCCTCGTCGCCGTCTACTTCGGCATGGTTCAGAAGGGCACGACACAGCTTGAGAGTGTTCTCGGCGTGCCCTCGGCGCTTGCTTTCATCATGGAGGCCCTTCCGATCATCTTCCTGGCCGGTGCGCAGGGTTGGCTTCTACTTCGTGGCCGCGTGGTTCGCGCATGAGCGACGGGACGATCGCTCTCTTCCTTGCCTCAGCGGTACGGCTTGCGGGCCCAATCCTGCTTCCTGCACTCGGGGAAGTCGTGTCGGAACGGGCCGGCGTGTTCAACGTCGGTCTCGAAGGAATGATGCTGTTTGGAGCATTCGGCGCCGCCGCCGGGGCCGACGCCACGAATAGCGCCATCATCGGCGCCCTGATCGGGGGAGCCTCCGGCGCCGCAGCCGGTGCCCTTCTTGGATTCCTCGTTGCCCGCCTCCGCGCAGATCAAATCGTTGCGGGCATCGGTCTGAACCTCCTCGCTCTGGGGGTGACCTCGTTTCTACGAACCGAATTCCTCGGCGGTTCGACGTCGCCGGTCTCGGCCGGCGTCCTCAAGCCTCTTGCGCTTCCGCTGCTGAGCGACCTTCCGCTCGTAGGAGCCTCGCTCTTCAACCAGAGCCCGCTCATCTATGTGGCGGTCCTGGGCGCCTTCGTGCTCTGGATCTTCATTCGGTCCACGCGACCCGGACTCGTGCTGAGGTCCGTCGGCGAGCGAGCGGTTGCCGCGGATTCTGCAGGCGTGAACGTGGTCAAGGTGCGGCTGCTCGCGGTCGTGTTCACCGGGTTCATGGCGGGCCTCGGAGGCGCATACCTTTGCATCGTGCAAACCGGAGGCGTTTTCATCGACAACATGACTGGCGGCCGCGGCTACCTCGCGATCGCGGTCGCGATCTTCGGGCGTTGGCAGCCACTCTGGGTCTGCGCCGCCGCGCTCTTGTTCGGGGCTGCCGACGCGTTGCAGTACCAAGGGCAAAACCTCGGACTGTCGGTCCCGACTGCGATTCTGCTGATGTTCCCGTTCGCCCTGGCGCTCCTCACGTGGGTTCTGCTGGGTCGAAGCAAGGCAGCTCCCGCGGATTTGGGCAGGCCGTTCATCCGCGGAAGCGGCTGACAGCCTTCACGTTGCAAGCGCCTTCAGCGTCTCCGCCAGCGTTGCGACGCCCACCTCGCACGCAGCGGGTGTCGTGTGCTCGTCCGGAGAATGGCTCACGCCCCCAACGCTTGGCACGAAGAGCAGGCCTGTCGGCACGTGTTGGGCGAGGACCATCGCGTCGTGGATTGCCCCACTCGTCATCGTGAGCGATTGCGCGCCCACCAAGGATGCGGCGTCGGTCGCGATGGCTGCAATGCCGGAGTCCAGTGGAACAGGTCGCCCACGGAGCGTTTCCACCAGCTCGACATCGAGCCCTTCCTCTGAGGCGATGTCCTCGACTGTGGCCTTGAACAATGCTGCGAGCGAATCGAGGACATCGTCATCTGCCGCCCTCATGTCGACGACTAGCGTCGTTCGCCCTGGGATCACGGTGTGCACACCCGGCTCGACGATCAGGCTTCCGGTCGTTGCGAGCCCGGCGTTTGACCGGCGCGCATGTTCGCGCAGGGCGAGGACGGCGCGTGCAGCTCCTGCGAGCGCATCGCTGCGCGCATCCATGGGCGTAGTCCCGATGTGACTGGCGGTCCCGTCGAACACGACCCGTAACGAGCGGAAGCCGACGATCGCCGTCACGATCCCGATCTCGGCCTCGGCCTGTTCGAGCACCGGACCCTGCTCGATATGGAGCTCGAGATACGCAGCTACGTCCTCGACCCGTACGGCGGATCGAAGCTCGTCAAACGGCCGACCGAGCTCGCCCATCGCGCCCGCAAGCGAGACCCCTGAGAGGTCTGTGCGTGAAGCCTCTGCGACCAGGTCGTCTCCCACGAACGCTCTGCTCCCGAAGAAGTCCGTTCCGAACCGGGCACCTTCCTCGTCCATGAAGGCGACGACTGTTATTGGACGCGCAGGTCGAAAGCCCGAGGCCTGTAAGCGCCGAACTGCGTCAAGAGCGCCCACAACACCGAGGGCGCCATCAAAGCGGCCTCCTGAAGGAACCGTGTCCAGGTGAGAGCCGACGAGGATCGTCGGGCCGGTCCCAGTCTCCCAGCGGCCGAACAGGTTTCCGGCGGCGTCGCGGCTTGTTGCTAGGCCGGCCGATCGCATCTTCTCCCCACACCAGGCCAGAGCGGATTCGAGTTCAGCCGTCCACGCTAGCCGTGTGACTCCGCCATCGCGGGTTCCTCCGATGCTCGCTAACTCCGCTAGATCGCGATCGAGCCGCTCGTTTGGAAAGCGCGGCGGATGAATGCGGGCTACGAGGTTGAGGTATCTGCCGGCGACGGGCGCCCTGCCTCGACGGCGGCGAGCATGCCGTCGCTTCCGACCGAGTCTTCCTCGATCGAGCGAATGTGCGCTTCCGTGGCCGTGGCAGCCGCCTCGGCATCGCCGGCGCGGATGGCAGCCAGGATGCGCTCGTGCTCGGCTAGCGACCGCGCCTCACGTCCGGGCCGCCGAAGCGACGTATTGGCGATCAGGAGCAGGACACTTCGGAGCTCGTCGAGGGCCTTCCCGAGGCGCCTGTTTCCGCCGGCCTCCGCCATCACGTCGGAGAATTCCGTCAGGGCCGAGTGCACCCTGGCGTCGTCCCCCGTCTGGAGCGCCTGGCGGCACTCCTCGATCGTCCGCTCGAGGTTGTCGAGGACGTCGGGAGGGCGACGGTTGGCCAGGTCCCGCGCAATGTGACACTCGAGCAAGATTCGAAGCTCGAGGATCTCGCGGACGTCGGCCTCGGCCGGCTCGATCACGCGAGCGCCACGGTATGGCTCGATTTCAACGAGTCCGTCGCGCTGGAGCCGGATGAGCGCCTCGCGGACCGGGGTCTTCGACACGCCGAGATCGGTCGCGATACGGGCCTCGACCAGCTGGGCGCCGGTGGTGAGCGTCCCGGAGAGGATCTCGTCGCGAAGCTGCTCGTAGACACGGCGCTCCAGCTGTGCAGGGAGGATTCTCTGACGCATTGCCCTCGGTTGATACATCGTATCTCGCCTTGACATGGGTCCGTTTGCGCTCGTAGACTCGAGGCAGTTCGTATCTGATATCTGATCATGTCTCTCGCGTCCGCCTCAGACCCGATTTCCACCGTGCTCGGTGCTGTAGACGGTGTCAACGCTGTCACGCTCACACAGGAGATCGTCCGGATTCCGAGCGTCGTGGGCGAAGAGGGCGAGCTGGCTCGAGCCCTCGTTCCCCGGATGGAGGAGATGGGCTACGACCGCGTCTACCTCCAGCACGTGCTACCGGACCGGCCGAACGTCGTCGGTGTCGTGGACTCGGGCCGGCCGGGGCCGACACTCGTCCTCACCGGGCACATCGACACGAAGCCGGTCTGCCTCGGCTGGGACGACGATCCCTACTCGGGCAGGCTCGCCGACGGCCGGCTCCACGGCCACGCGGTGATGGACATGAAGGCCGGCGTGGGGGCGTTCGTCGAGGCGGGCGCAGCGCTGGCCCGAACGAAAGATCGGTGGCGAGGCAAAGTACTGGTGGCCGCCGTCTCCGACCACATGGGGCAGCAGCAGGGCGCGATCCGGTTCTTCGAGGAGCACCAGGGGGACTTCTGCATCCTCGCCGAGCTCACCGACCTGGTCGTCTACCTTGGGCACCGCGGTCGTGCGTACTGGGACATCACCTCGATCGGCCACTCCGCACACACCTGCCATCGCCATCTGGCGGTGAACGCGATCGCGAAGATGGTGCCGCTGATTGAGGAGGTCGAGGCGCTTCGCTACGAGCCCGACCTTCCCGACTGGGTCAGCGAGCTCTTCGGCCCGGAGCTCTACACCGCGGTTGGGCGGATCTACGGGGGTTTGCCGCCGGGCGGGCCGTCGATGATTCCCGACGAGTGCACGATCCGCGTCGATTCCAGGCCGCAGCCCGGCGTCCAGATCGACGAGGTGCGGCGACTCATCGAGGGCGCGGTGGAGCGGGCCAGAGAGCGGGATCCGGAGGCACGCTACGACGTCGTGCTGGCCGACGAGAAGTCGTCCCACCTGATCGAGCGCGACCACCCCCTCACCGTCGCGCTGGCGGAGGCCGTCGAATCTGTGACGGGACGCGCTGCCACGTATGGTGGCGGCTCGTGGCTCGCCGACACGGCAAGTTTCGGGAACCTGGTTCCCACGGTGATCTTCGGTCCCGGCCGCGAGCCGGTCTACATGCCGAACGAGTGGCTCGCGACCGAGGACATCGAGCTCGCAGCGCAGGTCTATGCCGCGACCGCGGCCATCCTGCTCGCGCCCGATGAGTAGCCGGCCCGAGTGCCTGCCGGCGCTCAGGACTCTCGCGACCACATGCGGGGGGATCAAGCCTGGAGACCGGTGCCTGATCGTGACCGACGCGGGTGCCGACCAGGCGATCGTGCAGGCGTCGGAAGCTGTCCTCACGACGCTTGGAGGGCATGTCGTCGTGGTCCGATCGGATCCCGCGGAGCTGCCCGGCGACGATCCGCCCCCGTCGGTCGGCGCGGCGATGCTGGAAGCCGACCTGATCCTGGAGCTGACCTCGGTCTTCATCGGGTCGGGTGCAGCCAGGCGGACGGCGTGCGAGCGAGGGGCCCGCTACCTCACCGTCCCCGGCCTCAGCTGGACGACGCTGCGTCCGGATGGACCGTTCTCGGCGGACTTCCACGCCCTCGGAGAGCACGCGAAGCGTCTGGCGGAGCGCTTCGATGCCGCCGGCGAGTTCAGACTGACGAGCGATACAGGAACCGATCTCGCAGGCAGCTTCGAAGGCCGGCGCGGCCGGCCGTTGTGGGGCGTCGCCGACGAGCCCGGCGGCTATGCGGCCCCACCGGACATCGAAGTGGGCGCTAGTCCGGTGGAAGGAACCGCAGAGGGCGTCGTGGTCGTCGACGGCTCACTTCTCTTCCTCGGCCCGGACCAGCTTGCCGCCCCGGTCCGGCTGCGCTTCGCGGCGGGACACCTCGTCGACGTGGACGGCCCGGACGCCTGGCGTCTCACGGACGCTCTCGAGCGCTCCGGTGACGA
>JBBQXP010000108.1:0-9017 GCA_038209555.1 Gaiellales bacterium
AAGTGCTGGCGGAGCGGGCAGAGCGGCGGCGTCAGATTGAAGGACAGCTTGCGGAGCGGCAGCGGCTGCTGGCGTCGATCAAGGATCAGATCGCGAAGATCAAGGCCCAGGAGGCAGAGCGCCAGCGCCGCCTGCAGGAGCGGGCCCAGGCGGTCGTCGACCAGCAGCAGAGCCTCAATTCGTCGTCGGGCACGACCGGCTCTGGAGTCGAGCCAGCGGCCGACGGCGCCTCAGGAAGCACACCGCCGCCTGCGACCTACGGCGGTGTGGTGGGCATCGCGATGAGCTATCTGGGTGTTCCGTATGTCTGGGGTGGGGCATCGCCAAGCGGTTTCGACTGCTCCGGGTTCATCATGTATGTCTACGCTAAAGTCGGTGTCTCTCTTCCTCACAACGCCGCCATGCAGTACGGCTACGGGAGCCCAGTCTCGCGCGACCAACTCGAGCCAGGTGATCTTGTCTTCTTCGACGGCCTGGGCCACAACGGCCTGTACATCGGTGGGGGCTCGTTTATCCACGCGCCCCACACCGGCGACGTCGTGAAGATCTCGAGCCTTTCGGACTCGTGGTATGCGTCGACATACGTTGGCGCTCGTCGCCTCTAGCGGACGACTAGCCCGAGCCACAAGCACGGCTTGGGCCAACGCCCATAGTCCGCTTTCTAACTAGCCGGCCGTAGCCGACCGGTGGGCCGAATCCACCGTCGCAGGCCGTCAGAGGCGGATTTTCGACGGTCGGCTATTCTTGGCGAGTGAGTTTGCAACGCTGGCGTGGGCGTATGCCCCTGATCGCCTTCATCCTCCTGGCGCTGGTTTGCTTCGCGCTCTTCGGATTTGCCTGTGCCTGCCTGAGTGATCATCCGATGCAGGCGCTCGAGCGCGCCCTCTCGACGATTCCGGCCCTGCCAGCGCTCGTCGAGGTCTGGGCGCTCACCGTTCTGGCGCTCTTCGCGGCGGGCATCCTCGTCGCGGGCGGGGAAACACTCAGCCGGTCCCTCTCACCGGCCGTGTTGCAACGCTTCCGTTTCTGAGTCGCCGCATGGCCTGGATGCCCAGGCGATTTCCGCGGTCGAACTCGAAAGGAGAGCTAGTGGCACAAGCAAAGACTCGGCGCCGGCCCGCGGCCAAACGACCGGTCCAAGCACCCAGGAAGAGGCAGGATCCGAAGCGCTACCTGCGCTCGCTCGGTTGGCTCGTCGCGGTCGTCGCGATCAGCGCGATTGCCGTGGGCGCAGTCCTGCTCGGCAAGGAACAGGCGCAGAGCGGAAGCGAAGGCCCCGCGACCTCTGCCGGCCTTCCGGACACGCCCGACTACCACTCGCTCCTCGTTGCGTCGAGCGATCCGACACGGATCATGCTCGGTACCCATGCCGGGCTGTACGAGTCGACCGACGGCGGGCGCAACTGGGATCAGGCGGCCCTAGCGGGCCAGGACGCGATGAACCTCGCCGACTCGGGTGGAGAGACGGCCTGGACCGCCGGGCACAACGTTTTCGCCAGGAGCACGGACGGCGGAGCAACCTGGAGCGACGTTCGACCGGACGGACTGCCGAGCCTCGACATCCATGGGTTCACGGTCGACCCGTCCAATTCCGACCGCCTCTACGCGGCCGTTGCGGGGCAGGGCCTGTACCGCTCGGACGAGGGAGGCAAGAGCTTCCGGCTTGCCTCGAAGGAGGTCGGCGGCGCCGTGATGGCGCTTGCCGTCATGCGCGACGGACGGATTCTCGCCGGCGACATGGAGAAGGGACTCATGCTAAGCGGCGACGGTGGCAAGAGCTGGCGGGTCGTGCTTCGCGCCGTCCTGATGGGACTGGCCGTCAACCCCGACGATCCACAGACGGTCGTCGCAACCGGTCCGGGAATCCTGCTTTCCACCGACGGCGGCAAGACCTTCGACCAAAAGCTCGACCTCGAGCAGGGTGCCGGGCCCGTCGCCTGGTCGCCGAGCGACCCCAAGCTCGCCTACGTGGTCGGCTTCGATCGCATGCTCTACCGCTCGAACGACGGCGGTGTCAGTTGGAAACCGGTTCAGCTAGGAGGCTGAGAACAGGATGGAGAACCTCGGATTTCTGCTCATTGCGCTCATCTGCCCGATCAGCATGGGGCTGATGATGGTCTTCATGATGAGAGGCAAGAAGCGCGGCAACAGGCGTCACGATGAGTAGCTCTCGCCGTCGCACAGGGCGGAGGGCGAAGGCGGACAGCGGACCCGGATTATTGTGAACGAGGAGGACGGGGAGCAGACCCGATCGGAGACTCCCGCCGACTCGCCCACGAGTGACGTCTCGAGGGGCGAGGGCGGTCCAACCCCGTCGCCGCGCTCGCCCCGGTCATGGCTCTCGCTTGCGCTTCGCGCCTGCGCGGTCGGCGTCGTCATCGTGCTCGTCGGTCTCCTCGTTCAGCGGACGCTCGCCAAGGGCGAAGGACGCCACCTCGTCGCGGCGATCGCGGCGGACGAGCAGCCGCTCGCGCCCCACTTCAATCTCGAGGTGCTCTGGCCCCGTGCGGAGACGTGGCCTGCCCCACTCCGAGCCGCGATCGCGGACAGGAAAGTCTCGCTGACCGAGCTCAGAGGCCATCCGGTCGTGCTCAACTTCTGGGCTTCGTGGTGCGATCCATGTAAGGCCGAGGCGCCCCGCCTCGTAGCCTCCGCGCAGACGCACCGCGGCCAGGTCGCCTTTCTCGGGATCGACATCCAGGACTTCAAGAGTGACGCGCGCAAGTTCTTGACGCGCTACGAGACCAACTACGTCTCCGTTCGCGACGGTGGCCCGACGACGTACGAGGACTATGGCCTGACCGGAATCCCGGAGACGTACTATCTCGACGCGCGCGGACGGATTGTCGCTCATGCCCTCGGGGAGGTCTCGTCGGAAGAACTCGAGGCGGGAATCGCCCGGGCCATCGAGGGGCGCGACTGACCGATGGGAAACCGATCGAGGCGAAGACTCGTTGCGACTGCCGCTGTGAGCGTGCTCGCGGTCACAGGCGTCGTCGTCGCGAGCCGGGGTGGGAGCGATGCAAGGAGCTACCGCGGTAACCCTCCGCCTCCCGGGATCATGCTTGGCAACTTCGACCTGCGGGACTACACAGGCGTCAGGATCTCCCGCAAGGAGCTTCACGGGAAGGTCGTCTTGCTCACCTTCCTCGAGAGCAAGTGCAAAGAGGCGTACCCGATCATCGCCTCACAAATGGCACTCGGGCTCGAGCGCCTGGCCCCCGGGGAAAGGACGCGGGTCGTCGCGATCGCGATCTCGACCCATCCCACGGACGACACACCCGGGAGCGTGCGCGTTTTCTTGCGCGCGCATAGGGCGGAGGGGAAACTGCACTACCTGATCGGCTCGGAGCCGGAGCTCCGTCCCGTCTGGAAGAGGTTCGGCATCCTGTCGGCACTCGATTCGGGCGACGCGGACACGCACTCGGCCTCCGTCCACGTGTACGACCCGAGAGGGGAGTGGGTTTCGAGCCTCCATCCCGGGATTGACCTGACGCCCGCGAACCTCGCGCACGACGCACGTGCAGCCTTGGAGGACTAGATCGTCCTGCGACATAGATGGGCTAGACGTATGGGTCCCCCGAGTGGTCGTTTCGCTAGACGACCTGACCTTTCTGCGACGCCGTGCCTCCGGGTCGGAATACGAGACACGGCAACAACTACGCCGTTGGAAGAACCGTTAAGCCGGCGCCCGGTGCCTGCGGCTGGCCGCTCATACTGGGGCTTACCCGTGCGTAGTAGCCCGTCCGGATCCGAGGTGCCTTGATGTCCGAGCCGACCGATGCCCGCCCTTACGGGCGTCGCGCTTTCCTTGGCTTGGTCGCCGGTGGGCTAGGGGCACTCGCGTGGGGAGAGCCGCTCTGGCGCAGGATCAACGCCTCGGTTCTCTCGCCGGTACTTGCCCCCGCGGGACTCTCTCCCTCGAAAGGCTGGCGCATCTACACCGTGGCGCCCACCATGCCAGTGTTCGACCCGGCCTCCTGGCGCCTCCGGATCGATGGGCTGGTCGAGCGGCCGCTCGAGCTGACCTACGAGGATCTGCTCGGCCTCCCGCCTGCCGACCAGGTCTCCGACTTCCACTGCGTCACCGGCTGGAGCGTCGAGGACGTTCGCTGGACCGGGGTTCGCTTCGCCGATCTGCTCCGGAACGCCCGCCCACTCCCTGAGGCCCGCGCGCTCGCCTTCGTCTCGGCCGAGGAGCCGTACGTCGACACGCTCACGCTCGAGCAGGCCCACCTGCCCGAGGTGATGCTCGCGTACCGGATGGACTCGAAGCCGCTGACTCGGCCGCACGGCGCCCCGGCCCGCCTCGTGATTCCTCAGATGTACGGCTACAAGGGCGTCAAGTGGGTGAACCGGATCGTCGCACTGCCCCGGGTCGTGGACGGCTTCTGGGAGGTTCGCGGCTACGATCGGAATGCCTGGGTGGGGCGCTCGAACGGGTATGGCTAGTCCCGAGCGGCGCTACCTCAGGCGCTTCTCGCGCACGGAGCGCGCCGTGCACTGGATTCACGCGAGCGCGTTTTTCGTCCTCCTCGGGAGCGGGCTCGTTCTTTACCTGCCCGCTCTCTCGGAGGCGGTGGCGCGGCGGCCGTTCGTCAAGGCCGTGCACATCGACACGGCGATCGCCTGGGCGGCGGCGCTCCTGCTGATCGTGCTTCTGGGCGACCGTTCCGGCCTCCGCCGGGCCGTCCGTGAGATCAATCTCTTCGACTCGGACGATCGTCGTTGGCTGCGCGGCCGGCCGGCGCCGCAGGGACGACTGAACGCGGGCCAGAAGCTGAATGTGGCGGTGACGGCCGCCTTCTCGGTCCTCTTCGCGCTTACCGGCTTTCTGCTCTGGTACGGCGAGCGGGACACGCGTTTCCGCTTTCCCGGCACGGTCGCACTCCACGACGCGCTCACCTACATCTCGGTCGTGATCGTCGTCGGTCACCTCTATCTCGCCGTTCTCCACCCGGCGACACGCCACGCGCTCCGCGGCATCACCTTCGGCTCTGTGCGTGAGGACTGGGCCCGGGAGCATCACGCGAAGTGGGCCGATTCCAGAGCTGCGCCTGCTTCGCCGCCGAAACCCAAGTAACGGGTACCCGGTTGGGGTATATTGAGAGCAGCGAACGCATTGGAGGTAAGCGATGCCGACGACATTGACGTACCGGGTCCCGGGCATGACCTGCGCGCACTGCACCTCGGCGATCGAAGCTGAGGTCGCCCGGGTGAGCGGCGTCGAGTCCGTGTCAGCCGATCTGGAAACGAAGCTCGTCACCGTCCGGGGAGAAAGCCCCTCGGACGGCGAGCTGCGGGCGGCCATCGACGAGGCGGGCTACGAGGTCGACGATGGCGACGCTTGAGACCCCCACCCAGACCGAGCTTCGCATCGAGGGCATGACCTGCGCCTCGTGCGCCGTCCGGATCGAGAAGAAGCTCAACAAGCTCGAAGGCGTCGAGGCAACGGTCAACTACGCGACCGACGCCGCCACGGTGAGCTACGACCCGGCGCGCGTAACGCTCGAGGAGCTGACGGGCGCCGTCGAGGGAGCCGGCTACCGCGCCGCCCCTCGCGACGAGGAGGCGAGCAGCGATCCGACTCGGTCGCTGCGCCGGGCGCTTCTGCTCGCCGCCGTCCTGACGGTGCCCCTGACGGCGATCGCGATGATCCCACCGCTCCAGTTCGAGGGCTGGGAGTGGCTCGCGCTCGCTCTTGCCACCCCTGTCGTCTTCGTCTCGGGTCTGCGCTTCCACCGCGCGGCGCTCGTCAACGCGCGCCATGGGGCGGCGACGATGGACACGCTGATCTCGATCGGGACGCTCGCGGCCTGGGGCTGGTCGCTCGTCGCCCTCGTCGCCGTCGAAAACGGCGACACATACTTCGAGGTCGCGGGCGTCATCACGACGCTGATCCTGCTCGGGCGCTTCTTCGAGGCGGGCGCGCGGCGGCGCTCGGGCGCCGCCATTCGCGCCCTGCTCGAGCTTGGCGCGAAGGAGGCGCGCGTCCTGCGGGACGGACACGAGGTCGTCGTCCCGGTCGACGAGCTCGCCGCCGGCGACCGCTTCGTCGTTCGCCCCGGCGAGAAGATCGCCACCGACGGCGTCGTCGAGGAAGGATTCGCCGCCGTCGATCAGTCGATGCTGACAGGGGAGTCAGTCCCCGTCGAGGTCGGTCCAGGCGTCGAGGTCGCGGGCGCGACCATCAACACCTCCGGCCGCCTCGTCCTCCGCGCCACCAAGGTGGGCGGCGAGACTGCCCTCGCCCAGATCGCCCGGCTCGTCGCCGAGGCGCAGGCCGGCAAGGCGCCGATCCAGCGGCTCGCCGACCGCGTCTCCGCCGTCTTCGTCCCCGTCGTCATGGGGATCTCACTTGCGACCCTCGTGGGCTGGCTTCTCGTCACCGGCGACGCGGCCGCAGCCTTCACAGCGGCCGTCGCCGTCCTCATCATCGCCTGCCCCTGTGCGCTCGGGCTCGCGACGCCGACTGCGCTCATGGTCGGCACCGGCCGCGGCGCCCAGCTCGGCATCCTGATCAAGGGACCCGAGATCCTCGAGCAGACGCGTCGGGTGACTACGATCGTCCTCGACAAGACGGGCACGGTCACCGAGGGCCGTATGTGGCTCGCCGATGTCGTTCCGGCCGCGGGTACGGAGCGCGCCGAGCTCCTGCGCCTCGCCGGTGCAGCCGAGGACGCGAGCGAGCATCCGATCGCGCGCGCGATCGCCGAGCGCGCACGGGAGGAGCTCGGCGGTCTTTCTCCCACCGAGAGCTTCACGAACCGGGCCGGGCTCGGGATCGAGGCCGTCGTCGAGGGACACGCGCTCGTCGCCGGCCGGCCGAGCTTCATTGCCGATTGGGGACTCGAGCTCCCCGGCGAGCTTGCCGTTGCCCGAGCGGAGGCGGAGCGCGAGGGCCGGACGGTCGTCGCGGTTGGCTGGGACGGCGAGGTGCGCGGGCTCCTGGCGGTCGCCGATCGGGTGAAGCCGACGAGCGCCGAGGCGGTCGCCGAGCTGCGCGGCCTCGGCCTGACTCCCGTCCTTCTGACGGGTGACAACGAGGCTACCGCCCGCACCGTCGGCGGGCAGGTGGGCATCGAGCAGGTGCTCGCGAACGTGCTCCCGGATGAGAAGGCGGCCGAGGTGCGCCGGCTGCAGGAGGCGGGCGAGGTCGTCGCCATGGTCGGGGACGGTGTCAACGACGCGCCGGCGCTCGCGCAGGCAGACCTCGGACTTGCGATCGGCACGGGCACGGATGTTGCGATCGAGGCGAGCGACCTCACGCTCGTCTCAGGTGACCTGCGCGCAGCGGCCGACGCGATCCGCCTCTCGCGGAAGGTGCTCGGGACGATCAAGGGCAACCTCTTCTGGGCGTTCGCCTACAATGTCGCAGCGCTCCCGCTCGCCGTGGCCGGGCTACTGAACCCGATCATCGCCGCGGCCGCGATGGCCTTCTCGAGCCTCTTCGTCGTCTCGAACTCACTGCGGCTGCGCCGCTTCTCAAGCCCACGACAGGGTGGCGGCGGCGGGGCGGCAAAGAGGCCGCATGTCAGAGTGGAGGTGGAGCCGGCATGAGCACGGAGCCCAGTGTCGAGACCCACGCGTACGGCTACCTGGCGGGCAAAGACGACCTGCTGAAGCGGCTACGCCGGATCGAGGGTCAGGTGCGCGGGATCGAGCGGATGCTCGAGGAGGAGCGCTACTGCATCGACATCCTGACCCAGATCAGCGCCGCCACAACCGCGCTCGACTCCGTCGCCCTCAAGATCCTCGGCGAGCACGTCGAGAGCTGCGTCGCGGGCGCGCTCGCCTCCGGCGACAAGGACGCCGCCGAGGCGAAGAGCCGCGAGCTACTCGCCGCCGTCGAGCGCTTTACCAGGACGCGTTAGCGAGGCCGGTGGCCGTGCCGGCCCTTGGCAGGACGTGACGGTGCACGTCCACGATCGAACGTCGGTGAGTGCTCAGGAGACGACCGTTCTCCACGTCGGCGGGATCTATCGCGGCAGCGAGCATCTCGTCGTCGAAGAGGCCCTGCGTCGGCGGCCGGGCGTACTCGCCGTCGAGGCGAACGCGGCGGCGCAGACTGCAACCGTCACCTTCGACCCAGGAGTGACGTCCGTCGAGGAGCTCGCGCGCTGGGTCGAGCAATGCGGTTATCACTGCAGCGGTCGCTCCGTGCCCGGCCACATCTGCGATCCACTCGCGGCGGTGGAGCCGCTCGCACCCGCCCATGACGACGAGGCTGCGCAGCGCGCCGAGGACGCGCACGGGCACGGGGGGCATGCGGGCATGTCGATGGACGCGATGGCCCGCGACATGCGCAGTCGCTTTCTGGTCGCGGTCGTCTTCGCGATCCCGATCGCGCTCTGGTCGCCGCTCGGCGAGAGCCTCTTCGGCTCGACGCCGCCGACGCCGTTCGGAATCGGCGACGACCTGTGGCAGTTCTTCCTCAGCTTGCCGGTCGTCTTCTACTCCTCCTGGATCTTCTTCCGAGGCGCCTGGTACGCGCTCAAGGCGAAGACGCTCGACATGATGGTGCTCGTCGCCGTCGCGATCGGAACGGGATGGATCTACTCGGTTGCGGCCACCTTCTGGATCGAAGGAGACGTCTTCTACGAGGCGGCCGCCTTCCTCGCCGCCTTCGTCCTCCTCGGCCACTGGTTCGAAATGCGAGCGCGCGGCGGCGCAAACGAGGCCATCCGCGCCCTGCTTGACCTGGCGCCGCCCAGGGCGGTCGTTCTTCGCAACGGGCAGGAGCTCGAGGTGCCGACGGCCGAGGTGCAGGTCGGCGACCTCCTCCTAATCCGGCCAGGGGCGAAGGTGCCGGTCGACGCCGAGGTGGTCGAGGGCATGAGCGCGGTCGACGAGTCGACGGTGACCGGCGAGAGCCTGCCCGTCGAGAAGAAGCCCGGCGCCGAGCTCGTGGGGGCGACGATCAACAAGGAGGGCACTCTCCGCGCCCGGGCGACGGCGGTCGGGTCGGACACGGCGCTCGCGCAGATCGTCAAGCTCGTCCAGGAGGCGCAGAACTC
>JBBQXP010000109.1:0-8838 GCA_038209555.1 Gaiellales bacterium
TCGGTGTGCGCTGCTTGACTGCGTCGAAGTCGTAGAAGGTCCCGGGCTCCGCACCCTTTTCGCCGAATCCGAAGCCGGCTGCCTTGAGCCGCTTGACAGCCACGGTGATCTTCTCGAACCCGATCCTCTGACCCTGGACCGGCGAGCCGGGAGCAGTCTCACGCTGGTGCTCCGGCATGAACACCCGGTCGTTTCCGAGGAGGCCGAGAGACTGGCGTGCGAGCGCACGATGGACAGCCTCTACGCCCATGAACTGGGCGGCTGTGATCGCAAGCTCGCCGTTGCCGCGGTCGCCGAACGCCTCAGTCGCGACCAGATAGGCCCGGACGAAGATGTCGTCGCCGACCTGAAGCGTATTCAGGAAGTTCGTCCGGTTTGCGAACACCGCGTCCGGAACCCAGATCCTCTTGCTCGCGGCCTCGCCACCGTACGAGACGAGCTTCTCGTAGTGGATGAGTTCCTCGCGCGCCGCGGCCCGAATGTTTCGTTGCGTGACGGGATCACCTCCAAGGCCACGCTCGAACCCGATCGTGTTGACGATCGTGGCGAGCACTTCAGCGCTGGCGGCCACATTCAGAATCGTTTGGGTGCTGTTGTGGCGGGCCGCCGCAGCGACTGGGAAAGCGCCCACGACGCCGAGCCCTGCCAGTGTCGCCGTCGCCCCCTTTACGAACTGACGGCGAGTGCGCGCCGGCTGATCCACGTACTGCTCGTCGAGAGTCTTTGAGACGAGATTCAAAGCATCCGACATAACAACTGCACATCCTTTGCGTCGGAGCGGTGCCGCAATGGAGCGACCATCCGCTCGGTGAGAGATGAAGTCCCAGGTGCAAGCCGAGTTCGCGGGAACGTACGCCTTGTCGGGGCGTGAGCCCGAACCCGAATAGAATCAGGAGGAGCTCTGCTGCGGCTGAGCGCTTCGGACAAAAGAATCCCCTGTCGTCAGAAGCCTCGCCGGCCGCTGGATTATAGCTTGGAGCCTCGCGCGAGAGCAAGGATCGTGAGCACTTCCTAAGACCCTTGGTGTTCATTTGATCGTAAGCGGTGTCCCAACCGGCATCAGCCGGGCGAGCTTCCGGATCGCCCGGTTAGGCATACGGATGCATCCGTGGGAAACGCGACCGGGCAGGATTCCCGGCTGGTTCGTGCCGTGGATGCCGATGAAGCCACCACCGGGCCAGTCCGTCAGGACGGCCGAGCGTGCGCTGGTTCCGAAGGCGACGGGCCCGTAGACCGGATCGAAGTAGCCGACGAGCTTGTTCCGGATGTAGAAGTGTCCGCGCGGTGTCGGCCACTGAGCCTGACCGACCCCGACCTGGCTTCGGAAGACGCGCCTACCGCGCCGGTAGAGGATGGCCGTAAACCGGGCGCGGTCGACCACCAGATGGGCGCGGACGATCCTGTACGAGCCGAGAACCGAGCGCCGGACCCAACCAGTTCTGTTGTTCGGGAGGACGGGGAAGCGGACCCTGACCCATTCCTCGCCGTTTGGCTTCGTGAGGCTCTCGAGGGCGAGAAAGAGCTCGCTCGTGTACTCCCGGGTGATCGGGCTCACAGTTGCGATCTTCTTTGCCGTTCGCGACGGCTGCGCCCGCACGATGGCCACGCGGTCGAGCGCCGCCCAGCGGGCGACGCCGCCGACCTGCGTGAGAACGGTCGTCGTCCCGTCCCCGGCCGATGCGGTTTCGGGCGCAGCCGCAACCGCGAGGAGAAAGAGTAGAAGCAGGGCGACACGCGCGCCGCCCTGCTTCTTGAACGCCCCCAACACCACCCGCCTAGGTGTGCTTCCCGGTGAAGGGGGGCGCTGCGACGATGAAGCCGGTCCTCGCGACTGCCGCGAGCACCTGTCCCATCGTCAGGAACGTCTCGAACGCCCGCGGTGCCGGAGCCTGTCCGAGGATGTGCCGGATCCAGGCGGCGTGGCGTGCCTCGACCGTGAAGATCGAGACGGCGGCCTTGAGGATCGCGTCCGCGTCGATGTTCGCAGCCTGGCCTCCGTAGGCTCGGACGCCGGTCTGCTCAAGTGCCGCGGCGGTCGCGCGGAACTTCGCGGCGTTCGAGGTCGTGCCGCGGAAGTTGAACCGCGGACGAGCAACCGCCGCCGAGCCGAGCGCCTTCTTCAGGAACGCGACGTGCGCCCGCTCGTGTCCCGCCACGATCTGCGCGAACTCGAGCGTCCGCCCGGACAGAGCCCCCTTCCTGACTGCCTCGGTGTAGAACGCCGCCTCGAGGTACTCGAGCGTCAGCGCGAAGTTCAGGATCGCGACGTCGTTTCGCGATGCGGCACTCGCCGGCTTGGCGAGCGCGGCGACGGCTGCACCACCTCCGGCGAAGGCGCCTCCGAAGAGCACCGCCCTCCTGAGGAAGTCGGCCCGCGAGTCTCCTTCCACTCGCTCGGCGGCCTCACGGATCGCCCCGTCCTGATCGACCTGTTCAAGCGTAAGCAGCTCAGACATCGAATGAGTCTCCTGTGTCCTAGTCATTGTCATCTCCATCCCGCTAGCCGACGATGAAGCCGGTGGCGTTGACCCGGTTCGTGACCTGGGCCTTGGTCAGGGCCTTGTCGAAGGCGCGCGGGGCGGGTTTCCGGAGAACGATGTCCCGGATCCACGAAGCATGCTCCGCCTCGACGGCAAGGATGGACGCGGCCGCGGGCAGGGTCTGCCTCCGAAGTCTCGCCGCCTGGCCGCTATAGGCGCTAACGCCCGTCTCCTCGAGCGCGATTGCGGTCGACTGGAACTTGGACTGGACGCTCGTCGTGTCGCGGAAGTCGAACTGCGGCTTAGAACGCGCGGCGCTGCCGAGTGCCTTCTTCAGAAACGCGACATGAGCGCGCTCGTGCGCTCCCACGACCTTCGCGAACTTCCGCGTCTCGCCGGTCAGCAGGCCGCGGGCCTCGGCCTCCGTGTAAAACGCTGCCTCGAGGTACTCGAGCAGGAGCGCGAAGTTCAGGATCCGAACGTCCTGAGCGGCGGACTTCGCTCCCAGGGCGAGCGAGGGCAGGCCACCGATCAGAACGCCCCCGGTCAGAAGCGTCCCTCCCCCGACGACGGCCCTCTTCAGGAACGAGGCACGCGACGCGGCGTTCTCTTCGTCGCGTCCCTCGGATGTCGCGGCGCCTGGATCGACGACGGCGACGGTGATCAAGTCGGGCATTACCGAACCTCCCACACTTGGACACGCCTCGCCGGTCGCGCAACCATACGTGTACCTCCTGCAGCCCCGCAAGAAACCTTTGAGCTGTGAGTCCACCATCGCCGCCCTGACCCCACCCGAGCCGGGTCAAATGAACCAAGACGCAAGCGGCTGCGAACAAGGTTCCGGCGAGGGGGGTCTGTCTGGTCCAGAGCCTCGCCGGCCTCCAGCAGGCTCCTCTCGTCGTGCCCACGTTACAACTGCTCGCTTTGCCAGGTCGGATCCGCTCGGCGCGGGTTCGACTCGGCAGGCAAGCTCGTCGTAGCCCGAACCGGCGCCGATCTGGACGATCGCCACCAGTCTCGCGACCATGTCCCCGATGACGCCGATTCGTACATCTAGACCAAATTTGAACGTTTTCTGAACCGTCCTTCGCTCTCCCGCGAACAACGCCCGTCCCCAGTTGCGGGGACCGTTACGAGAGGAGAGCAGGATGGAAGGTCAGATCAGCGCTCCGGTTCGGGCCGAGCCCGCCGAGAGCATCGCCGCAGCGAAGGGCTTCGCACAGACCCGCCGCGGCTTCCTGAACAAGGCTGCGGTGTTGGGCGGCACTGCCTTCGCCGTCTCCGGCGTCGGCGTCTTCGCGCAAGCCGCACGCGCCCAGAACGTGCCCAAGAGCGATCTCGAGATCCTGAACTTCGCGCTGACGCTCGAGTACCTCGAGACCGACTTCTACAAGCGCGCCGTCAACGGCGAGTTCGGCAGGCTGAACTCGGGCGTCATGCGCTTCGCGTCGCTCCTCTACTCGCACGAGTCGGAGCACGTCGCTGCGCTCAGCTCGACGATCTCGAGCCTCGGCGGCACGCCGGTGAAGGCTCCGAAGACGAAGTTCCCGAAGCTGAACCAGCGGAAGTTCGTCCGGACGGCAATCGCCCTCGAGCTGACTGGCGTCGGCGCCTACGGCGGCGCCTTCCCCGCGATCAAGACCAAGGCGATCAAGGAAGCGGCTCTCTCGATCCACTCCGTGGAGGCGCGGCACGCCGCCTACGCACGGATCGTCGCCGGTACCACAGGCGCAAAGGAATCCTTCTTCAAGGCTCTGACGATGGAGCAGACGCTCGAGAAGGCAAAGCCGTTCCTCGCCTAGATGGTTGATCGGCAATCACCGCACCCACGGCTGGTGGCCCAGATGCGGCGCCAGGATGCGCCCTCGCTCTTGCCCAGGCTTGTTGGCCCATCCCCGCGGCCACGCCAATTACCGACCAACCATCTACGGGATCGAACTCTAAGGAGATGACGATGAGCAACCTGATCACGCACACTGGCGTCGCCGTCGAGACAGATGGGTCGACTGCCACCTTCATGGAGGAGGTCGGCGCGACACGAGCCGACTTCCTCAAGCGGGCCGCGATCTTCGGCGGCGGAGCGGTTGCGACCGCATCCGGCCTGATGCTCCTACCCGAGCTCGCAGGTGCGAGCAAGAAGAGCGACATCGCAATCCTGAACTTCGCGCTGACGCTCGAGTACCTCGAGTCGACGTTCTACAACCAGGCGCTGCGCCGGGTGAAGTTCACCAACAAGCGAGCCCGCAAGTTCGCGGAGAACACGGCCGCGCACGAGAAGGCCCACGTCGCGACAATCGGGCCCACGATCGAGAAGCTCGGCGGCAAGCCGGTGAAGAAGCCGAAGTTCAACTTCGGCGGCGCCTTCGCCGACCAGGACACGTTCCTCCAGACCGCGATGGCACTCGAGGACACGGGCGTCAGCGCCTACAACGGGGCCGGCCCCGCCCTCACGCTCAAGGCAGTCAAGGAGGCCGCCGCGTCGATCGTCGCTGTCGAGGCGCTCCATGCGTCCTGGGTGCGTGCGATGGCCGGCGAGGTGCCGGCCCCGCTCGCGTTCGACGAGCCGAAGACCACGGGCGAAGTGCTCGCGATCGCGAAGCCCTTCTTCGCCTAGAGATGAGCTACTCCGGAGGAAGGTCAGCGTGCTCGCCCTGGCGGGCGCGCTCAGCCTTCGCCGGTTGCAGCGGGCGCACTAGCGACGCGGGCTCCCCCAGTCACCCTGAGGCCACGGTCGCAAGCAAGCCCGCGACCAACATCCACCCGTTCATGAAGGCGACCGTCGTGGTCACCTTCTGAAAGACAACTCAAGAGGAGAGGCACATGCCAGGATCGATCGGAATCTCAGGAATCATCATTCTCGGAGTCCTCATGCTGCTCGTCTTCGGGCCTAAGCGACTCCCGGAGATGGGTCGCGCGATGGGCCACGGGATGCGGGAGTTCAAGGACTCGATCACCGGGTCGGGCGACGAGAGCCCGCCCGAGATCACCCACAGGGTCAAGCGCGACCATTCGTAGCGCCTTGGTGGTCGGTCGGTACCGCGAGGCCGGAGCGCGTCCACTCGCGGGTCAGGTCTCGCTGTCCGATCCTCTTGGCTTGCGGGATTTTCCGGGTCGCGACGACCCGCCCGTGCCCGCGCTTTCTCCCGGAGCCTAAATGGTGAGGAGGGTCTCCGGTTCGAGTCCGGAAGAGCGCTTCAGAGAACCGCCACGCCTCGCTAGGCGGCAAGCGCTTCGTCCAGCTGCCGAAGAGCATTGAACGTGCGCGATTTGATTGTGCCGAGTGGAGTGTCGAGGCGCTCAGCGATCTCTCTTTGCGTCAAGCCTGCGAAGTACGCGAGCTCGAGCACCTCGCGCGCAGGTGCCGGAAGCCGAGCCAGGCCCTCCTGAATCCAGACCCGCGTCGGCATTCCGGCGACAGCCTCGTCCTCGACGACCGCCATGTCCCGGCCGTCGCGCTCGAGCGGATCGAACGAGCGTCGTTGTTCGCGGCGGACGGAATCGACGGCCCTCCGGTGAACGATCGTGAGTAGCCACGTAGTGGGCTTCGCCTGCTTGGCGCGGTACCTACCAGCCTGCTGCCAGGCAGCCAGGAACGCTTCCTGGACAGCATCCTGAGCGAAGCCGTGGTCGCGAAGCACCCGATACGCGAGCCCGCACGCCGAACTGACGTG
The DNA here is from genome assembly GCA_038209555.1 of Gaiellales bacterium. Taxonomy (GTDB): domain Bacteria; phylum Actinomycetota; class Thermoleophilia; order Gaiellales; family Gaiellaceae; genus DASQGA01. Next base: position 6,152 of record JBBQXP010000109.1, read on the forward strand.
GCGTCCATAGAACTCTCTGAAAGCGGTCTCGTCGCCCCGCGCCATCAGCGCGACCAACTCTTGATCGCGGGCAACGCTCGGCGAGACTGGAGAGACTGGCATACAGAGCTAGAGACGCGGTGCCCCGAGCGCGTTACAGGGTGCACCAGCCGGGGATAACCCTTTGTCACGTCTCGCACCAAACATCCAGCTGAGCCGAGGATGAATTCGGCCAACGAACGAAGGCTCCTCGCCCGACTGCGTGCCGGTGATGAGCGAGCCTTTCGCGCGCTGGTGGCGGATCTCGGGCCATCGCTCCTGCGCGTCGCACGCGCCTATGTGCGGGACAGCGAGGTTGCGGCGGAGATCGTGCAGGAGACGTGGGTCGCAGCGCTGGGCGGTTTAGACAACTTCGAAGGTCGCTCCTCGCTCCGGACTTGGGTCTTCACCATCCTCGCGAACTGCGCCCGGCGCCGTGGAAAGACTGAGAGCCGCAGCGCGCCCTTCTCGTCGCTGAACGCCGGCGCGTCCGAGGAGATTGAACTGGATCGCTTCTTCCCAACGAACCACCACCGCTGGGCCTCTTGTTGGACGACCATCAACACCCGCTGGGAGGCGCTCCCCGAAGAGGCTTTGAGCACAGAGGAGGCGAACGCTGCGATCATGGAGACGCTGAAATCGCTGCCACCCAACCAAGCCGCCGTGATCACGCTCCGAGACATCGAAGGCTGGAGCTCGGAAGAGGTTTGCTCGCTCCTCGTGCTGAGCTCTGCCAATCAGCGTGTTCTGCTGCACCGCGCACGCCTGGCTGTCCGACACGCGCTCGAAGGCGTGCTCCGTGTGAGAAGCCCATCCTGATGTTCAGCTGCCGACAGATCTACGACCTGATCACCGAGTACGACGAGGGAGGCTTGAGTACGAGCGAGAGACGGCAGTTCGAATCGCACGTCATCGTCTGCCCTCCCTGTCGGGGCTTCGTCAGCCAGATTCGCGCAACACGACGGCGGCTAGGAAAGGACTCCACCCCCGAATTCACTGCCGAGCTCGAGGACTCAATTGTGAACGCCTTCCGCGCCTGGAAGGAGCAGCGGCGATGATCGCCTACAAGTTCCTTTCCGCGGGTGCGTTCGGGTTTTTTAGCGAGTACGCGTGGCCTACACCAGCGGCCGGTCGTCCCGGCGGATGGGTTCGCGTCTCGGGTGAACTCCGGCATTGCGAGAACGGCATCCACGCCTGTACCGAAGAACAGCTCGTCGACTGGCTCGACGAGGAATTGTGGGAGATCGAGCTTGACGGTGCTGCAGTCGAGGTCGAGGGCGGGGTCGTCGCGGAAGCGGGCAGATTGATCCGCCGACACGAGGGCTGGGACGACGAATGCGCCCGCGCGTTCGTCGACGACTGCGTCGAGAAGACCATCGCCCTCGCCGCCGAATCGCTGCTCGAGACAGGCCGGAAGCAAGACTTGGAGGAGCTAAGGGCGTGGAGGGCCAGACCGGACGCCGAACGGAAGGTGCGTGCGCTCGCGCTGACCTTTGAGGAGGAGTCCTCGGATCCGATCGCTTTCTTGGACGACGTGTTGCGACTAGAGCGCGGAGGGCGGCCAGAGTCCGAAGCGATGGCGCTTCCCGTGGAAAGAGGGGGCCCAGCCCCCTTCGCACTGGCCGCGAATCTCGGCTTCGTCTGCGCCCACGTTGCAGCCCAGGTCGCTGAGCACGCGACCCCCGGAACCTATGCCGAGACGTACGAACGCGAACGGCTGAGCCAGTCGGCCTGGCTCGCTGAGAAGCTACGACTGCAAGGCTGACTTTACGCCGCGACTCGCGGATGCCAGCCCAGACACAGAACGGCCATCGACCTCGCAGCAATTGATCGTCGGGGAGCTCGCTGGCACTCCGTTCCGACCCGTATCTCAAAGCGCAAGGGAACACTGAGGGAACGCGGCGCGATCACCCGCGAAGCGCGGAGGGCCACTCGGCGAACCCTGCAAATGCCCCTTTCGCGATCGAGCTGAGTGGGCCAAGACCGAGGAAGCGCAGAGAACCGGACAAACACTCGGCCGGAAGGACAGTACGTTGCAGAGTCATAGCGGGGACCGATTCGCTCCATTGGCAATCGGCGGCGCCCGTCAGGAGCGCGGTCAAGATTCCCGTTCATGCTCAGGCGGGCTTGCACCCGCCTGAGCACAGTTTGTCCGATGCGCTAAGCGGCTCGACGCACGGCGTCGGACGCGGCCTTGCTGCGTACGACAGGAGCTTTCTCCCTCGGGTGCTGCTCGGTCACGAGCCCGAGCCCAACTGCAGCGATCCCCGCCAACAGGTGGGGAACCCAGACGTTGGCAGTCTGGTTCGCGAAGCCGAAGATCCAGGGTGACGCGGCCAGAAGCCCGCCGGCGAGGATGTCGAAGATGTTGTGCACGGTCATCGGGAACACACGGATGGCGCCCAGCTCGTAATCGGTCAGCAGGCTGTAGAGAATCAGCCCGACGCCGAGGACGATCGGCACGACCGTCGCTGCTGTGTGCTCAGAGAATTGGAAGATCCACGGAGCGGCGATAAGCACTCCGCCGACGATGTAGTCCAAAAACCCGTGGATCCGGGTCGGTATGAAGCGCATTGAATCCTCCTTGGTTGCAGTGCGGACAGACGCCTGCCGAGTCACTCGCGGGCGGCGGCCCGCCAGTCCGTGGCATCGCGTGTGATTCGCCGGTG
>JBBQXP010000110.1:0-8328 GCA_038209555.1 Gaiellales bacterium
TTCTAGTCATGCGTATATGAATAGGTGGTCATGCTACCCTGGCCGGCATGAGCCATGGCGTTCAGGGGCGAAAAAGCCCCGCCTCGTTCGACGGCGAGACCGCCCGCCAGGTCGCGCAGACGATGCAGGCCCTGGCGACCCCGAGTCGCGTCCGCATCCTCGCGCGGCTGAAAGAGGCGCCTTGCTCGGTCGGTGAGCTGGCCGAGGCTGTCGGCATGGAGCAATCGGCGGTCTCGCACCAGCTGCGGCTACTGCGGCACCTTGACCTCGTCGTCGGCGAGCGATCGGGACGTCGCACGATCTACGCGCTGCACGACAGCCATGTCGGCGTCCTGCTCGAGGAGGCCGTCTACCACGTCGAGCACATCCGGCTTGGCTTCCCGGAGCCCGTCAGGGCGACAAGAGCGGGCTCCCGATAAGCAGCCTCGAAGATCGCGCTCCGGCGCACGAGCACTCGCACGACGGCGCCGGAGGGCATGGGCATTCGCATGGGCTCGTCGACCCGTCCATCACCCGCTCCCATGAGGGCGTCAGGGCGGTTTCGATCAGCCTCGTCGTTCTCCTCGTCACCACGCTGATCCAAATCGGCGTCTTTCGCACCACGAACAGCGTCGCGCTGCTTGCCGATCTGATCCACAACTTCGGCGACGCCCTGACCGCCCTACCACTGGGAATCGCCTTCTTCCTACGCAGCGTGCGTGGCGAGAAGGCGGCTGGCTACTTCGTCGTCGCAACAATCTTCGTCAGCGCCTGCGTCGCCCTCTGGCAGACGATCGAGCGCCTGATCGGCCCAGAGCCGCTCTCCCACCTCGGCGCGCTCGCCGTCGCCGGAGCGATCGGATTCATCGGCAACGAGATCGCCGCCCTGATCCGCCTCCGAGCCGGCAAGCGCCTCAACAGCCCCGCCCTCATCGCCGATGGCTACCACGCACGCACGGATGGGCTCGTCTCGCTCGGAGTCATCGGCAGCGCGATCATCGTCGCCCTCGGCTTCCAGCTCGGCGACCCCCTGATCGGGCTCGCGATCACCCTCGTCATCCTGCGCATCACCTGGCAGTCCTGGCAGACGATCCGCGCCTCGCCAGCGGCGATTTAGCGGAGGTGGACCACTGGACTAGGGGACGTCGCGGCGGGCGGTTACGAGCGAGCCGGCCAGGGCCGCGGTGGCGGCGTAGAGGGCGAGCAGTACGAGGCCGACCGCCGGCGTAAGGAGCGTGTCGGGATCCTGCCCGCTGATCGCCGCTGCGGCAGCGCCAGGCGCGAACCGGCCAACGTCGCCAACGTCGGCCACGTCGCCAACCAGCAGGCCCTCGACGAACAGCAGCCATGCGCAGATGCTGATCAGCGTCGGTACCTGGTTGCGAACGACGGCGCCGAGACCGACGCCGATCGCCGCCCAGAGCGCGGCCGCCGCGGCGCCGCCCGCAAGAAACAGCGCGTAGTCGCTCCCGTCGAGCTGGCTCTCCATCCCGCGTGCCGCCAAGGCTGCGCTGCCGACACCGACCGCGAGCGCCGTCGCGATCAGCCCGAAAGCGGCCCCGAAGAACATGCTCCCTAGGACCTTGGCGGCGAGGACTCGTGCCCGCTGCGGAGTGACGAGGAAGGTTGGCCGGATCGTCCCGTGCCGGATCTCGGCCGTGATCGACATCGCGCCGAGGAGTCCGGCGAACACGGCCCCCAGCTTCTCCCCCCATCCGACCACTAGGGTCAGCTGCTCGGAGGTGCTGTCGACGTTCTTGGCGGGGAGGCCGAACCCGTGCAGGAGCACGGCGAGAAGGACGAGGCCGAGCATTGTTGAGAGGAGGCCTAGATTGGTTCTGGTTGACCGCTGCTTCAGCAGCTCGGAGCGCAGCTGAGCGGTCATGATGCCTCTCTGGCGGTCAGCTCGAGGTACGTCTCCTCGAGGGTTTTGCCGCGACCGGTCAGCTCATCGAGCCGCCCACTCGCGACCCGGCGGCCGCGATTCATGATCACTACCTGATCGACGGTCTGGGCTACCTCGGCGAGCATGTGGCTCGAGACGAGCACCGTCCGGCCCTGCTCCGCGAACCGGCGCAGAAAGCGCCGCAGCCAGTGGACGCCCGCGGGATCAAGCCCGTTGGCCGGCTCGTCGAGGACGAGCAGCTCCGGTTCGCCGAGCAGCGCTGCTGCCAGGCCGAGTCGCTGGCGCATGCCCAGCGAGTACGTCTTCACCCGCCGGTCTGCGGCGGAAGCCAGCTCGACGACCTCCAGCAGCTCCTCGACGCGGCTCGAGGGGATCTCCGCCGCGAGCGCGAGCGAGCGCAGGTGGTCGCGCCCGGAGCGTCCGGGGTGAAAGTCGTTCGACTCGAGCACCGCCCCGACCCGACGCGCCGGGTCCTCGAGCTCGCGGTAACGCCGGCCGAAGATGAGCGCCTCACCTGCGGTCGGCTCGGCGAGCCCCAGCAGTAGCCGCAGGGTGGTCGTCTTGCCGGCGCCGTTCGGGCCGAGGAAACCGGTGACGGTGCCCGGGCAGAGCGAGAACGTGAGCTCGTCGACGGCGACGAGCTGCCCGTAGCGCTTGGTCAGCGAGCTGGCCGCGACCACCGGATCGCGAGTGCTGGCGTCGGCGGGCACGAGCGGGGCTCGTGCCCCACCGTCGACGCTGCTCGCGGCGTTTTGGTCCCGTCTAATGGGCACCAGGGCCAAGCGTGCCGGTGAGATGCAAGACGACAAACAGCAGGACAAGGACGACCGCGAAGATGATTCCAAGCACGGTTATCCAGCGTGGCGTGCCGGTGGCCGACCCGCGGCCGGGCCCCACCTCTGTTTCGTCGCCGGTGTCGCGGTCGGGCGAGTCGCCGTGCCTGTCCTTCTGTGTCCCGCGTCGGAGGCGGTAGCGCTCCATGAGCTTGTGCATGACGGTCACCAGTTTACGAGACATAATGTCGATGTCAAGGCGAAGCGTCTTGACAGCGTCGTTGCGTATACTGCGAGTGGTGCCGAAGCTATGGAACGAGACAATCGAGGAGCACCGCCGCGAGGTGCGCGACGCGACCCTGAACACCACTGCGGAGCTGGTGGGCAAGCAGGGGCTGCTGTCGGTGACGATGTCGCAGATCGCCCAGGAGACCGGCATCGGACGTGCAACTCTGTACAAGTACTTCCCAGACGTCGAATCGATCCTGGTCGCCTGGCACGAACGGCAGGTCGCCGGCCACCTCGAATATCTCGCCGAAGTCCGGGACCAAGCTGGCGGCGCTGGCGAGCGGCTCCACGCTGTGCTCGAGGCCTACGCACTCATTTCCCACGAGCACCATGGCAGCGAACTCGCGGCATTCCTGCATCGAGGCGAGCACGTCACTCGAGCGCAGCAGCAGCTCAGTGACTTCATTCGAGACCTACTGACCGAGGGCGCAGAGACCGGCGACCTCCGGGATGACGTAGTCCCTGACGAGCTAGCAAGCTACTGCCTCCACGCCCTCACAGCCGCCAGCAGCCTGCCGTCCAAAGCCGCGGTCCGCCGGCTCGTTACGGTCATTCTCGCCGGGTTGTACCCCGCGCCTGATCCAACTCCTCGGTCGGATTAGGCGGGATCGGGCTCCTCCGGACGGCCCCGGAGCGCTTTCCAGAGCAGGTCGGCGTTCACGAGGACGAAACCGGCCGAAAGGAGCGGGAGCGCTGGAAGTCCGTCGACGTCCGTCCACACGGTCAGCGCCAGAGTCGTCCCGAACGAGAGCGCCATAGCCGCCCAGGTCGCGAGCGTCCGAAGCCCGAACCGGGCGGTGGCTGCCAGGAAGAGCGAGAAGAAGAGGACGTCCGGCAGGCCGAGCTGGACCGACGAGCTCTCTCCGAGCACCGGGAAGGCGATGCTGAAGGCGTCGAAGACCTGGGGCTGCGTCTCGACGATCTGCTTCGTCGGTCCGCGCGCGACCGAGAAAATGTCCACCGGAGCGATCAGCAGAGCGAGGAGTGCGACGAGCGCGGCGCTCTCGAAGAGCTGGAGGAACCACCACCCGAGCAGCGCGACCGCCGCAAACTTCGTCTGGTTCGCGATCGGGTCGGCGCCGCCGAGCTCCAGAAGGATTGTGGCTGCGGCCAGCCCACCGCCAGGGCGAGCAGGCGCCACGAGGTCAGCTCCTCCCGGAGAGCGAACGGGAGCGCGAGCTGGAGCAGAAAGAACGTCGCTGGGATCAGCACGAACCCGATGAAGACGACATCCCATGAGGTCGGCACCTCCGGCAGGTCCTGCGCCCACGCGTCGTAGGCGGCGAGCGCGACGCCGAGCGCTAGTAGGAGGGCGGCTCCGCTTAACAGGGGCGGAGCGCCTTGAAGCCCTCCGCGAACGCCCAGTTCGTGCCCGTCCTCGGGTCGAGCGCGATCGACAGGGGAAATCTGATCGCGTTCAAGCATGTGAGGGCATCTTCACCCACGGCCACGACGCCGAACGAATCGGTTGGGAACGTTCTGAACCGAGGAGCGTCTAAGAATAGATGGCAACCGGACCTCAGACTCCTGCTGTCGTATTTCGAGTGGCCCTCTCCGCCCTTGCGATCGCATTCGCTTCTTTGACCGCGAGCGGTTGCTCATCGTCTGGTGGAAACGTCGGTGCTGTGGCGAGCGACAAGAAGCCTCCCACCCAATCCTCGCGGACTGGGCAACGTGCGTCGCGGCTGGACCGCAAGGCGTCTGTCTATGCCGCCGTCATTCGACGGCTCGTAACAAAGGATCACACTTTCGGCGGTCAGGACCCCGGTTTCCGCGTCGTGTTCATCCTCGACGGCGCTGTGGCCGGGGTCGCGAATCTGAATGCTGGGGGAGCTCGCAACCCGAAACGGCCCTTCAGCGAGGCGCTGAAGCGGAAGATAAAGAACGAGCTGTCAGATCTGCCGCCGCTTCGGTTCGTGCGTACGCGAGACGTTGCCATCCGAGGCGAGTCAAGTTCCTCACCGGGCCACGTGGTTCCGGGCGGCGTCCTCATTTCGCTTGGCCCCATTGTCGGCGGCCCGAGCAAAGTGCGGGTCGGAAACAGCCTCTGGCTGTCAGGGTTGGCTGGACAGTGGCTCACCTATGTTCTTGCCCGGCGCGGGGGCGGATGGCGGGTCAAGGGTACTACTGGCCCGATGGCGATTTCGTGAGTTGGCAGACGTGAGAACGCGCCGCGGAAGGCGCAGCCTAGACCTAGAGTCTTCGGGCGCCGACCCACCTCGATGAGTACCAGGAGTCGTTCAAGCTCGAGATCTTGACGACGTCACCCGAGTGCGGTGAGTGAATGAACCTCCCGCCGCCAAGATAAATCCCGTTGTGGCCCAGGCCGTCGAAGAAGACAAGGTCTCCGGGCGCGACGTTCGCGCGCGATACTGGCTGTCCGTTGCCGTACTGCGCAGCTGCGTTGTGGGGGAGTGAAACGCCAACCTTGGCGTAGAGGTACATGACGAATCCAGAGCAGTCGAATCCTGTGGAAGGGGAAGCGCCTCCCCACCGGTAAGGGATGCCCAGGTAGCGAGTCGCCAACGCAGCCACGCGAGCCCCGCGACTCGAGGCCACCGTGGCCGGCTGACCGGCGTGCGTGTGGGCGGGGCGTTGAATGCCGAGTGCGCGGAGCGTTTCTGGCCCGACGATTCCGTCCACCGTGAGACCGCGTCGGGTTTGGTAGCGTCGTACGCCCGCTCGTGCTTGTGGGCCGTAGAGCCCATCAGCAGGAAGGCCCAGAGCGCGCTGGACGGGAACGACCCACCAGGCGCGGATGTAGCGCTGCCCGTGCTCGCCGCCGCGAACGCCAGAGCCGTCTCTTGAGATCTTGAGCGAGGCGAGTGTTCGCGGTCCGACGACTCCATCAACATCGAGTCCGTGCTTGGCTTGATAGGAACGCACCGCAGCTCGGGTGATAGGTCCGAAGACGCCGTCGGCTCGAAGTCCAAGCGCACGTTGAACGGGGGCGACCCACCAAGCGCGCGTGAGCTCGCTGGAAGGGCCGCTGTTGAAGAGAGCAGACCGGGTTTTGCGACCCACAATTCCATCGGCTTCGAGGCCATGGCTGCGCTGGAACGCTCTGACCGCAGCACGTGTCTTCGAACCGAAAACCCCGTCGGCGAGGATTCCGAGCGCGCGCTGAACCTTGGCGACGTCGGGACCGCGGGCACCGACGTGGAGCAGGGCCATGTGCTCCTGGGTAACGCTGTCTGAGCGCGCTCGCACATGTGCGCCGCCAGGCGCGGGAAGGGCCGCAGCGACGGCGGCTACGACTAGAGACGCGCCCGCCAGCCGCGCCTGGGGCAAGACGCCCTTTTCAGCCGCGCGCCGGTTCGCCTCGGCGATGGCCAGGGAATACGACCAAAGTTCCTCGTCGCTCAGGTCTCGCTCAGGGTTTCCAGCACTGATCCATGGTGTAGGCGGCCCATCAAGATCGGGAATCGCTGACGAAATCAGGCTACGAGGCGTCGGCTGGCCTGCAGCCAGTCTGGTGCGGCGCTCACGCGAGCGCCTCAGCGACCGCTCCCAAATTCCGGTCGTGCCCAGGTCGCGCCGTGGCCGTTCCAGACGCGGGCTTGTCTCGCTCACGAAATCCCTCCGGTCAAGACCACCACGAGAGAGGCTCCGGCTGAGATGGCACTCGCATCGGCAGCGAGCGCCGGAGCCCGCTACTCGGGACGGCGTTGCTTGGCTCCTGTGCGAGCGCGGGACGCTAACAGACTCGTCGGCCTAGTGCACCCGAGAGCGGGGATGGTAGTAATGCGCCGCGCCGACCTCCGGGCTCGGCTGCGAGGCCTAGAGGTAGCCGAGCGGATTGACGGGCGACCCGTTGACCCGGACCTCGAAGTGCAGGTGGTTGCCAGTTGAATGGCCCGTGGAACCGACCGCGCCGATGCTCTGTCCTTGGCCCACACTGCCCCCGCTTGCGTAGATGGCTGAGAGGTGGGCGTAGGCCGTGGCGATCCCGTTCCCGTGATCGATGACGATGAGATTTCCGTAGCCGCCTGACCAGCCGGCGATGATCACGCGGCCGGCCGCTGCGGCTCGGACTGGGGTGCTGTTGGGCGCGGCGATGTCGATTCCTTCGTGCACGCTGCCCCAGCGGGGGCCGAACCCGCTCGTGATCGTCCCCGATACGGGCCAGATGAAGCCGCTCGAGGATGGGGCTCCCGAGCTACCCGAAGAACCCGAGCTCGATCCACCGGACCCTTCGGAAGGCGAAGACTCCTGCGCCGACGCGATCTGGGAGGCGAGCGCGGCACTCTCGGCCTGAGTCGCTTCGAGCTCTTTCCGATCGGCATCGAGGTCTTGTTCTACCGAGGCGAGCAACGATTGCTTTGAAGCTCGGGCGGCAGCAAGGCGATCCTGCTCAGTGACCAAGGCTGCAGTCGCAGCTCGTTGCTTGTCCACCTGGCGGGCAAGAGCGGCCGCTTGCTCAGCCACTTGAGCTTCCAAGGAAGCGGTTCGCGCTCTTGCTGCTCGGACCATCGTCTTGGTGCGACCGACAGCGAGCAGGATCTGCTTATCCTGTGCACCGACCTGATTTCTATAGGTGAGCTGATCGACGAGCGAGCCGAGACTCTCAGCTTGCAGCAGGACCTCGAGGGCCGTGATGTCACGAGTCTTGTAGAGGGCCACCAGGCGCTCCTCGAGGCGCATCTGGGCTGCGCCGTAGGCCCGCCGGGCTACCTCGAAAAGATGCGTCTGATCGGCAAGGCGCTCACGCAGACGATCAAGGTGTGCGCGCTGGATCGCGAGGTTTGCTTCGAGGCGACCGAGTGCCGCGCCCGCCTCCGCAATCTCTCCTTCAAGCGCTGTCACCTCTACGTCCGCGGACTGGATGTCGGTCGAGAGAACCCCGGCGCGGTTTTTCCCTTCAGCGATTTGATCCCGAAGCACCGAGATGTGCGAATCGAGATGGTGCTTAGTGTCGGACAGACTGCCCGGGTCTGCGCGTACAGAACCGCTCGTGACCGAGACAACGGCCAGCACGGCAATGACAAATATCGAAGGGCGGTTGCGTTTCAGCATTCGGGGGCGAAGCGAAGACTTGTATCAGGCCGGGCGGATTTCCTGCCATACTTCAGCGCATTCCGCCGATCTCGCGTCCGGGCCCGAGTCGTCGGGGACTTTGACATGAAATCGGGCCCTTAAACCGCACTCGTTGTTAGCATCGGCGCCTTGTGGCGTCGCCCAGCCCCGTAAGCGCGCCTGCTTGCCCTATGTCCGTGTCTCCCATTTCGGAGCTATCTGATTCAGCCTTGTAGACGAAGGACGGCCGTAGCACTGCTGGCTAGCGTGGCCACGTTGCTTGCTGCGGGCACTTCGGCTACGGCGTCGCCGACCGTCTCGGCGAAGCAGGCCGAGGCCCAGCGCGTGCTGGCCGACATCCAGGCC
>JBBQXP010000111.1:0-8303 GCA_038209555.1 Gaiellales bacterium
CGTCGACGGCTCACTTCTCTTCCTCGGCCCGGACCAGCTTGCCGCCCCGGTCCGGCTGCGCTTCGCGGCGGGACACCTCGTCGACGTGGACGGCCCGGACGCCTGGCGTCTCACGGACGCTCTCGAGCGCTCCGGTGACGAACGCATGTCGCTTCTCGCCGAGGTGTCGATCGGGCTCAACCCGTTCTCGCGCCCGGGCGGCTCGGCGCTCGAGCTCGAGGGGATCGTCGGCGGCGCGCACGTCGCTGTGGGGAACAACGTGCCATACGGGGGCTCGAACGATGCGCGCTCCCACATCGACTGTGTTCTTCTCCGTGCCACGCTGGCGCTCGACGGCGAGCCTCTCTCACCGACCCCGTGACGACGGAGCAGCTGGTCGCAGACGTCCTGGAGCTCGCTGCGATCCCGGCTCCGACCTTCGCCGAGGAGGCACGACTCGACTGGCTCGAAGAGCGCCTGACCGCCGCGCCCGGACGGCGGTTTCGAGACGCGGCCGGAAATCTCGTGTGGCAGTGGGGCGACGGCCGCCCCGAGCTCGCAGTCCTGGCCCACGTCGACACCGTCTTCCCCGCCGAGACGCCGCTCAGCTTCCGGCGCGAGGATGGAAGGCTCATCGGTCCTGGCATCGGGGACAACGCCGCCGCCGTGATGGTCGCGCTCCACGCGGCGTTGCAGTTCCTCGGAGGGCCACCGGCCCGTCCCGGAGCGGTGGTGTTCACGGTCGGCGAGGAGGGCCTCGGGAACCTCCGCGGGGCGGTCGCGGCTTGCGAGGGCCTTCACCCCGTCGCGGTCGTCGCTGTGGAGGGACACGGACTCGAACGCGTGCTCGTCGATGCGGTCGGGAGTGCTCGCGTCCGGGTTCGTGTCGAGGGGCCGGGCGGCCACTCCTGGGTCGATCGCGGCCGGCCCAGTGCTGTGCACGGGCTCCTGGCCCTGGGCCAGGAGCTGCTCGCACACGCCGGACCAGGCACGCCCGTGAACCTCGGCACGATCTCCGGCGGCCAATCGGTGAACACGATCGCGGCCGGGGCCGAGCTCGTGGCGGAAATGCGATCCCTCGACGAGGAACCCCTGGACGCCTTCGTCGCCGCGGCGCAGTCCTTGGCCGCCCAGGAACCGCTGACGGTGACAGTGGACGAGGTCGGGCGCCGCCCCGCAGGGCGGCTCGCCCGCACTTCGCCGCTCCTGGCCGCGGTGCGCTCGGTCCGTCAGGGCCTCGACTTACCCGACGACCTCGATGCCGGCTCCACGGATGCGAACGCGGCCCTGGCGCGGGGCATCCCGGCCGTAGCGCTCGGCTGCTCCTACGGGCAGGGAATGCACACCACCGGCGAGTGGATCGAGGCGGATGCGCTTAAGCTTGGTCTTCGGCAGCTGGCCGGGGTTCTCGAGAGGCTCCTGGCCGCTTGACGAGTCGCCGTAGGGCTGGGTAGGGTCGTAATCGTATCTCATATCTGAGGAGACTTGATGGCCACGACGTATGCGCTCCTTGACCCCGTGACGGAGTTCCTTGCTCAGGATCACGGGCTGCTGATCGGCGGCGAGGAGGTCGAAGCCGCGAGCGGCGAGCGGTTCGACGTGTTGAATCCCGCCGACGGCACGGTTCTGACCACGGTCCCTTCCGCCGGACCGGCGGACGTCGACGCCGCCGTCAGCGCGGCTCGCCACGCCTTCCCGGCCTGGCGAGACCTGCCGCCGGCTCAGCGCGCCGACTTGCTCTGGCGCCTTGGCACGCGCATCAGAGAGCTCGAGGACGAGTTCGCGGAGCTCGAGACGCTCGACAACGGCAAGCCGATCGCGGAGACGCACATCGTCGACATTCCCCTCACGTCGGACCTCTTTCGGTACTACGCCGGCTGGGTCACCAAGATCGAGGGCCAGGTGGGAACGCCCTCCTTCGGCAACTTCCACACGTACATGCGGAGCGAGCCGGTGGGAGTGGTCGGCGCGATCATCCCGTGGAACTTCCCCCTGCTCATGTGCGGGTACAAGCTCGGCCCCTCGCTTGCTGCCGGCTGCACGGTCGTCCTGAAGCCCGCAGAGCAGACGCCGCTCTCGGCACTTCGCCTCGCTGAGGTGGTGACCGAGGTCGGCTTCCCGCCGGGCGTGGTGAACGTCGTGACAGGGTTCGGCGAAAGTGCGGGTTCCCCACTCGCCGGTCACACCGACGTCGACAAGATCACGTTCACCGGCGAGCACACGACCGGCCAGAAGATCATCGAGGCGTCCAAGTCCAACCTGAAGCGCGTCTCGCTGGAGCTCGGGGGCAAGTCGCCGAGCCTCGTCTTCGACGACGCCAGCATGGACGCGGCCCTCGAGGGCACCCATGGCGCGGTCTTCTTCAACCAGGGCCAGTGCTGCATCGCCGGCGCGCGCGTCTTCGTCCACGAGAAGATCCGCGACGAGTTCGCCGAGCGGCTTGCGGAGCGCGCGGGCTCGATTCGCCTCGGCTCCGGGCTCGATCCGGAGACGACCATGGGACCGCTCGTGAGCGACGAGCAGCGCCGGCGGGTGAACGGCTATATCGAGTCGGGCCGGAGCGAGGGTGCGCGGATCCTCTCCGGCGGTGAGCCACCCACCGGCGAGGGCCTGGCAGGCGGGTATTTCGTCTCGCCGACGGTCTTCGTCGACGTGGAACCGGACATGAAGATCATGCGGGAGGAGATCTTCGGCCCCGTGGCGATGGTCGGGACGTTCTCGGACGAGGACGAGGCGATCGCCCTCGCAAACGACACCCGCTTCGGGCTCGCTGCGGGGATCTATACGCGCGATGTGGGGCGTGCGCATCGTGTCGCGGCCCAGGTTCAGGCCGGGACAGTCTGGGTGAACACGTACGGCATGTTCGACGCCGCGATCCCGTACGGCGGCTTCAAGCTCTCGGGCTTCGGCAAGGAGCTCGGACGCGAGGCCCTCGACCTCTACCTGCAGACGAAGACGGTCTGGGTCAATCTGGACTCCTAGGGGTGGGTCCAACGGCGCACCGATCTCCCTGCGAGACGTTTCGCGCGGACTGCGACGAGCTCTGGCGCAGCCTCCCGGAGCACCCCTTTCTGAAGGAGCTCCAGGCGGGGACGCTTCCGCTCGAGCATTTTCGGTTCTTCCTCGAGCAGGACATCGAGTTTCTGGAGTCGATGGTCCGGGCGGTCGGGATCGCGCTCGCGCGCGCGCACGACGAGACGGAGATGCGGCTCTGGATCGACAAGGCGGCGCTGATCGTCGAGCGGGAGCTCGAGAACGAGCGGGGACTACTCGCACGCGTCGAGGAGCACACGGGACGCTCTGAGGGGCCGGTGATCCGGGCGCCCGCGACGGTCGCGTACGGAGGCTGGCTCGTCTCGGTTGCCGTCCGTGGCGAGCCGATCGACCTGCTCGTCGCCGCGCACCCATGCGTGTGGAGCTATGCCGCGATCGCCGTCGAGCTAGAGGGCGACCTCGTCGAGCACCCGATCTACAGCGAGTGGGTCCGGTTCTTCGCCGGCGATGACTACACGTCGGCGATCGAAGCACGAACCGCCGCCCTCGATGGGCTGCTCGCGCCTCTTCCAGAGGCGCGGACCGCGGAGCTCTCCGAGCTCTTCACGATGGGGACGCGCCTCGAAGTTCTGTTCTGGGACATGGCACTCGGGTCGAAGCAATGGCCCGATCTGGATGGTTAAGGAGGTCAGATGAAGGCAGCGCTGCTCTATGAAGGCGGGGAGGTTCGGGTCGAGGACACGGCGGATCCGGATCCGGACGGCTGGGCTCTCGTCTCGAGCAAAGCCGCCGGTGTCTGCGGGACCGAGCTCCACTTCGTCGAGGGGATGATCCCGCCGCCCGCGTATCCCTTCCAGCTCGGCCATGAGAGCGCCGGCGTCGTTCTCGAGGCGCCGCCGGGGAGCGCCGTGGCCAAAGGCGACCGGGTGGCCGTCTACAACTTCATCGGCTGCGGGGCGTGCCGCTCCTGCCGCACCGGACGCGAGTCGCTCTGCGTCGACCCGGTCGGCCAGCTCGGATTCTCGCTTCCGGGCGGGTTTGCTGACGTCGTCCGGGTGCCGGCGGAGAACCTGATTCCGCTGCCGGAAAGCGTCTCGTTCGAGACCGCGGCGATCCTCGCGTGCAGCGGCATGTCGGTCGTCCACGCAGCGCGGCTTGCGGGCATCGGTCTCGGCGATACCGTCGTCGTCGACGGGATCGGCGGCGTCGGGCTCATGGCCGTGCAGGTCGCCGTCGCTGCCGGAGCCCGTGTGCTCGCCGTCGCCGACTCGACCGAGAAGGGCGACCTGGCGCGGGAGCTCGGTGCGGCCGAGGCCATCGTTCTCGAGGGCGGGCAGGGCTACGACGGGCTACCCGACCGGGTGAAGGAGCTGACGAAGGGCGCCGGGGCCGACCACTACATCGAGCTCGTCGGCACGGAGGAGACGTTCCTGGCCGGCATCCGCTCGCTGGGGCGCGGCGGGAAGGTCGTGATCATCGGCTACACGGGCGAGCATCTGAACGTCCATCCAATCGAGCTCATCCTCTCGGAGATCGAGGTCATCACGTCGGTTGCCGCCTCACGGCGTGACCTCGAGACGGCGATCGATCTCGCTGCGGCCGGCCGCCTTCGCGTCACGGTCGACACGAGGTACCCGCTCGAGGAGATCGGCGAGGCGATCGAGCGACTGAAAGCGCGCCAGGTGCGCGGCCGGAACGTCGTCGTCTGGTGATGCGCTACGGCGTGACGCTGCAGGGCGTCTACGAGCCGTCCGAGTGGGTCGAGCTCGTTCAGTGGGTCGAGTCGCTCGGGTTCGACGATCTCTGGATCACGGACTCGTCGCTGCACGCGGGCGACTGCTACGTCTACGCGACACTCGCGTTGCAAGCGACGTCCAGGCTCCGCGTCGGGACGGCGGTCACGAACCCACTGACGCGACATCCGGCGATCACCGCGAACGCGTTCCGCTCGCTCTCGCACGTCGCCCCCGGACGGGTGGCCTGCGGCATCGGCGTCGGCGACCGGCCACTCGGTGAGCTCGGGCTGCCGATGGCGAAGCTGGCGACCCTTCGCGAGACGATTGCGTCGCTTCGCTCGCTCTGGAACGGCGAGACGGTCGACGGGGACGTCGGCCCGTGGCGGTTCTCGGCGGCGCACCTCCTCTCCGCCGTCGACGCGCCACCCGTGCTCGTCTCGGCGAGCCAGCCTCGCGCACTGGAGCTGACGGGCGAGGTAGCTGACGGCGTCATCCTCCTCGCCGGCCTCTTCCCGGAGGGTCTCGAGTTCGCCCGTGAGCACCTCCAAGCTGGCCGGGAAAAGAGCGAACGGGAGAGCTTCGAAGAGACTTTCTTTCTCTACGGCGCGATCGACGAGGACGAGAACAAGGCGCTGGAGTCGGCTCGATCGATTGCCGCCTGGTTTCCCAAGACCGCCCCCGTCTACGCCCGGCTGGCCGGGATGAGCGACGAGCTGATCGACCAGGTGAACTCGGCCTACGCCGGCGGCGAGTTCCAGCACGCCCAGCAGGCGGCGAGCCTCATCTCCGACGATCTGGTTCGGAAGATCGCCTTCTGCGGAACGCCGGCCCAGGCTCGCAGGAAGCTCGACTGGGTCGAGGAGGTGGCGCCGACGGGGGTCAGCGTCTTCCCGATCGGACAGGACCGGCGCGGCACGATCGAGCGCTTCGCATCCCTGGCCCTGGGGGCATCGTGAAGATCGAAGGCGCAACTCTCTGCGAACGGCTTCGGAGCGGCTGCGCCGAGCTCTGGGAGGAGCTCCACGCACACCCGTTCATCGAGGGCCTTACCGACGGGACGCTGCCTCCGGAAACCTTCCGGTTCTACATCGAGCAGAACCTCCAGTATCTGGTCGAGTACGCGCGGGCGATGGCTCTGGCCGCAGGCCGCGCCGGGGATGTCGAGACGATGCGGATCTTCTCCGCCGATCTCACGAACATCGTCGAGGTCGAGATCCCGGAGAACCGCGAGCTGCTCGCACGGGTCCTTGAGCTTGGCGCCCGCGATCGCAAGGGCTCGGAAGGGATTGCGCCGGCGACGGCCACGTACGCAGGCTTCCTCGTCGAGACGGCGGCCACCTCACCGCCGGTCGAGGTCATGGCCGCGATCGTGCCCTGCACCTGGAGCTACGGCGAGATCGCCTCCCGGCGTCGGGATCAGATCGTGGACCACCCCGTCTACGCCGAGTGGGTCCGTTTCTTCGCGAGCCCGGACTACGCGGTCTACGTGGAGCGGATGCAGGCCGACTTCGAATGGCTGGTCGCCCGTGACGACGTGCCGTACGACCGCCTCTCGTTCCTCTTCACGACGGGCGTCCGGCTCGAGCGGGGCTTTTGGGATATGGCCTATGCCCGCGAGCACTGGCCTGACCTGCAGGTGGGCTAGCTCCGCTCCTCGAAGCCGCGTTCGCCGCCCGCCCCGAGGAGCGGCGGCGCCTCGGACGCCGTCGTCTGAGACCCGGAGAGCCTGAGCGGCAGGCGGACGATGGGTACCGGTCCTGCGGTCGGGTGCTCGAGCGTGCCGACCATCTCGAGCGAAGCGGTCTGTTCGTCCGCGAGCGCCTCGGAGAGGGGCTGGACAGGTGCGCACGCGATCCCGGCCGCCCCGAGCACGCCGACCCAGTGCGCGTTGTCGTTCAAGGAGAGCACCGACTCGAGCTCGGTCCGGAGGTTTTCGGCGTTCCGGACGCGATCCGCGTTCGTCGCAAAGCGAGGGTCGTCGGTGAGTGCGTCGAGCCCAAGGACTCGACACAGGCTGCCCCATGCGTCGCTCCCTCCCGTCCCGACAACGACGAGATAGCCGTCCCGCGTGCGGTAAGCCTCGTACGGGGCGAAGAATGGGCTTCGAGTTCCTGTCGGGGCCGGCTCGCCGCCGCCCAGGAGGTACGTGATGACGTGCATGGAGAGCCAGGCGAGCGCAGTTTCGAGGAGCGAGGTCTGCACCCACTGCCCCCGCCCTGTCCGCTCGCGCTCCGCGAGGGCAGCGAGGATGCCGATCACGCCGTAGAGCGCGCTTCCGAAGTCGATCGCGGCGACGGGGACCTTCACCGGCCGCTGGCCCGCGTGACCCGTGGCGGCCATGAGCCCCGAGAGTGCCTGGACGGTCAGGTCGTAGCCCCCTTCCTCTGCGCGTGGCCCTGCCTGCCCGAAGGCCGAGATCGAGCAGTACACGAGGTGCGGGTGGATCTCCGACAGCGAGTCGTAGTCGAGCCCGTGCTTGGCCAGTGCCCCTGGGCGCATGTTCTCGACGAGCACGTCGGCCTCGGCGAGCAGCTCGCCCAGCCGGGCGCGACCCTCTTCTGTCCCGATGTCGAGCTCTAGCGATCGCTTGCCCCGGTTGAGTGTCAGGAAGCTCGCGCTCTCGCCGTTCGCGAACACGGGGCCTTGCCCGCGATAGACGTCCCCTTTGCCGGGACGCTCGATTTTGAGGATGTCCGCTCCGAGGTCGGCCAGAACCTGGGTGCAGTACGGGCCCGCGACGTACTGTGTCAGGTCGACCACCTTCACGTTCTCGAGCGGGTAGCTCATGGGCCGTCCTTTGGCCTATGAGCGTGTGGAGGGGGTGTGGGGGAACCGGGAGGTTCCTCCACCTCGGACTGTAAGAAGGGGGGTCGCGAGGAAAACATGGTTTCCCCCGCGGGAGCGAGCCGAAGGCGAGGGACGGTCACGCGGGACGCTCTCCCTCTACCAGCTCGACGAGAACGCCGCCCGTCGACGAGGGGTGCAGGAAGAGGGAGGGCCGACCGTCCGAGGAGGGCTCGATCTCGCCCGCCACCTCGATACCGGCCGCGCGCAGGCGAGGAAGGAGCTCGTCGAGAGGCTGATCGACGGCGAGCGCGATGTGGTGGAGGCCGGCGCCACGCTTCTCGAGGAACCGGTCGATCGGCGTTCCGGTGCCCGTCGGCACGACCAGCTCGAGGGCCTGGTCCCGCCCGAACCGCCCCACGGCGACGCCACTCGGCATCGTCTTCAGCTCCAGCTCCTGGACGCCCAGAAGCGCCGCGAGCGCCAGCTCGGGCCCCTCGGCTGCGATCCCGACGTGATCCAGCTTTGCCGAGCCGAGAGTCGCGTCGCTCACGTGACCGTAGACGGCCGGTGGTAGCCGAAGACGTCTCCGAGCGCCGCCGAGATCTCGCCGACCGTGGCCAGGGCCCGCACGGCTTCGAGGATCGCCGGCACGGTATTTTCGGTGCCCTCCGCGGTGCGCCGGACCTTCGCGAGTGCCGTCTCCACCGCCTGCGAGTCGCGTTCTGCGCGGAGCCGCTCGAGCCGCTCCACCTGACGATCCTGAACCGCGCTCGGAACGGAGAGAAGCTCGATGTCCTGCTCGTCCGC
>JBBQXP010000112.1:0-8286 GCA_038209555.1 Gaiellales bacterium
GCATCCCGTTCGTCGGGTTCGATGTCGTAGAGGTTGCGCCGCAGTACGACGGCCCAGGGCAGGTCACGGGGCTCTTCGCGGCGAACGCGCTCTTCGAGATGCTCTCACTCGTCGCCCTCGCCCGAAAGGCGGCCGTCTCTAACTAGCCGCCCGGGCGACGTGCGCTCGCGTCACTGCGTCCGGTGACGCGCAGCCGGAGAGAGCCAGGGCGATCTCGAGCTCGCTCCGGAACAGCTCGAGTGCATGAACGACGCCCTCCTCCCCGTCCGCCGCGAGCGCCCAGAGAGCCGGACGACCGACAAGGACGGCGCGGGCGCCGAGGGCCAACGCACGCATGACGTCCGTGCCCCGGCGAATGCCCCCGTCGACCAGGACCTCGATCCGGCCGGCGACCGCGTCGGCGACCTCTTCGAGCACGTCGGCCGTGGGTGCAACCCCGTCGAGCTGGCGTCCGCCGTGGTTCGAGACCACGACCGCTGCCGCTCCGTGATCGCAGGCGAGGAGTGCGTCCTCCGCGGTCAAAACGCCCTTGACGACCACCGGGAGCCCGGTCGTCGCACAGAGCTCTTCCAGGTCGCGCCAGGTCACTCCGGGGCTGACGAGAGCGAAGAGCTCCTCGGTGGTCCCGGCCACCGGGCCGCCGACCGCGGCGGCGAGGCTCGGGACGGAGATGTCAGGGGAGATGCTGAAGCCGCTCCGCAGATCGCGCTCGCGCTTGGCGACCACCGGCGCATCCACGGTGAGCACGATCGCCGAGAAGCCACTCGCGGCCGCCTCCTCGACGAGAGCGCGTGTGACGCCGGGGTCGCGGTAGCAATAGAGCTGGAACCACCTCGAGGCCTCCGGCACGTCCGCTGCAAGGTCGCGGGGCGAGACGTTGGCGAGCGTCGAGAGGCACGACACGGTTCCGGACCGGGCCGCCGCCCGCGCGGCCGCCCGCTCGCCGCCTGGGTGGGCGAGTCCCTGCAGGGCCAGCGGTGCGAGCAGGACCGGGAGGGCCACCGAGCTTCCGAGGACGCTCGTGTCCGTGCGAACCTCTGTCACGTCGACGAGGACCCGGGGGCGGAGGTGCCAGCGTGACCAGGCGCGGAGGTTCTCGCGCAGCGTGTGCTCGTCCTCCGCGCCTCCGGCGTAGTACGCGAAGAGCCCGGGGTCGAGGACGGCCTCCGCGAGGCGTTCGTACTCCGCGAGGTTCAGAGGCTTCACGCCGGAAGTATCCGTCGCTCTAGGCTGTGCTCGTGCCGGCACCGCGTCAGACAGGAGCGGGCTTCGAGCCGTACGTCTGGGCGCCACCGTTCGATGAAGTGGCGGCCCGGCACGGCCTGTCCCCGGCGCACATCGTTCGCTTCGACTCGAACCTCCCGGCCTTTCCGGCTCCGCTGCCAACCGGCACCCGGGCCGCGCTTGGGGCGCGGGCTGACTATCCGGAGGGCAGCTACCGCGATCTCCGCGAGGCCGCGGCCGCGTATGCGGGCTGCAGCCCCGACGAGGTGGCGATCGACGCCGGCGCGGACGGCGTCCTCGGCACGGTTGCGCGCACATTCCTCTCCGTGGGCCGCCGCGCGGTGCTGGAGGAGCCGACCTATCCGGTGTACGCGATCGCGAGCCGGATCGAGGGCGCCGAAGTGGTCACCGCGCCCCGCGATCTCGAGGCGCTTGGCGAGGCCGCGCGCGACGCTCACGTCCTCTGGATCTGCAATCCGGGGAACCCGACCGGCGAGCTCTTCGGGGCGGACGAAGTCGCCGGGGTCGCCGACGCTCTTCCGGAGACAATCGTGTGCGTGGACGAGGCGTACTACGAGTACGCCGGCGAGACCACCGCCCCCCACGCCCGCGAGCGCCCCAACCTCGTCTTCGTCCGGACACTCTCGAAAGCGTTCGGCCTGGCCGGCCTCCGCATCGGCTACGCCGTTGCGTGCGAGGCGGTCGCGGGCGAGCTCACGGACCGCCGGGAGCCGGCTCCGATCTCGAACTTCGCCGCCGCTCTAGGAGCGGACGCACTTCGCAACCCTTCGATCGCCGAGGCCGAGGCGAACGCGGTGCGCGCCGAGCGTACGCGGCTCCGGGAGGCGTTCCTCGGCGCCGGCTGGGATGCGCCCGAGTCGCACGCGAGCTTCGTGGTCGTTCGAACGCCGGAGGCGCCGGCGCTCGCCGGGGAACTCGAACGCCAGGGGCTGGTCGTTCGGTCGTACGCCGACATGCTCCGGATCACCGTTCGCTCGCCAGCCGACAACGACCTCGTCCTGGCTGCGCTAGGGATCGACGCCCCGTTGGCGTCCCGCCGGTCCGCGACCGTGCTCCGGCCGGGCGTGCGGGTCTCGCTTGTGCTCGACGGGAGCGGCCGTGTCTTGAGCCGGACCGGCGACGACGACGAAGACCGGAAGATCGAGGAGCACGCCTCGGCAAGCGGCTGGGATCTCGACGTGCTCGCGGACGCCCACGCTTCCCGCGGCGCGGTTCGCAACGCGCTCACGGAGGCGGAGACGGTGGCCGCCTCGTACCCGGTGGCGTCTAGGGCCTAGGCCGCCGAGGCCGGTTCCGCTGGAGCGTCGAGGTCCTCGAAGATGAGCGAGAGGATGTGATGCTTGAGCTCGGCGAACCGCGGTGTTCCGATGTCGTCGAGGGAGCGCGGGCGTGAGATGTCCACCTGCACGACCTCGCGGATGCGGCCGGGCCTCCGGCTCATGACATAGACGGTGTCGCCGAGGTAGATCGCCTCGTCGATGTCGTGCGTGACGAAGGCGATCGTGCGGCGGTGCTGCTCCCAGATCTCGGTGAGGAACCGCTGCGCACCGGCCCTCGTGAGTGCGTCGAGCGCCCCGAAAGGCTCGTCCATGAGCAGCACTTGCGGGTCGTTGGCGAGGGCGCGCGCGATCGCCACCCGCTGCTTCATGCCACCGGAAAGCTCACGTGGATAGGCGCGCGCGAACTCGACCAGTCCCATCTCCTCGAGCAGGCGATCGGCCGTTCGCCGCCGCTCTTCCTTCGAGGCGCCCTTGAGTGCCGGGCCGAACTCCACGTTCTCCCGGACCTTCAACCACGGAAAGAGCGTGTAGCTCTGGAACACCATGCCGCGGTCGGCGCCTGGGCCCTCGACCGGGCGTCCGCCGACCTCGATCGTGCCCGCGGTGGGACGGATCAGACCCGCCATGATGTTCAGGAGCGTCGACTTGCCGCACCCGGAAGCGCCGACGATGCACACGAAATGAGCATCGTCGATCTCGACGGTGACGTCGTCGAGCGCCTGCACCTCGCCGCCTCGGGTCTCGAACACCATCGACACTCCGCGCGCAACGATCGAGCTCACCGGCCCAGCCGCTCCGCATAGGGGAACAGGACGCGGTAGAGCCACCGGAAGAACGCGTCGGTCAGGAGGCCGAGTGCGCCGATCGTGACGATTCCGGCGATGATCTTCTCTGTCTGGAAGAATCGGCTCGCCGTCAGGATCACGTGGCCGATCCCCGTCGACGCAGCCACGAGCTCGGCGACGATCAGGTACGTCCAGGCCCAGCCGAGGCCGATCCTCAGATTGTCGAGTACACCCGGCCAGGACGCCGGCACGAGGACGCGGCGGAAGACCTGCCAGCGCGACGCGCCCAGGGTGTAGGCGATGTTCAGAAGCTCCTTGGGGATGTTCGCAGACACGTCCGCGACCATGAGCGTCAGCGGGAAGAAGACGCCGATGTAGATGACCGCGATCTTCTCGGTGTCCGCGATCCCGAACCAGATGATGAGGAGCGGGATGAAGGCCGAAGCCGGCATGTAGCGGACCGCGGCGATGATCGGCTCGAAGAATGCCTGCACGGCCCGAAAGGAGCCGATCGCAATCCCGAGCGGGATCCCGATCGCCGCCGAGAGCAGGAAGCCGACCCCGATTCGGAAGAAGCTCGCCCAGACGTCGTGGGCGAAGCCTTCGTCAGCGAACATGGTGTAGAGCGTCGTCGCGACCTTCCACGGACCTGGCAGGAAGTAGGGCCTGACCAGACCCCCGTAGGAGAGGATCGACCAGATCCCGATCACGACGACGAAGCTCGAGACGGCGAGCGCCGCCGCGACCTTTCGAGGGATGGGCTCCTTCGGCGTCAGGTAGCGGGCCAGGAAGCCCGGGCGCCGCCAGTCGCCCGCCCCCGGTCGATCCCCGGGGGCGGGCGACTCGGCATTTCGGCGCTCAGCAGTGCTCAACCCGAGAAGTCCTGGAGGAAGCTCGGATCGATCGCCTCGGATGGGTCGGGAACGGTTTCCGTTTCGCCGAGGTCCTTCCAGAACTCGGCCGACTTCGTGAAGATGTCGTAGATGGCGCCGGGGCTGTCAGCCGTCCCGAAGAACTTCTGGCTGTCCTCGATCGACCAGATCGGCACCGTCTCCATCGTCGCCTTCACGTCCTCGGGGCTCTGCCCGAGGTACTCCGTGACATCGGCGATGGCGTCGTCCGGATTCGACTTCAGGAAATCGACGGCCATCGCGTAGCCCTTCAGGAACGCCTTGACCGAGTCGGGGTTCTCCTTGATGAAGTCGGGTGAGAACGCAACCTCGTCGGTGATGATGTCCGGGTACTCCTTCGTAGAGGCGAGGACGTGCCCGTCCGGGTTTGCCTCGGCTTTCGAGAGCCACGGCTCCCACGTCACCGCCACCGGCACGCTACCCGCGACGAAGGCGGCGCCCGCATCGCCCGAGGTCAAATCCGTCTGCTTGACGTCGTCGAGGGACAGACCGTGCTGGTCGAGCACGTAGGCCAGAAGCCACTGGCTCGTCGATCCCTGACTCACAGCAACCGTCTGGCCCTTGAGCTGCTCGACGCTCGTGATGTCCTTCTTCGCGACGATGCCGTCGCCGCCGACCGATGCGTCGAGCCCGAGCACCATGACAGAGGGAACTCCGTTGGCATACGTGCGCGAGAACGTGTCGACAGTCGTCGCAATCGCATTCAGGCTGCCCGCCTTGAATGCATTGAAGCGCTGCACCGGATCCTCGACGACCGTGTACTCGACGTCGACGCCGGCCTTCTCGAAGAAGCCTTCCTCCACCCCGATGACGAGCCCGATGTAGCCGTTCCAGGTCGAGAACGCCAGCTTGATCGGAGCGGCCTTCG
Source organism: Gaiellales bacterium (assembly GCA_038209555.1). Classification (GTDB taxonomy): domain Bacteria; phylum Actinomycetota; class Thermoleophilia; order Gaiellales; family Gaiellaceae; genus DASQGA01. Next base: position 5,090 of record JBBQXP010000112.1, read on the forward strand.
CGGTCGATCCGGAGGTGCCCGTCGAACCGCTACTTGATTCATCGTCCCCCCCGCCGCAGCCGGCAGCCACAAGCGCGACGGCCAGCGAGGCGAGAAGGACCAGGAGCGCCGTGCGAGATCTCCTCATCGTGTTCCTCCTTGCTCTCGGGGCATGGATGGTGGCATCGTGCCGGACCGCCTGTCAATCAGCCACGAGAAGACGTGCGCATGTCAGAGTTCGGCGAACATCGTGGACAGCCCCGCCGCGAGCGGAGAGGCGCACAGGCAGAGAACGAAGGAGGGCCACGTTGATACGCACTGGCGAGGAGTACCGTGACTCGATCCGGGACCGGCGCGAGGTCTGGATCGACGGCGAGCGCGTTGGTGATGTAACCAGCCATCCGTCGTTCAAGCCGATCGTCGACATTCGCGCGCGTATCTACGACATGGCGCACGAGGCCGAGACCCAGGACGTGATGTCCTACGTCGACCCGTCGACCGGGGAGCGCTGCGCCGTCGGGCCCAAGCTGCCGGTCTCGAAGGAGGACTGGCAGGCGAAGCGCCGGACCGTCGACGCGGTGCTCGACGACATCGGCGGCGTCGTGACCCGTGTCGGCGACGAGACCGTCGGCGAGATGTGGTCGCTTTACGACGGCCAGGACGTCCTCACCGAGATCAACCCTGCTTTTGCCGAGCACATCCATGACCACGTCCACCGTGCCGCGGCGCTCGATCCCTTTCACGTCTCGGGCAACACCGATCCCAAAGGCGACCGGGCAAAGCGCCCACAGGAGCAGGACCCGGACGTGCTCCTCCACGTCATCCGCGAGACGGACAACGGCATCGTCGTCCGCGGCGCCAAGTTCGAGACTGCGGCCGCCTATGCGAACCAGGCCTTCGTGAAGCCGACCATCGGCGACTGGGGCCACCAGGAGCTCTCCGACTACGCCGTCGGCTTTTTGGCCAAGATGGACGCTCCCGGCGTCAAGCACATCTGCCGCTCCGGGTTCGCCGGCCTGAAGCCGCTCGAGGACTATCCGCTCACCAACCGCTTCGACGAGATCGACGCGCTGATCGTGTTCGACGACGTCGAGGTTCCCTGGGAGGACATCTTCTTCTACCGGGACACCCGTGCAGCGAGCTTCATCCGGTCGACACTGCATCGCTACAGCCAGTTTGCGTTCGTCCAGCGACACCTGCGGTACGCCGACCTGCTCGTAGGGACCGCCTATGCGAGCGTGACGCAGACGGGCGTGAAGATGCACCAGTCGGTGCGGGAGAGGCTGGCGCAACTCGTGTGCTACCGGGAGGGCATCAATGCGCACCTGACGGCTGCTGTCGAGCAGGCCGGGCCGAGCCCGGGCGGGCTCATAATGCCAAGTCAGGCGCTCCTCTACACGGGTCGCGTGTTCGCCGGGTCCGAGCTACCGGCGATGATCCACTTGGCGCGGGACCTCTGCGGAGGCCAGATCTGCGTCACACCCGCTGCGGCCGCCTTCAGGAACGCGGAGACGGGCCCCTGGCTCGACAAGTACTACCGCATCGGAGACCTGGAGGCAGAGGACCGGCGCAAGCTCCTCGCATTCGCCCGAGACCTCATGAACTCGGACTACGCCGGGCACCGCCTGACCTTCCAGCTCTTCGCCCAGTCGCCCCCGTTCGCGCACCTGCTCGCCGTCTACAACAACTACGACTTCTCGGGCCCGATGGAGCTCGTCATGCGTTCCGCGGGCATGTCCGCAGACAGCGTCTCCCCGGACGAGCCGGCGTCGGTCGCAAGCGAGAGAGCATGACCCACATGCGGATCCGCAAGTTCAACACGCGAGATACGTATCCGGACCAGGACCTCGACAATGACCTTTGCCAGGCCGTCGTCGCGGGCAACCTCGTCTTCCTGCGAGGCCAGGTCGGACAGGATCTCGAGACGTCAGAGTCGGTCGGAGCCGGCGATGCCGCCGCACAGGCGGACCGTGCGATGGCGAACGTAAAACAGCTCCTCGAGGAAGCGGGCGCCCAACTCGAAGACATCTGCAAGATCACGATCTACCTGACGGACTCGCGCTACCGGGAGGAGGTCTATCGCACGGTGGGCCGCTGGCTGAAAGGCGTCTTCCCCGTCTCAACCGGTCTGGTGGTCAAGGGTCTGGCCCGTCCCGAGTGGGTCGTCGAGATCGACGTCTTCGCCGTGATCCCCGAGCAGCGCGACGCCGGCGCGTGACCTTCTCCCTGCTCGGTAGGTGTGCGGGGACCGGCATGGTCGGGTGTGTCGTCTCGTCGTCGAGCCAGGCAGTCGGGGCCCGTTGCCTGTACGTGCGCGCGGGAGTCGGCGCGGCCGCCTCCCAAAACATCACCGACCCGAGACTCGGGCCGCGACTTCTCGATCTTCTCGCCGCAGGCAGCTCGCCGAGCGAGGCGATCGACGCTCTCGTCGCGCAGGAGCCCAATGTCGAGTACCGCCAGCTCGCGGCCGTCGACCTGGAAGGACGAACCGCAGCGTTCTCCGGTTCCAACACGCTCGGGGTTCATGCCGCGGCCGAGGGCGACGGCGCAGTTGCCGCGGGGAACCTGCTCGCCGACACGGGAGTGCCTGAGGCGATGGTCGAGGCGTTCGAGCGCTCGGCGGGCGATCACCTCGGCGACCGGCTCATCGCGGCCCTGACTGCGGGGCTCGACGCGGGCGGCGAAGCAGGACCGGTGCGCGCAGCCGGGCTGCTCGTCGCCGACCAGGTCTCGTGGCCCGTGGCCGACCTGCGCGTCGACTGGAGCGACGACCCGATCGGCGAGCTGGCCGCCCTCTGGGGCCTCTGGAAGCCCGAGATGGGGACGTACGTCACGCGCGCGCTCGAGCCGAGCAGCGCGCCGGGCTTCGGGGTGCCAGGGGACCGGTAGCGCGCGGGCTCTCAGGCCAGGGCGCGTTCGACGAGGCGCTGGAAGTGCTGGATCAGGTGCTCGCTGGAGAGCAAGAGGCGCCCCTCGTCGAGACCGCCTGAGGCCGCTGCACGCTGAATCGACTCGACCAGGCCCTGGTCCTCGAGGCCCACCTGGTTCCCGAACTCGATCATCTCCGCGATCTCCTCCTCGGTCGCCTCGTCGCCGAAGAAGTAGTCGGTGACGGCGAGCGTTCGCCCCGACTCGAGCGGAACGAAGGCGAAGACCGCGATGTTTGGCGGCCCTGGTGTGACGTTGAGCGTGAACGTGGGCCAGACGTAGTGGAAATG
>JBBQXP010000113.1:0-8218 GCA_038209555.1 Gaiellales bacterium
AGTACGAGAGGACCGGGACGAACAGACCGCTGGTGTATCAGTCGTCGTGCCAACGGCGCTGCTGATTAGCTACGTCTGGATGGGATAACCGCTGAAAGCATCTAAGCGGGAAGCCCACCTCGAGATGAGGCTTCCCATCCCCTAGAGGGAGTAAGGGTCGTGGTAGACCACCACGTTGATAGGCGGGACGTGTACGCGCAGCAATGCGTTCAGCGGACCCGTACTAATTACCCGAGGTCTTGATTTGAACACCGTGACGGCTGCTATGGAGTTTTGAGGGTGCGCCGACTGTGCGCCGGCGAACCTCACAATTCCGGTGGTGATAGCGGCGGGGAGACACCTCTTCCCATTCCGAACAGAGAAGTTAAGCCCGCCTGCGCCGATGGTACTCGGAGGGCAACCTCCCGGGAGAGTAGGACACCGCCGGTTATTTTCGAAAGGGTCGCTTTCGCGGCCCTTTCGGCGTTAACGGAGTTCAGGCCGCGCGGAGCTTCTCTCGCCAGTCTGGATCAAGGTTGCGTAGGCGCTCCACGCGCTCGCCGACGGGAGGGTGCGTCGTGAAGAGCGCGGCTATTCCGATCGGCTCGAACGGATTGACCGTGTAGAGGGGCTCGGTCACGGGGCTGGCCTGGAAGGAGATGAGCTCTTGTGCCTGCTCGAGGCGCACGAGCGCGTCCGCGAGCCCATGCGGTGAGGTGCAGTAGCGGGCCCCGGCCGCGTCTGCGGCAAATTCGCGCTTAGGTGAGAGAAGAACCTGCACCAGGCTCGCTGCGACCGGCGCGAGGACAAAGAGCAGAGCCCGCTCGAGGATGCCTCCGATCCTGCTGGCTTCGAGGAGCCAACCGGCCACCACGACGACCGGGGTCTGGACGACCACGTCACGGTGGCGGATGTGCGCGAGCTCGTGCGCGAGCAGCCCTTCCAGCTCGGCCGGCCGGGAGAGCGTCACGAGCCCCTGAGAAAGTGCGACGGCCGCGGAGCCCCGCCCTCGGCCGACCGCAAACGCGCGCGGATGGCCGTCCGGGAGGACGTACAGGCGCGGCCGGTCAACGCCCGCTGCCACCGCGAGCCGCTCGAGCGAGCTGTGGAGGAGCGGGGCCTCGGCGAGCAAAAGCTCCCTGGCCCCGAGCGAGGCGAGGATGACCCGCGGCCCGTACCAGTAGAGCGTCGAGATCATGAGCAGAGCGACGACCAGGAAGAGGGAGCCGAGGCGCAGCCCGCCCAGCCACCAGCCGAGCGCGGTCTGAAGCGCGGCGAACCCGCCCAGGAAGAGCCATGCCTTCACGATGTTCCGGGCCGCGAGCGGCCCCGGCCGGGGTGCTCCGCGCGGTCCCCGGGGGTCAGGCTTCGTCGTCGGCCTCTGGGTCCGAGTCCGTCAAGCCGCGGGGCGGCCAGTCGGAGTCCGGTGCGTCACAGCGGCTCGAGCAATGAAGCGAGGCGATGTTCTGGAGCGGGATGAGGATGTGCCCGTTGAGCTCGATGTGCGCCACGTCCTCCACGTAGCAATAGGCGGTCAAGCGACCCTCCTGGTACTCGCCTCCAAAAAGCGCGATCTCGACCTGCTCGCCCTTGTACTTGCTCGTGTAGTCCTCCACATCGCGCAGGCTAGCCGTTTGCAGGAGAAACGGAGTGCCGTCTCTGCCGTGAATGCCGCTAAATGCACTGCTCGTGTGGTACCGGTGTGGTACCGGAACCGTTGTCAAGTCAGACGAGGCGCTAGTGCGAGAACGCGCCCGAAGCGGGCTCACTCTCGCGGCTCCGCCAGAACCATTGGCGGAGGCCAACCCGCCGCTGCCATTGAACGAGCTTGTGGACGCTCGCGGCGAACGAATCGCGCGGCGGTTCGAGCCGTTCACCGTGGCCGTCAACCGGGTGAGCCCGGCGTCAACACTGGGGGAGCCGTAGACGGCCTCCCCTCAGTGGCAGGTGCCGCTACCAGAATCGCTGAAGCTCTTGCCGGCGACCGGGAGAAACTTCCAGGCGTACGCCCGGGGCCTGAGCCTTAGGCGCAAAACGCCCCAAGTAGAGTCGTTTCGGATCGCCGTCGTCGGCAGGGGCGGGTTCTTGAAGCGGCGCAGGTTGCCGCCGCCCGTCCCAACCACGAACTCGCGCACTCCCTTCACCGGGTCGGGATTCCCCTGAGCGTCCATTGGCACAAACCGCTCGAAGTCGTGGTCGTGCCCCACGAGCAGGATGTCGACCCCCTGCTGATAAAGGATCCGCCAGAGCGGCATGACACGGCGCGTGTCCTTTGGAAGTCCATACCTACCCGACGTGAACGGTGGCCGGTGCCAGTAGGCGAGCGTGCAGCGGGCCCGATGCGTTTGGAGATCTGATTTCAGCCACTGTGCCTGGGGGTCGCCCGGGTCGCAGTCGCCGACTCGCCAGCAGTCACTATTGAGGACGACGACGTGCCAGGCGCCGAGAGCGTAGCTGTAGTAATAGCGGTCGTAAGGCCCGCCTCTCGACCCGAAGAAGTCCCAGTAGCCTTGAGCGTTCTTCGTAGCCTCATCGTGATTTCCGGTCGTGGGCCACGTTCGTCCCTTGAACCTTCCCCACGAGGGGCCGTAGCACGTGCGGAACTCCCCGGCTGTGCCGTGCTGATATGCGTTGTCGCCGAGCGTCGCGATCGCCGCCCTCGGATGAGCGGTGAGTATTTTCGCCGTTGCTTCGTCGCCCTGGTGCTCGCACTCGGCGATATCACCGGCCGCCAGCAATGTTGCCGTCTTGTCGCGGCCGCCGCCGCCTTGCGGCTGACTGCTTCCGACGGCATTCCTGGAGCGGATGCTCGTGTTGCCCACGGGCTGGCTGCCGAGATCGGGGTCGAACGGATTGTGGCCTTCCGCTAGGGCGGTGAACACAAAACCGATGCCCAGGCAACCCAAGAGAGTCGCCAGTGCGATGGTCCCGTTCCTGATGCGCATCCGCCTCCCGAGGGTAGGGGAGGCGTAGGGCCGCCGAGGTTAGCGGCCGGTTACGTTCTGAGCACGGCTTGGCTTACGATAGAGCGAGAGCGTCTCAATGCGGCGATGGACTGCTACTGGGAGCGTCTCCGCGAGCTCTCCGACTGGCTCAACAGCATCTTCGCGAATGCCAACCCGCGCGGCCGGGCGATCGTGAGCAGCTCCAGCTCGGACAAATCTCCTGCTCGCTGCGGCACCTGGCACAAGATCGGTTGGCTCGCCACCCGAACTAAAGTGTGGACGAGCTCGCAGCGGAGCGGTTTCTTGCCCTTATCGGCGTCTAGAACGCTGTCCTGGTGTGGTACCGAGGCCGTCGCTGCACCGCAGACCAACATGAAGGTGGGAAGCTTGTACTTGCTCGTGTGGTCCACCACGGGGCTCAGTCTAGATCCTCGCCGGGAGCTACAGACAGCCGGCCGTTGTCGACGAGGATCGACGTGACGCGGGCGTTCTGGACGACCGGCCGGAGCCGTCGGAACGTGGCGATGTCGATGCCGGCCGCGGCCGCGTGGAGAGCCCTGATCGCACCGCCGTGGGAAACGACCAGGATGCGTTCGCCTTGGTGCTCGCCGCCGAGCCTGAGAATCGCGCCGACCACGCGCTCGCCCATCTCGTCGTACGTCTCGCCGTCCTCCCAGCCCGTCTGCCACTCGCTCCACCGGCGAAAGCCGTCCGGGAAGCGCTCCGCGACCTCGTCTCTGGTCAGCCCGGCCCACGTGCCCACGTCGACCTCGCGAAGCTCCGGGAGGGTTTGAAGCGGGAGTCCGAGCAGCTTCGCCACAGGCTCCGCCGTCTCGACGGCGCGGAGGAGGTCACTCGAGTAGACGGCGTCGATCTCGGCATTCGCGAGGCGCCCGGCGAGCTCCGCCGCCTGACGGCGTCCCCGCTCGGTCAGCGGCCTGTCGGTGTGCCCCTGCCAGCGCCCGACCGCATTCCAGTCCGTCTCGCCGTGCCGGGCAAGCAGGATCGTCGTCGGCGCCATCTGTCCAGCTTAAGGAGCGGCTGTGGCCGCAGCCGCGATTCAACGGCTACGAGCGGTAGCCGAACTCCGCCGCGGCGATCGTGACCGTCCGCGCGGAGCGATACGTGCCGATCGCGCCGCGGACGTGGACGATGCCGAGCCCGATGCGCGTCCATTCCGGGCGCAGGATGTTCGTCCGATGCCCGGGACTCCCAAGCCAGCGCCGCACGATCTTTGCCGCCGTCGCGTCCGGCGCCGCCCAGAAGAGATTTTCGCCCGCCGCCCAGGACGTGTAGCCCGGGCCGGGCCAGAACCGCGCGATCCATGTCCGGAAGGGAGCTCCGCTGCTCCAGGAATGCCTGAAGTACCCGTAGCGGGCGATGTTGTGGGCGTGCTGCTCGGCAGCCTTGCGGAGGCGTGGCGCGACCGCGAGTCGCGACTGGCCGTGGTCCGACCGGACCGCGTTGATGCGGACGACGACCGCGGATTCGACCGCGTCCCGGTCCGTGATCGTGACGGCCCTCGCCGACCCGGGAGCTGCGAGCGCGAATAGGACGCTCGTTGCCGCGATGCCTCGTTTGATCCTCACTCGACCCTCATCGGCAGCGATCCTCGAGCCCGTAAGGTAGCCGCAGTGAACCTGGGCCTCACGGATCGGGTCTGCCTCGTTACCGGCTCCACCGCCGGAATCGGACTCGAGACCGTACGTATCCTCGCTGCCGAGGGAGCTCGCGCTGTCGTGACCGGTCGCTCGGAGGAGGGCGTGGCGGAGGCCGCCGCCGACACCGGGGCCGCGCTCGGAATCGCCTGTGACCTTTCTCGCCCGGAGGAGCCTGCCCGGGTCGTGGCGGAGGTCGCCGAAAGGCTCGGCCCAGTCGACTGTCTCGTCAACAACGTCGGCGTGGCGCGGCAGGTGGGGTTCGAGGACCTGACGGAGCAAGACTGGGAGACGGTCTGGCAGCTAAATGTCATGAGCTACGTCCGTTCGATCCGCGCCGTCGTGGCGGCCATGCGCGAACGGGGGAACGGGCGGATCGTGAACGTCAGCTCGACCGCCGGCAAGCGTCCGTCGACCGGCATGCCGGACTACACGGTCAGCAAGGCCGCCGTCCTCTCGCTCTCCCGCCTCGTTGCAGACCTCTACGCAAAGGACGGGATCCTCTGCAACGCGGTGGCGCCCGGCCCGACCCTCTCGCCGGCCTGGCTCGGGGAAGGCGGCCTCGCCGACCAAGCCGCAAAGCAGAAGGGAATATCCCGCGAGGAGGTTCTCGAGGGCGTCGCGAAGGGCCGCCCGCTCGGGCGCATGGCCGAGCCGGAGGAGATCGCCGCCGTGATCGCCTTCCTGTGCTCTGATCGCGCCAGCTACGTGACGGGATCCGCTTGGAGCGTGGACGGAGGCACCGTCCCGGTCATCATCTAGATGATCGATCGACAATTTGCCGGCCGCGCCAACTTCCGATCAACCATCTAGCCTGGGATCGTGACGGCCCTGGAACCATGCCGAACCTAGCCGGGAAGGTCGCCGACGCCTTCCCCGCGCTGGTCCGGGAGCACGAGGAGAGCTGGCTCTCCCCGCTTGCGGTGCGCTCCTACGAGACGGCGGGCCGGGCGTTCGAGGAGGAGGAGGAGTGCCGGCTCCGGACGCCGTTCCAACGCGACCGGGACCGGATCGTCCACTCCAAGAGCTTTCGCCGGCTCAAGTACAAGACGCAGGTCTTCATCGACCCGAAGGGCGACCACTACCGCACCAGGCTCACCCACACCCTCGAGGCCGCGGGCATCTCGCGCGGGGTCGCGCGCGCACTTCGCCTGAACGAGGATCTCACCGAGGCGATCGCGGTCGGCCACGACCTCGGACACGCGCCCTTCGGCCACGTCGGGGAGGAGGCGTTGGACGCCGCGCTCGCGGAGCGCTTCGGCGGCCGCTTCCGGCACAACGAGCAGTCTCTTCGTGTCGTCGAGGTGCTCGAGCGCGACGGCCGTGGCCTGAACCTGACCATGGAGGTTCGCGACGGCATCCTGAACCACACAGGCCAGGGAGCACCTTCGACGCTGGAGGGAAAGATCGTCCGGCTGGTCGACCGCGTTGCGTACATCAACCACGACATCGACGACGCTCTGCGTGCCGGTTTCCTCCGTCAGGAAGATCTGCCCACCGAGGAGATAGCCCTCCTAGGGGAGCGCGGGTCACGTCGGATCGACACGCTCGTGCACGACATCGTAGAAGCCTCCGCCGAGGCGGGGGACATCGTCCAGAGCGACGAGGTCGGGCATGCGATGCTGAACCTTCGTGCCTTCATGTTCGAGCGCGTCTACCTGGGTCCGGCCGCTCGCGAGCAGCGGGAGCTCGCGGTCGCGACGATTCACAGGATCTTCGACCACCTCGCCGACCACCCGGAGGACCTCCCTGCCGGCCGACCCGGCGAGCTTCGCGAGCGGATCACCGACTACGTCTCGGGCATGACCGACCGCTTCGCCCTGGCATGGCGCTGATCGTCAAGTCGTCGATCGAGCGGGTCGTCGACGCAGCCGACATCGTTGAGCTCGTCTCGGCTCGCACGCCTCTCCGCAGGGTCGGTGCTCGCTGGACGGGCCGTTGTCCCTTCCACGAGGAGCGGACGCCGAGCTTTTCCGTGAACCCGCACGACAAGCTCTTCTACTGCTTCGGGTGCGGGAAGGGCGGCGACCTGATCTCGTTCGTGCGCGAGACGGAGGGTCTCGACTTCGCCGAGGCAGTCGAGTGGCTCGCAGACCGGACGGGCATCCAGCTCGAGTACGAGGAAAGCTCACCCCGGGCCGAGGCCGGCCGCCGCCGGCGCGACCGGCTGCAGGCGCTGCTCGAGTCCGCCGCGGTCTTCTACGGACGTTACCTCTGGGAGTCCGATGCGGGAGCTCCTGTCCGGGAGTACCTGGTCGAGCGGGGACTTCACGAGGAGATCGCGAAGGAGTTCCGGCTGGGGCTCTCTCCGGGAGGCACGACTCTCGCCGCCAAGGCGCGGGAGAAGGGCTTCACGAACGAGGAGCTCACAGCGGCCGGGCTCGTCAACCGCCGCGGGAACGACTACTTCGCCGGCAGGCTGACCTTCGCCCTCGCGGACCCGCGGGGGCGCGTGGTTGGATTCGGCGCTCGCCGGCTCTCGGAGAGCGATCCGATCCCCGCGAAATACGTGAACTCTCCCGAGGGCGAGCTCTTCCACAAGGCATCGCTCGTCTACGGACTGGACCGGGCACGCGCCTCGATCGCCAAGGAGGACCGCGCGGTCGTCGTCGAGGGCTACACGGATGTGCTCGCGCTCCACCAGGCAGGGCTCAGGACCGCAGTCGCGTCGATGGGGACAGCCTTGACGCCGGCCCAGCTCAAGGAGCTGCGCCGGCTCACCCCGCGGCTCTACCTCTGCTTCGACGCCGACGCGCCCGGCGAGGCGGCGACGCTCAGGGGCATGGACCTCGCCTACCGCGACTTCGACGAAGTTCGGGTCGTGCCGCTCGCGCCGGGATCCGATCCAGCCGAGGAGGCCGAGCGCTTCGCGGAGCGCCTCGACCAGGCGGAGCCGTACCCGCGCTACCGGGTGAAGCTGGAGATCGATGCGTCCAAGAGCAAGGCGGAGGCCTTCGCGCGTGTGCGCGAGGTCCTGAGCGGGTTCGACCAGAACACGGAGTGGATGGACGCGATTCAGTACGCCGCCAACAGCCTCGACCTCCCACCGGATCTCCACCGCGAGCTGGCACCGCGTGCCTCGCGGCGGACCGGCGAGATCTCGCGGAAGGTCCTCGAGGCAGGCGACCGGCTCGAGCGGGACGCACTGGCGGGCGCGATCGCCCATCCGTCGCTGGTCGAGGTGCTCGCCGAGCTTTCGGATGACCACTTCGACACGGAGCTCCACCGCAAACTTCGCGAGTACGTCGTCATGGGAGGGGAGACGGACGCGGAGATCCTGCCGGCGCTAGCCGAGCTGGACGCGCGGGCTGCGGCCGAGGGAATCGACGAGGAGACAGCCAAGCAACTGCTCCTCCGGCTCCGGGAACGGCAGCTGCGCCGCGAGCTCGCCGAAGCCGAGCCGGAGCGGCTCGAAGCGCTCCAGGAGCAGCTTCAGAAGGTGCGAGCAGCAGCGGGCGAGCCCGTCTAGCGGCGCTGATGGTTGGTTGGTAATTGGCGTGCCCGCGGGGCCGTCATCCGAGGGTGCGGTAGTTGCCGACCAACCATCTAAACTGGGCCAGCTTTCCCCGGTAGCTCAATTGGCAGAGCATCCGGCTGTTAACCGGAGGGTTGCTGGTTCGAGTCCAGCCCGGGGAG
>JBBQXP010000114.1:0-8184 GCA_038209555.1 Gaiellales bacterium
GACCTCGGGAATCTGCTGCGCTTGCTCTTCGGTCGTCGCAAGGCCGAAGTCGAAGGCGAAGTCGGTGTTGTAGGTGGAGACGTAGGGGAACTGCCAGCCCATCCGCCGCTTGTAGGCGGTCAGCCGCTCGATCGGCGCCCGGGAGAAGCAGAGCAGCGTCACGTCGCGGTGGTTCAGGTGGACGAGCGAGCCGTCGAGACCGTCGCCCAAGTTGGTGCAGCCGGGACAGGCGCCGAGCGTGTAGTCGGGGCCGAACATGATGTTGTAGGCGAGCAGCTGTGAGCGCCCGTCGAAGAGCTCGGCGAGGGTCTTCTTGCCGTCCTCGGTGTCGAACTCGTACTCCTTCTCGACCGGGACCCAGGGGAGATCGAGACGCTTTTTCTTGATCTCCTCGTTTCGCTCCGCCTGCTCGGCCTCGAGCTTGGCGAGCTCGTCCCGTACCATCTGCAATTCCTCGCGCGTTCCGATCTTCTGTTCGGGCATGTCATCTCCCTCCGTTGGATTCGAATGGTCCGGCGCGAGCCGATCCATCGTCGGATCGGACGCTACCGGGATCACGAACTAAGACCCGCGGCGACCCGGAAACTCATCGCATCGGTCCTCGCAGCGCAGTTCGCGCTCACTCCTGCGCAGTAGCTGGAAACGCTTTGGACTCGGTTCGAGCCGCGATGAGTTTGCCCCCCGACCGCGGTCATTATTGATGAAGAGGCACAACAAACAACGGAGGCCCTCCTATGAGGAAGCTGGTCGTCACAGAGAACATGACGCTCGACGGCGTCATCGACGCGCGCGAGGGCTGGTTCGCGCCTGCCGGCGACGAGGACGTCGATCAGTCCGACCTTAACGCGGCTCTTCGCGAGCAGGCGGAAGCGGCCGACGCGCTGTTGCTTGGGCGGGTCACTTTCGAAGAGTTTCGCGGCTACTGGCCGCTGCAGACCGACGACGAGACGGGGGTGACGGAGTACCTCAATAACGTCTCGAAGTACGTCGTCTCCGGCACGATGAAGGATCCGGAGTGGGAGCGGAGCTCAGTGCTGTCCGGCGACCTGGAGCACAACGTCCGAGAGCTCAAAAGTAAGGCGGGCAAGGACATCGTCGCGACCGGGAGCATCACGCTCGTGCACGAGCTGATCTCCCTGGGTTTGGTCGATGAGTACCGGCTATTCGTCTACCCGGTCGTGCTGGGGCGCGGGGCGAGGTTATTCGAGAACACGACTAACTTTCCGAAGCTGAAGCTCGTCGGCAGCCGCCCGTTCCGCTCCGGGGTCGTGCTAACGAGCTACGGCACGGACGGATGACGGCTGTTCGACACGCTGGGCGAGCAGCACGCAGTGCAGAAGCACCTCACGAGCATCTTCCAGAAGCTCGGCCTGCCGGAAAGCACAGACGGCCATCGACACGTGCTCGCCGTGCTCGCTTTCCTGCGCTCGTAGCACGTGCTCTCCAATCAAATAGCTCCCGAAACATCCAGCCTCTTCTGGAGCTCGGGGCCGCAACCGGTGGCAGTCCGCGGCAGGTCGCACGAGCGCAGGAAGCCGCAAAAGCAAGCGAAGTCCATTTACGTGAAGAAGGCTCAGGTACGATCGCCCGAGCGGGTACGGGAGGAGCGCGATGGCAGCGGTCGACTATTTCATCAAGTTCGACGGCATCAAGGGCGAGAGCGCCGATGCCAAGCACAAGGATGAGATCGACGTCGAGTCGTGGAGCTGGGGCGAGACCCACGCCGGTGCCGGCCCGTCCGGTGGCGGCGGGGGAGCCGGCAAGGTCTCGATGCACGACTTCCATTTCGTGATGGGCCTGAACAGGGCGAGCATCGGTCTCATGAAGGCCTGTGCCACAGGGCAGCACATCAAGACGGCCACGCTCTCGGCCCGCAAGGCCGGCAAGGGCCAGCAGGAATACCTGACGTTCAAGTTTCATGACGTCCTCGTCAGCTCATTTCAGACGAGCGGACCCGAGGACGCATTCATTCCGGCCGATTCGGTGTCGTTCAACTTCGCCAAGCTCGAGGTCGAGTACAAGCCGCAGAAGGCCGACGGCTCCTTGGGGTCGGCCGTCGAGTTCAGGTACGACCTGAAGACGAACAAGACCTTCTAGCGCGACTCGATCGAGCGTCCAGCCGTGGAGCCAGTCCGCGCCGTCCCCCCTCCCGGGCGCCCCGACCCGCCGCGCGCGGAGAGCCCGCAAGCGGCGGTCGAGCTCGTCCGGCTGCTTCGGGATGCGGGCTACGAGCCGGACGGGATCCAGCAGCGGCTCGCGACCGGCGACCAGCTCCTCGCGCGCTCGCCGGAGTTGCCGTCGTACCTGCGACGGCTCGGCGACTCGGACGAGCTGGCCGTGCTTCTCCGCCTCTTCCTGCTCGGCGTTCCCGTCACACACCTGCGCCTCGATGAGCTCGTGGGCGCGCAGCTGCAGGCGCGCCTCGCGGGAGCCGGGCTTCTCGTCCACGACGCAGAGGTCGTGCACGGGGCGGCGCGCCTCGTCCCTCACGACGAGCTGCTGATCGCCTCCGATCACGCGGGCGCGGCGGAAGCGCACGCCGACCATGTGCCGGGCGTGCACCGCCCGTCCGTCGCTCTCGCTCACATGACCGTTCGCGGCGAGGGCGAGCGTGCCCTCGACCTCTGCACCGGTAACGGGATTCAGGCGATCCTGCTCGCCGCGCACGCCGAGCGCGTGGTCGCGACGGACGTGAACGAGAGGGCGCTCGTCTACGCGGCGTTCAACGCAGCGCTCAATGGCGTCGACAACTTCGAGACGCGATCCGGCAGCTTCTTCGAGCCGGTCGAGGGCGAGCAGTTCGACCTCGTCATCGCCAACCCGCCGTACGTCGTTTCGCCCGAGAGCGCGTATCTGTTCCGGGACAGCGGCATGCCCGGCGACGCCGTCTCGGAACACGTCGTGCGGGCCACACCGCCCGCGCTCGCGCCGGGCGGGTTCGCCTGCCTCCTGATCGCGTGGGCGCTCGATCCGGACGACCCTGCCAAGCGTCCGCGGAGCTGGCTGGAAGGCTCGGGGTGCGACGCGTTCCTGCTCCACACCTCGACAGACGACCCGATCGAGACCGCGACGGTGTGGAATCGCGATCTCCTCGACCGGCCCGAGGCGTACGCCGAGGCGCTCGATCGTTGGCTCGCGTACTACCGTGAGCTCGGAATCGAGCAGCTCGGCTATGCGTGCCTCGTCCTTCGCAAGCGGAGCGACGGCCGGGACGGCCGGCTGGAGGCGCAGCAGCTTCCCAGGGCGGCGCTTCGCCCAGCGGGGCGACACGTGAGGAAGCTCTTCGAGACGCGCGACCGGATGTCCGAGTTCGACTCGGACAGCGTGCTCCTCGACCGGCGACTACGCGCCGTTGACGACGTCGTCGTCACCCAGGACACGCGCTTCGCGGGAGGCCGCTGGCATGCGGAGAACCTGACCCTCCGGCTCGAGAACGGATTGCCCTTCTCCGCAGAGCTCGATCCACCCACGGCGCGATTGATCCGCGCGCTCGACGGCTCGAGGACGCTGCGGGAGGCGCTGGCGGCGGCCGTAGACAGCCGTGCCGCGCAGGAGACAGGTCTTGCCCTTGCTCGCCGGATGCTCGAGATCGGCTTCCTCGAGCTATGCGAGTGAGCGCTGATCCTTTTAGGCGCCCGGAAAGTCCAGGCCGACGAGCCTCGGTCCCGCAGCTCCAAAATTTCTGATTTCCAGTGCCTTGGCGAGTACCGGCGAGTACCGGCGAAGATCTCCACACGCTCGACAAAGCTGGGGTCACTGGTTCGAGCCCAGTACCGCCCACCTTTCCGGATATTGCGGCAAGACCCGGGCGGCGTTGCCACGCCCGAGCCGGCCAGGGACAATCGCAAGATGGCGTTCTGCGCGAACTGCGGCGAATCGGTCCCCGGGGGTGCTCGCTTCTGCCCCAACTGCGCCAGCCCGATCTCCGAGCCGGCCGAGGCAGGCGAGGAGCGGAAGCTCGCGACGGTCCTTTTCGCCGACCTCGTCGGCTCGACCGAGCTTGCGGGCTCTCAGGACCCCGAGCGAACGCGCGCGCTGCTCAACCGTTTCTACGACGCGATGGCGGGTGAGATCGCCGATGCCGGCGGGACGGTCGAGAAGTTCGTCGGCGACGCGGTCATGGCGGCCTTCGGTGCGCCGGCGGCGCAGGAGGATCACGCGGAGCGCGCGCTGCACGCAGCGCTCTCGATGCAGAGGCGGCTCGAGGAGCTCTTCGGCGACGCTCTCTCGCTTCGCATCGGCGTGAACACGGGAGACGTCGTCGTGGGTCAGCCGCGCGAAGGGAGCTCCTTCGTCACCGGCGATGCGGTCAACGTCGCAGCGCGGCTCGAGCAGGCCGCCGAGCCGGGGGAGATCCTCGTCGGCGAGCGCACGGCCGCGGCGGTGCGCGGGGCCTTCGAGTTCGACGAGCCAACCACCGTCGCAGCCAAGGGAAAGGCGGGCGGAGTTCCGTGCCGCCGGCTCGTCCGCGCGCTGTCGTTGATGAGACCGCGTGGGGTCGGCGGCTTGCGCCGCGTCTTCGTCGGCCGGGAGCGAGAGCTCGAGGCGCTCCAACAGTCCTACCGTCGCGCCGTCGCGGACGGGCAGCCGGCGCTCGTGACGATCATGGGCGAGGCGGGGATCGGGAAGACGACGTTGATTCGCGAGTTCTGGGAGTGGCTCGGCTCCCAGTCGCCCGAACCGCCCCGCCGCACCGGACGCTGCCTCTCGTACGGGCAGGGGATCACGTACGTGCCGCTGGGCGACGTCGTTCGCGAGCATCTCGGCCTGCTCGAGAGCGATTCGCCCGAAGCCGTGCGGCGCCGGCTCGGGCAGCACGCCGTTCTCGCCCTGACGCTCGGGCTCGAGGCACCCTCGGACCTCCACCCGCTCGCCGCCCGCGACCGGCTCCGCCAGGCGTGGGTCGCCTTGCTCGATGAGCTCGTGGCCGAGCAACCGGCCGTCGTGCTGGTCGAAGACCTGCACTGGGCGGAGGAGGCGCTCCTCGACGTCCTCGAAGCCGGGCTGCACGACGTTCGCGGGCCGCTGCTGCTGCTCGGAACGGCGCGACCGGAGTTCGTGCACAGCCGACCCACCTGGGGTGGGCGCGGTCGCGAGGCCGAGACGCTCTGGCTGGAGGCGCTCTCGTCGTCGGACGCCGCCCGCATGGTCGACGAGCTGATTCCGGCCGTGCTGACGGCGCCGATTCGTGAGGTCGTCGTCCAGCGGGCAGAGGGCAATCCGTTCTTCGTCGAGGAGCTCGTTCGGACGCTCATCGACCAGGGCGTGCTCGAACGGAAAAACGGCGGCTGGACCGCGCACCAGCTGCCCGACGACTTCGTCGTTCCCGACACGGTGCAGGCGGTTCTCGCCGCGCGCATCGACCTCCTCGGGCCGGCCGAGAAGGCTGCGCTTCAGGCCGCCGCGGTGATCGGGCGCACGTTCTGGTCCGGCCCCGTCTACGAGTTGCTCGAGGGCGTCGACCCGGACCTTCGCCTGCTCGAGGAACGCGACTTCATCCGCCACCCCGGGCTCGTCGATCGCCGGCGAGCGCGAGTTCGCGATCAAGCACGCGCTCACGCGGGAAGTCGCATACAGAAGCCTGCCGAAGGTGAAGCGTGCACGCCTCCACGCGCATTTTGCGGGGTGGCTCGAGCGCGCGGGAGAGGGTCGAGACGAGCACGCGGCTCTTCTCGCATACCACTACGCTGAGGCCGTGCGCCCGGAGGACGCCGACCTCGCCTGGGCGGGAGAAGACGTGGAGTTCGAACGGCTGCGCGAGCGCGCTGTCGTATGGCTCCGCCCCGCGGCCGACCTGGCCGTGGGGCGCTACGAGATCGACGATGCTGTTGCCCTCCTCCAGCGGGCGGTCGAGCTCGAGAGGAGCCCGCAGACGCAGGCGGAGATCTGGCGGGAGATCGGTCACGCAAACGCCATCTACTTCAACGGCAAGGGGTTCTCGTCGGCGATGCAGCGGGCGATCGAGCTGGTGGACGACGACGCGACCTCTGCGGATCTCTACTCGGAGCTGGTCTTCCAGACGCTCGTCCGCGCAGGGATGTGGGGTGTAGCCCCGGAGGCCGGTCTCGTCGAGGGCTGGATCGAGCGAGCGCTCGAGCTCGCGAGGCCCGACAGTGTGGCGCGCGCGAAGGCGCTCATCGCCCGCTGCTACTCCGACTACGACAAATCCTCCGAGCTGGCGAACGAGGCGAGCGGGATCGCGGAACGACTGGATGACCCGGCCATCCGTTCCTACGGCTACGACGTCCAGGGGTTGAGCGCGTTCGCTGCGGGCAACTTCGACGACGCGCTCGAATGGGCCCGTCGGCGCGTCTCGCTCGTCGGCGAGATCAGCGACCCAGATCACCAGGCGGACATCTACCTCTGCGCGATGGGTCCGGCCGTTGCGCGCGGATATCTCGACGAAGCCCGGCGCTACACGGTTTCTCACGAAGAGATCACGCGCGGGCTCTCACCCCATCATCGGCTGCACGGCGTCTCCGCCAGCCTGATGCTCGAGGAGCTGCTCGGCAACTGGGAGGCTGCAAGTCGGCTGCAGCCGCGGGTAGAAGATGCCGTGGCGGCGAACGTCGCGACGCCGTGTGTGTTCCACGAGCGCTCGCTGCTCGTGTGCGCGCTTGCTTGCGCCCACCTCGGCGACGAGGACGAGTCGAACCGGCTGGAGCAAGAGGCCGAGGCGCACGCGATGACCGGCTATGGGACCGTGCCCGGCACACCACGCGTTCAGCTCGCCCTCCATCGCAATGACCTTGCAGCCGTCGAGTCGCAGCTCGGCGAGCCCGGCGTGCGGCGGTCGAGCTGGCCCTACCTCAGCGCGATGGCGACGCACTTGGACGGCCTCGCCGCTCTCCGCGAGCGCGCGCGCGTCGAGGCAGAGGCGAGCCGCGTGCTGCAGCCCGAGACATATCTCGAGCCGTTCGCACTACGCGCCCTCGGCCTCGTGCGCGAGGACGCGAGCCTCGTCGAGCGCGCGGCCGCCCGGTTCGAGGCGTTCGGCCTCGAGTGGCACGCCGCTCGGACCCGGTCGCTTCTCTAGTCGACCCAGTAGTCCTGGAGGAACTCCACGTCGTCGAGGCCGGCCTGAGGAGCCGCGATGGTTACGAAGACGGCGTCCTCGTCTCCGGCCGCGCGGAACGCCCTCGCGGTCTCCGGAGGGACACGCACGGCCGTCCACGGCTCGAGGTCGACCACCTCGCCGTCGAACTTGCCCTGCGCCCGGCCTGAGACGAGAAAGTAGACCTCCTCCTGAACGGTGTGCCGGTGGCCGCGGGCCGGTCGCCACCCACCGCCGAAACGCTCGAAGGTGACGGCGAAGTTCTTGAGGCCGAGGCGTTCGCGCAGGAAGCGGATCTCGAAGTGATCCGGATCCATCCCCACCTCCTCGGCCTGATCCTGCACGTCCGCGACAGGAACGATCGTGTAGTCAGCCATGCGATCTCCTTTCTGCGGCCAGGCGTCTGTACGTCGGCCCGGCAGCGGTAGCGGCGTTCGCCACTTTTACAACGCTTACTCCGAAATGAACAGGAGTACCGATACTTACGTCGACGAGACTACTTCTGCTCCCCCACTGGCGCACTGATCGGATCGCGTCTGTCGTGTTGAACGGCGCGCGAGTGGCAACTCGCTGGCAACCGAGCTCACAGGTGCCTACTACTTCGAGAGCGGTGGTCGTCGCGCCCTTACGTCGTGGGATGCTGCCTTCGACCGCCCACGCCAACCACGGAGCGGCTTTGCAAGCCGGAGGTCGCCGGTTCGATCCCGGCACGCTCCACCTTTAAGACCTCGCGGTGCTGCAGTTGTACGAAGCATGAGTCTCGCCAGGTGCCGTCGAGCGTCAGTGTTCAGGTCGGTCCGCGGCCTCTGTACTCCATCGTCACCCCAACGTCGAGGCGGAGCGGCCGGTAGTTAAGGCCGGCCGCTCCGCCTCCTCGGGTCTCTCGTCGTTTGCGAAACTACGGCAACGTGATCGTTCCCGAGAGCCTGGAAAGGGCCGCGTCCCCCGCGGTTTGGAACCTCGACGTGCCGGAACCCGTCGCGCCCTCGAAGACACCCGTGCCTTCCAGGATCGTGTACGTCCCCGTGAAAAAGGCCGGATTCCCGTACGAAACGAAGGAGCCTGGATTCCCGAATGTCACCCCCGGAAAGCAAACCGTGCCCGTTTCCTCGGTCACAAGGGTGCTTCCA
>JBBQXP010000115.1:0-8012 GCA_038209555.1 Gaiellales bacterium
GGTTCCTCTGGCGGGGCGGTTTTGAAGACCGGCTGGGCCACCGGGCCCGGGCCGCTCCGGGGCCAGCCTAGCTTCTGACCCTCGACGCGGACACAATGCCTGCGTGGGCTGGCGGTTCCAGCGTCGGCGAAAGCTTCTTCCCGGCGTCACGCTGAACCTGGGGAAGCGCGCTCCCAGCGTGAGCGTGGGCGGGCGCGGGGCTCGGGTCACCCTGGGCCGCCGCGGCCTGGCCGCCTCGGTGTCGCTCGTGGGGACCGGCCTTGCCTACGTCTGGCGCCGAAGAAAGGGCCCTTAAAAGAAGAGAGAGGCGGTGCGACTCACCCGCCTCCCTCTCGCGAGTTGCTTGGGCTGCGGCCCCCCAGCAATCTCGCTTCCGGCTAGATCCCCTCGGATCCCCGCCTGGCGTAATAGATCGGCCTTTCAGCGCCCGCCGATATCACTCGTTCTAGGGAAGTGAACCACGGGTGTGAACCACCTCCTGGGGCATGGAGTGAAGCGGCTCGCATCACCGATACTGCGGGTTGTAAGGGTTGCGGCGGACTTCTGAGGGTGGGCCCCGATGCGGCGGGGGCTCCCTCGGAAGACAGTTGGGGGCGGGCTCGTTGCGGCGGGCTCCGCTCCCTCACTCTTTAGAGGACGCGAATACAATCCTGCCGCTGTGCACGGGGTCATCTTCGCGAGCTTCGTCGACTACGTGGCCGCACACCACGGCTCCGACGTGGCTTCCGAGATCCTCTCGGACCAGCCCGTCTTCCTCCTGAGCGAGTCCTACGAGGATGAGCGCCTGCTCGCGCTCATCAACCGGGCCTCGGAGCTCACAGGGACTCCGGAGGATGAGCTCGTCTACCAGGTCGGCATCTTCACGGCCCAGCAGACGTTCGCCCGCCTCTACCCGGCCTTCTTCGCCGTCGCCGGGGGCACCCGGCCGTTCCTCCTCTCGGTGGAGACGTTCATCCACGAGCTCGTGCGGGCGACGATCCCGAATGCCAGCCCGCCGCGACTCCATGTACAGCCGCTCGGGGACGACGGCGTCACGATCAACTACACATCCTCGAGACGACTTTGTGGCCTGCTCGCCGGCCTGGTCGAGGGAACGGCCCGCCACTACGGCGAGGAAGTGCAGGTCGACCAGACCGACTGCATGCTGCGGGGCGATCCAGCCTGCGTGTTCGAGATCCGGGTCAGCCCCGGGATGCTCGCCGCCTGAGCACCCGAGCGTCGCCAACCCGCCTCGTGACGCCGTCTGCGTCGAAGCGCTCGAGCAGGAGCTGCGCCGGCCGCCGTCCCGTTCCGAGCAGATCGCGAAAACGGGCGAGCGTTATCGACCCTTCTCGTTCGCACTCCTCGACGAGGAACCGCCTGGCCTGTTCGTGCGCCCCGGCTCCGACGGCCATGCCGTCCCCGACCCGCACCAGGCGCCCTTCCCGCTCGAGGTAGGCGCCGAGCTCCCGGTTCTCGACGGGGACAGGCGTGTAGCCGGCCGCTTCGAGCTCGGCTTCGAGACGGGCGGCCGTGTCGGCGCGGTCTCCGAGGGACGCCGCTGCGCCGGGGAGATACAGCTTCGCTCCTCGCCGCTCGAGCCCGAGACGGGGCACGACAGCCGCAGCCCAGGCAGCCGAGGGAACCGGCACGCCCGGGTCAAGCGAATCGGCCGCGCGGATGCGTGCTCGAAGATCCT
Source organism: Gaiellales bacterium (assembly GCA_038209555.1). GTDB lineage: Bacteria > Actinomycetota > Thermoleophilia > Gaiellales > Gaiellaceae > DASQGA01. The sequence goes on from JBBQXP010000115.1 coordinate 1,679, forward strand.
CCTCGAAGGCCTCGAGCCAGGCCCGTGAGAAGAGCCACTCGCCGGCTTGCTCGACTGCGTCGAGATCGGTGGGAGCGAGGTGGCGGAGACTGTCGAGCCGGACCGGCGCGTGGACCGTGGCAGCGATGTCACCGCGCTCGATCAGCTCGAGACGCTCGGGCGAGAGCTTCCTCGGCGGAACAGGATCGAGGACGACTGCGCCGCCCAGGGTCGTCCGGTCCCGCAAAACGACGTGGTCGCCCCGGGCAGCGACCGCCGGCGAAGCGAGCCGGAGCTGGGCGTAGCGCTCGCCGGCCCGGATCACCCGTGCGTAGTGCTCGGCGGTCCCGTGGTGGACGTGGAGGCGCGCGCCGTCCGGGATCTCCTCCAGCTCGTCCAGGCTGACGTCCAGCCGGTAGCTGGCGGGAAACGCGCCGGGCTCGACCAGCGCATCCCCGCGCCTGAGCTCGTTCCGTTCGACTCCCGGGAGCGCGACAGCGACACGCTGGCCCGCCCCGGCCCGCTCGACGTCGCGGTCGTGCACCTGCACGCTTCGAACCCGAACCTCGAGCCCACCCGGCTCGGCGACGAGGACGTCTCCCTCCCCGAGCGATCCGGACCAGAGCGTTCCCGTTACCACGGTGCCGATCCCGCGGAGCGTGAAGACCCGGTCGACGAAGAGCCGCGTGGCGCCCGAGGCCGCTCGCTCCTCGACGGCTTCGGCCTCCGAGGCAAGCGCCGAGCGAAGCTCGTCGAGCCCTTCGCCCGTCCGGGCGCTCGTTGCTACCACCGGCGCGCCCGGGACGAGCTCGCGGCCCTCCTCGACGGCAAGCTCGCGGGTTTCCTCGTCGACCGCATCGATCTTGGTGATCGCGACGACGCCACGCTCGATCCCGAGGAACCTCAGGATCGCCAGGTGCTCGTGTGTCTGCGGCCGTGCCCCCTCGGCTGCGTCGACGACCAGCAGGAAGAGGTCGATTCCGGTCGCGCCGGCCACCATGTTCCGCACGAAGCGCTCGTGGCCGGGCACGTCGACGAGAGAGAGCCGTCGCCCATCCGGCAGGTCGAGCGGTGCGTACCCGAGATCGATCGAGATGCCGCGCTCCTGCTCCTCGGGCAGCCGGTCGGTGTCCTTCCCGGTTAGCGCCCGAACGAGCCAGGTCTTGCCGTGGTCGATGTGCCCGGCTGTGCCTACCGTGCGCGGCACTCGCGAACCGCCTCCGCCGCCTCCTCTGCCTCCGCATCCGTGAGCGTCCGGCAATCGAGGAGCAGGCGGCCGTCGCGGACGATGCCGATCACGGGCGGGTTCCCTCCCCGCAGACCCTCCGCGAGCTCGGGCTCGAGAGCGCAGGCGAAGCTCGGGAGCTCGGTGAGGGGCAGCGCTCCGCCGCCGACGCGGGCGACGGTGCTCTCGACGGTGCCCCCGGTCAGCGAAGCCAGCCGCCCCGCGCGAGCTCGCACGAGGTCGAGGTCTTCGCGGAGCATGCGAGGAACGGGAATCGCGTCTTGCCGCCCGCTGCGATAGAGCGCGAGCGTGCCCTCGAGAGCAGCGAGCGTGAGCTTGTCGGGTCGAAGCGCGCGCTGGAGCGGATGACGCCGCAGCCGCTCGACCAGGTCGGCGCGGCCCACGACGATTCCCGCCTGCGGCCCGCCCAGAAGCTTGTCTCCCGAGAAGCAGACGAGATGCGCGCCCGCCTCGAGGCTCGAGCGCGGGCTCGGCTCGTCCTCGAGCTCGTCGAGGAGGCCTGATCCGAGGTCGTCGACCAGCACGAGGCCGCGGCGCTCGGCGAGCGCCGAAAGCTCACGGAGACCCGGCTGCTCGGTGAAGCCCACCATCCGGAAGTTCGACTGGTGCACCCGGAGGATCGCGGCTGTCGACTCTCCGACAGCGTGCTCGTAATCGGCGAGCCGCGTGCGGTTCGTCGTCCCGACCTCGACGAGCTTCGCGCCGGAGCGCGCGAGGACGTCCGGGATTCGGAAGCCGTCGCCGATCTCGATCAGCTCGCCGCGTGAGACGATCACCGCGCGGCCTCCCGCGATTGCCGCCAACGCGAGGAGGATGGCTGCCGCGTTGTTGTTGACCACGAGTGCAGCCTCGGCGCCGGTCAGATCGCGAAGCAGAGGTGCTACGTGGTCCTGTCGCGAGCCGCGGGCGCCGGCGGTGAGGTCGTACTCGAGGTTCGAATAGCCGCGACCGACTTCGACGACCCGGTCCAGCGCCTCCTCTGCCAGCGGCGCCCGACCCAGGTTCGTGTGGACGAGGACTCCGGTCGCATTCAGCGAACGCCGGAGTCTGGGAACTTCCAGAGCCTCCAGCTCGTTAACCACACGATGAACCAGATCCCCGACACCAGCTCCGGCCCGGGCATCCTCCCGCGCGCGTGCGAGCGCGTTTCGGATCGCGGTCACAACGAGCTGCCGCCCGTGCTGCGCTGCCAGCGGAGCGATGGACTCGTCGGCGAGCAAGCGGTCGACCGACGGAAGGTCGCGGAGCGGGTTTCTCCCGGCCATTGGGCTGATGATAGAGAGCCGGTCAGGAGGGTACGATCGCGCTCATGGTAGAGCTCGATGCTGGACGGCTGCGAGCGGCACGCGACTGGGGAAGTCGCTGGGCCGCCCTTGCACTCGCGCTGGCGATCCTGATCGCCCTTCTCGGCGCGTTCGTGCTCGTCCGGGCGGTGATGCTGCGCAGCGCCGTCCTCCCCGGCGTCAGCGTGGCCGGGATCGACGTTGGCGGTCTATCGCGCGCGGACGCCCGCGCGAAGATCGAGGCGACCCTCGGCCCCAACCTCAGCCGCCCCGTGACCGTGGTCGTCGGCACGCGAGAGTTCACCACACGTCCGAGCCGGCTTTACGAGCTCGACATTGCAGCAACGGAAGCCGCGGCCTACGAGGAAGGGCGGGGGTCCTTCCTCTCACGCCTGACCTCGATCGTGCTGCCGTTCGCCGCCGACCGGGAGGTCGACCCCGTCTTGCGCGTCCTTCCCCGGGGCCGTCAGGCGCTGGCGGAGCGACTGAACGTACTGACCAGGCGCCCGGTCTCGGCGAGGGTCGCGATGCAAGATCTCAGGCCCATGATCTTCCCGGGGCGCTTCGGAGCGGTCGTCGACGAGCCCGGCCTGATCGCGGCGCTTCGTCGCACTGCACTTTCGGGCTCCGGGACCGTCCGCGTGGCGCTCCGGCGGAAGGCGCCGGCGATCACGACCGCTGAGGCTCGCGGTGCGGCCGCCGACGCCGAGCAGCTTGTGTCGGCGCCGGTCACGATCCGCTTACGCGGCGAAGACGTCGGACGGCTCTGGCCGCGAACGCTGGCGGGCCTGGTCCGCTTCCAGCCGTCCGAGGGCGGCTACAACCTGGTTCTCGCGCAGGACGTGGTGGGGCGCGCGGTCGGCCGGTTCGTCGCCTCAGCGACGCGGAAGCCCGTGGACGCGACCTTCGCCGTCTCGGGGAACCACGCTCGCGTGGTTCGGTCTCGGGGTGGTACGCGCCTGGCCTCGACCAAGGGTGCGGCGGCCATCCTCGCCGCCGGCCTCGCGCCGGGCGGAGCTCGGGCTGCGACCGTGACGCTCACGAAGCAGCAGGCCGAGCTGACGACGCGGGACGCCAGGGCGCTCGGGATCAAGCGCAGGATCTCGACCTTCACGACTGACATGGGCGTCTCGTCGTCGAACCGGATCCACAACGTTCTGCTCATGGGTCAGTACCTCGACGGCACCATCGTCCGCCCGGGCCAGACGTTCTCGTTCAACGGGACAATCGGGCCACGGACCGCGGAGCGCGGCTTTCTCGAGGGACAGATGATTCTGGGAGGCCTCCTCGTCCCGTCGATCGGCGGCGGCGTCTGCCAGGTGGCGACCACGATCTTCAACGCAGCGTTCGAGGCCGGCCTCCCGATTCGGGAGCGCCACAACCACTCGTTCTACATCAGCCACTACCCGATGGGGCGCGACGCGACGGTCTCGTGGGGCGGGCCCGATCTCGTGTTCCGGAACGACCTCGACCACGCGATCCTCATCAAGGCGAGCGGGAACTCTTCGACCCTGACGGTGACCTTCTACGGCACGCGCCAGGGGCGAAAGGTGATCGCGACGACGAGCGCGCCGACGGCGTACACCTCGCCGACTCTCCAGTACGCGGTCGACCCGGCCGCACCGGCCGGCTCGGTGCGCACGGAGCCAGGCGGTGGCCCGGGCTTCAGCGTCAATGTCCATCGCAAGGTGCTGGAGAACGGCAAGGTGATCCGCCAGGACAACTTCTTCACCCGCTACACCCCGCAGAACCCGACCGCAGTCTACGGGCCGGGTAGGACTCCTCCCGGGCCGTACTTCACGCTGCCCGGATAGAACCGCGCCCCGAAGTGCCGTAGGATCGCGCGTCGTGAGAGCGGACGCAGCGACACTTCGCTACGCGGTCTTCCCTCGCTCGGGAGCCGCAGTCAGCGCGCTGCTGGTCCTGGCAGGCGCGGGACTCGTTGCACTGGCCGCGCAGATCTCTGTTCCGCTTCCCTTCACGCCGGTTCCGATCAGCGGCCAGACCTTCGCCGTCGTCCTCGTGGGTGCGGCCCTGGGCGCTACGCTCGGGACCGCGAGCCTCGCGCTCTATCTCGGCATCGGGCTCGTCGGCGCTCCCGTCTACGCCGAGCAAAAGCACGGCTGGGACGTCTTGACCGGTGCGACGGGCGGCTACCTCTTCGGGTTCCTCGTCGCCGCGGCCCTGACCGGTTGGCTGGCAGAGCGACACTGGGACCGCAGGATCCCGTCGGCGATCACGGCCATGCTGACCGGGAACGTCGTCATCTACCTGTTCGGCTTGCCCTGGCTGGCGCACGTGGCGGGCACGGATCTGGAGGGCACGCTCGAGGCGGGGCTCTACCCGTTCGTGGTCGGCGATCTTCTGAAGCTCTACCTCGCCGGTGCGCTTCTTCCCGGCGCCTGGCGGCTCGTCGAGCGGCTGCGCTACTGAGCGTCGGCCTTCACGGGCTCGGCGGGAACTCCCGCGCAGCGCTTCCGGTAGCAGTCGACGACGGTGGCGACGGCCACCACGGTGTCGTCGCTCAGATGAAGAAGCTCGAGATCCTCGGTGGAGATCATTTTCTCCTCGAGGACAGGGCTGTTGATCCATTCCACGAGGCCGGCCCAGTAGCTCGAATCGAAGAGGACGACCGGGAAATGGCGAACTTTGCCGGTCTGGATGAGCGTCAATGCCTCGAAGAGCTCGTCGAAAGTGCCGAAGCCACCCGGGAAGATGACGAAGCCCTCGGCCGGCTTCACGAACATGGTCTTTCGCACGTAGAAGTGCTTGAAGGTGAGGCTGACGTCCAGATATGGGTTCGCGTACTGCTCGTGCGGGAGCTCGATGTTGAAGCCGACCGAGAGCCCGCCGCCTTCCTGAGCACCACGGTTCGCTGCCTCCATGACGCCCGGCCCGCCACCCGTGATAACCGAGAACCCGGCCTCTCCAAAGAGGCGGGCGACCTCGCGCGCGTTCCGGTAGGCCCTGTGATCCTCACCCACCCGGGCCGAGCCGAAAATCGTGACCGCGGGGCTCGGGATCTGCGCCGTGGTCTGGAACCCGGTGAGGAACTCCTCTGCGATCGCGTCGACATCGCGGCGGTCAGCGCCGTCCGGGCTGTCCAGGATCCGCCGGTCGTCCATCAGAACGTCCGCTCGAGGTGCGTGGCGCTCATCGCGAGTGCGAGCAGGACCGCGAGTCCGATGTAGGTCACGCCGGTGGCGGCTCGCTGCCAGGGCTTGACCCGGTAGTAGGCGCGTGATTCCTCGGTGTCGCGGGCGCGCCAGCGGCGCCAGAGCTCGAGCCCGCCGACGACGAGGATCAGGAGAAGGATCGGGTTGGGGGCGAGCAGCGTCAACCCGAGCAGAGCCACGAGCCCGAGTCCCCAGATGGCCGGGTGGATCGCGCCGACAGCGCGGCCGCCGTCCAGCGGCACGATGGGCAGGAGATTGAACAGGTTCAGGAAGAACCCGGTGAAGGCGAGCGCGACGAGGAGCTGCGAGTCAATCGCCTCGCCGGCAGCCCAGACTCCGGCCGCACCTAGGCTGCCGAGGATGGGCCCTGCCAGCGCGACCCTGGCTTCCCGCCAGGCATCGTCGGGCAGCTGCTTCATGCCGACCACCGCGCCCAGGAAGGGGATGAAGAGTGGCGCCGAGGCGGGGATGCCCTGATGGCGGAGCTCGATCACGTGTCCCAGTTCATGAACCAGAAGCAGAAGAACGAAACCAACCGCGAACCGCCAGCCCCAGATCCAGGCGTAGGCGGCCACCGAGACGAGCATGGACGCCGAGGTGACGAAGATCTTGAACTTGAAGATGACAAGCGCGAACGCCTTCAGCTTGAA
>JBBQXP010000116.1:0-7840 GCA_038209555.1 Gaiellales bacterium
GACAACGCCCTCGAGATACTCGGAAACCTGGTTCTCCCAGACGTCCACCGTGGCTCGATCCTGCTGCGCTTCGCGAGCGAGTGCGTCGATGGCAGGAGACAGGTGCCACGCCTCTCCACCGCGGTAGGCAGCGACGGCCTCGGCCCATAGCTGGTCACGGTTTTCCACAAGGCCCTCGATGTCGAGCCTGTCGTCGTGACAGCGGACAGGCCAGAAACGCCGATTTCCGGTCTCGTCGCGGAGATACTCCGTGTGATTTACCGTTCCAGCGAAGACGCACTGGCGGTCGTAGCGCACGACCGTGCGCCCGTAGGGCGGCCGGAACCGGTCGAAGGACTTGGAGAGAAACGCCTTCGTGCGGGTGATTTCGGACCGGCTGAGCGCGTCGAGCTCCGACAGTTCGATGATCCAGGCACCCTGCAACTGCATCCCGGCGTCTTTCGACCCCAGCGCGTCGATTTCGTCGGTGAACCATGGCTCCGTCAGCTTCCGGAACAGAGTCGATTTCCGGATCCCCTGCGGGCCCTCGAGGATCAGGACGTGATCGGCCTTGCAGCCAGGCTCGTAGACCCGGGCGACTGCCGAGATGAGCCAGGCCCGGGACACCACCTGGACATAGGCCGGGCTGTCCGCCGCCTCGCCGCCGCCGCTGGCTCCGCAGTGGTCCTCGAGCCAGTGGGAGATCCGCTCGGTGCCGTCCCACTGGAGGCTGTTGAGGTATTCCCTGACCGGGTGAAACGTCCGGCGCATAGTGAGCGCGTGGATGGCCTGAGCAACCGGCTCGACCCCAACGATCAGGTGGTACTCCTGCTGAAGCCAGGAGGCCGCTCTGACGTAGTCGTCGTCACGGAGGGGCCGCGGAAGGTAGGGCGGGGGTTGGCCGCTGCCGGGGCCGCCGGGCTCGTAGGGCGGCGCGCCGCGCACCGTGATCTCCTGGGCAAACTCGTCGAGCCAGTAGACGTCTTTCCAGCGCTCGTCCTCGGTCAGAATCGTTACGGCGTTGGAGAGAGCGTTCTCGAGCTTTGTGGCGTGCCCTTTAGCGTCGAGCTTGTAGACGAGGGAAGCTCTCCAGCCAGCGGGAGCCCCTGGCGGAGCCGCCAGCGCCTCCGTCCCCGGGTCCGCCACTAGGGCAGCGAGTGAGTCCGCGGTCCCCCCAGCGGCGATCCAGTCGCTCGGGTCCCCGTGTTCCGAGAGGCCCGGGAGGCGGACTGTCCGAACACTGGCTGCAATTTCGCGCAGGGAGGCGGCGACGTCGGCCATGTGGTCCTCGCCGGCCTGGTCGTTGTCCGGAAGGAGAACAACATCGGCGCCGCGGAGAAACTCGGAATATTCACGAAGCCACTTTCCAGCGCCCGAGACGTTGCACGTGGCCTGAAGGCCGAGGCGGATGAGGTTTTCGACATCCTTCTCGCCCTCGACGACGTAAATCGTTTTTCCGGCCGTGACTGCCGCGATGAGGCCGGGGAGCCGGTATGGGATGCGCCGAACGCCCTGCATCTTCCAGACCCAGCCGTGAGGCGCGAGGGGATCGGCGAACCCGGCCGGTTTTGGACCGCCTTCGTCCGGCGCGGCTGGTCGACGCTGCCTGAAGTCTTTTGGGCGGTAGCGCACAACCTGATAGAGCAGCGTTCCGGCCTCGTCGTAGTACGCGTAGGTGCAGTCGATCACGCGCTTCGAGATCGAGGATGCGGGAGGCTCGTGGTCGAGCCCTAGCGCCGAGAGAATCCCCTCAAAGGTGCATCCCGCATTCGCGTGACAGTTGAGGAGAAGCTTCCCGTCTCGGCCCGTCCCGATCGAAAGTGAGGCGTGCTTGTCCTCGTGAGTTGGGCACTGTGCGACCCAACCATCTCCGGACTTCTTTGGTTTGTAAAGCTTCCCGAGAATCTCGACGATCGTCGTCACGGGGTGGCCTGAAGAATAGGTAGGAGCACGGCGTCGACGTCGGCCATGACGCGGGCCAGGACGTAGATTCCGCCCAGCGCCCTCACCATGTTCTGGAAGGCAATCTGCTCGGGCTTTTGCCTCCCCGTCGCTGCCTTACATTCGATTTCGAGACGCTGGCCGCACGGGGCGATGAGTCCAGTGATATCGGCCGCGCCAGGCACGGCCACGCGAATCCTGCGGAGCGTGCCACCGGTGCCTGGCGCCCAGAGTAGCCCGCTGTTCTGACGCCACAGTCGGATGCGAGGGTGGGAGCCCCATCTGAGCAGGATTTCGGACTGTAGGAAGGCTTCTGGGCGCGGGCGAGATGGAGAGGGCGATGGCGGCGCGCTCATCGACGGCCTCGGACGGTAGGCGGCGTTGTAAGGGGCGCTGTGTCAGGCATTCGCCATCTCCTGGGCCCGCTCGATCGTTACCGAGTCGGGAGCTGACTTGAAGACGCTCCGGTAGATCGCGATTGCCTGATGTCGCGATTTCGTGCGAATCCACTTTGCTAGGGCTGCGGTGCGTCCGGAGTCGTTCAGCGCGCGCCATCGATCGGCAGGGGGCGAGTGCTCGACGAGCTCGCCCGCGATGCGTTTCACCTCGCGCGACTGCCACGGGAAGGTGATGCCACAGACGCCACAGACGGGTGATCCGGCTGGCGAGATAGCAAAACACTGGGTGCATGTCCGAAGCCCTGGCACCTTCTGTCCGTTGCGCTTTGAGACTCCCGAGAGGGTCCACGTCCGCGGCTCGTCGGGAAAGCCGTGGCGAAGCGTGTTGCCCGCATGGTCCAGCAGGGTCAATTCGGTTTTCCCTAGTGCCGGTCGGAGCCCGCGACCCGTCATCTGGAGGTAAAGCGCGAGGCTCTTCGTGGGCCGCGCCATTGAGATGCACGACACGCGCGGGACATCGAGGCCGTAGGTGAATAGTTCGACGTTGCACGCGACCGTGAGACGCCCGTCGCCGAGTCGCTGCACGACAGACTGCCGCTGCGCGTCGGACGTCTCAGCGTCCACGTGCTCGGCCGAAACGCCCGCGTCCCTGAATGCCTCCGCGAGTCGTTTCGATGCCTCGACCGACACCGCGAAGACGATCGTCGATCGCCCCGCCGCCAGGCGCTGCCACGTCGCGACGACATCACCGACGATCTTCGGCGTGTCCATGACCCCCGTCAGGTCTTTGCGGTTGTAGTCTCCGGCCGTCGTTCGGACTCCGACGAGGTTCGGATCGGACGGCGCGAAGACGCGATAGGGCACGAGAAACCCGGCCGTGATGAGGTCGCGAGGGGTCGAGACCGTGATGATGCTCTGGTAGATCTCGCCAAGCCCCCGCCCGTCGAGACGCGCCGGTGTAGCAGTGAGGCCGATGACGATTGCATCGGGGAAGAGCGCGACGAGCTTGCGCGCACAGTCGAGCCACAGGTGACACTCGTCGAGAAACATGATGTCCGGCGGCGTCACGCTGCGGCGCACGAGTGTCGCGACCGACGCGATTTGAACCGGAAGCCACGGTCGACGACGCCAGTGCGATGCCTGAATGACGCCGTGATCGATCCCGGCCGAGTCGAGATCGCGTGACGTCTGCTCGATCAGCTCCTTGCGTGGAGCGACGAACGTCACGCGTGAGCCGCGGGCCGCGGCGCGGTCGATGATCTCGCGGGCGAGGCGTGTTTTACCGGCGCCCGTGGGTGCCGAGAAGATGAATCGATGCACTCCAGTGGATACGAGCTCTCGCGAGCGGTCTACCGCCTCCTGCTGGTAGGGGCGCAGTGGCTTCGCCGAGTGAGTAGCCGGGCGAGTAGCCGAATGAGTCAGCATGTTGTGGTCTTCTGGGCGCGGAAGCGCTTGGGAGTTGCCGGGCGCGCCGGCGACTGCTTCTCGGGCGAGAGGACCTCGACAAGGGCTTCAAGTTCACGGACGCGGGCCTCGAGCTCCGCGATGCGGCGGTTGCGGTTGTCCGGATACGCGTAGTCCTCTGGAGGAAACGTGCGTCCGGAGCCGCTCATGGCGCCGTCCCGAGTGCGGCGAGCGCCTCGGCCCACGTCCCGAAGAATTCGACCTCCGGCAGATAGTGGAATACGTTCTCGCGCCAGCCGACGACGAGGACGCGCATCGGCCCGTCCTGGTTAACGGCCGAGAGCGCGATCGCGAGCCCAAACTCGACGTGCCGGCCGCCTCGCGCGCGGCTCCCGGATGGTGGACGGCCGGGCTCCTCCGTGAACGAGATCACGCAGTCCGAGTTGAGGATGTCGTTCACGTCGTCCGAGGCGAACTTCGCGCCGGCCGACGGGTGCGCGTCGATCGGGAGGTCGTGCTCCTCGACGAGCCAGCGGGACGTGACGACGTGGCCGGCGGTTTCGAGCTGCTCGCGGTAGCCGCGTAGTTCTTCGCGACGGCCGAAGCGAGCGGCAAGATAGATTCTCATGGTGTTTTTCCTGTTCGTTTTCCGATGGTTCGCGCGACGACGACGACGAGTGCGAGTAGGCAAATGGCGACGAAGCCCTCGAGGATGGAGACGAGGAAGCCCCACGGCGTCATCGGACGCCCTTACTTCGCTGGCGTCGTCACGGCGCCGAGCGCCTGTCTCGCCGCGCGCCTCTTCCGCGGAGGCTTCGCGCCCAGCTCCTCGTCGATCGCCGCGATAGCCGCGACGTGCTCGGCGCGCTTCGTCCGGAGGAACGCGATCGCGGCCTCCCGGCCCGCGTCGGCGTCGCGGATCTTCGCGCGCGCGTCCTCGATCTCGGCGAGGTTTGGGTTCGTGGCGTCGTCCATGTGCTTCTCCTGGTTATTCGAAAAGGCCAGATTGGGTCTTCTCGCGTTTCGATTCGTCGCCCCGCTCGCGCGCAACAAGCTCCTCGCGCTTGATCCACTCTTCGATCTCTCGGAGGGTTCTCGTTGTGTACAAAACGGGATGGTGTTCGACGCCGTCCGGGGCGTAGTCCCACGTGAGCCCGCCTTCGTGGGTCCGCACGGCATAGAAGTAGGGTTTCGCCACGAGCGCCTCCGAACGTGAGATCTGGTAGCTAGGGGAGAGAAGGCCCCGGCGAATGGCGGCTGCCGGGGCTTCGGGGAGGTCACGCCCGCCCGCGCGACGAGCTACCAGGTCTTCTTACCTCCGGCCGCGATCTTCTTCTCAGGCGGGGCCGGAGGGGCCGAGCGTGACGTGTTCGCGGCCGGCGCCGAACCCTTGAGAGCGATGAGCCGACGACGGATGTCCGCGGCCGCGACCTTCGCCTCGTCCTCGGGCATCTTCTCGGTGACGCCGCCGCTGCCGATCCAGCTCACCTTCGGGCGGGTCTTGCCTTCGTAGGTTTCCTCGACGACCGTCACCGGGATTTCCTTCATTCCGACGAGCGCGCAGTCCTCGGCGTTGAGGTTCGAGAAGTCGAAGTCGTACTCCTCGGGATTCCAGCCCGCTGCCGCGAGCTTCGACACGGTGTACGGGAGCGCCGCGTCGCTGCACGAGAGGTAGGCGTTGATCGTGTTCCCGTGTTCGTCGATGAACCCAAGAACTACCTGAGGGTTACCGCCCGTGGTCTTGTTGAAGGCGGTCGCGTTGCACTCGAGGGAATGCTGTCCTGGTCCGATGAGAGGCATGTGTTGTTTCCCTTTCCTAGCGGTCGTTGTTGGTTTGGGTTACTCGACGCCGGCTTCGGAGGCCATGACGCGGAGACGGTTGAGGTAGTCGAGGAGAGCCTTCTTGTTCGTCGAGTCCGCGGCGAGAGACGCCGAAACCTTCTCCCGCAGTTCCTTCTCGGGCTTGATCGAGTCGAGGATGCGGAGGCACTCGGCGAGGATCTCGGGAGCATCACCTGCCTGTCCGGCCTCGAGCGCTTCGGCAAACGCGGCGTATGAGAACGGAAGCACGGGAGGGAGCCCGAGCCTGTTTTTCGCGTCGTAGGCAGCGGTCCGCTCCGTGAAGATCTCGCGCTTGCCGGTCGAGACGCCCTTCACCTTGTGCTTTTTCGTCTGGTCGTAGACGTCTTCGTAGTTCCCAAAGAGAACGGCCTCGACCCACTGCTTGATGACGTCGTAGGCCTTCTCGTGGAGAGCGGCCTGGAAGCGCGTGTAGTCAGGGCCCGCCGGATTCGTGAACTGCTTCACGCGCGTATGCGCCAGCAGGATGACGCCCGTCCCCTTCGCCTCGCGGAGCCTGTCGAGTCGCGAGAGAAGCTCGCGCCACGCGTCGAGGGCGATGATGTAGCCCTTCTGGAACCCGCCGCCGACGTCCTCGATGTTCTCGGCTTTGTACTTGCGGCAGACGTAGTTCCAGACCAGAGGCTCGAGCCAGTCGAGCGTGTCGATCACGAGGGTTTCGTAGGGGTGCTCCGTCTCGATCAGCTCATCAACGGCTTCGAGGACTTCCTCGAATCGCTGGGGCTGCGGGAAGACGGGGACGTCCAGGTGGGCGAGGCCGTCCTCCGCTGCGATGAAGATCGGGTTAGGTGCCTGAGAGCCGAACGTGCTCTTGCCGATGCCTTCGACGGCGTAGAGGAAGAGGCGCGGCCGCTTCTCCTGCCGTGACTGTTTCACGGCCGTCAGCTTCATGCGCGACGGCACCGGGGCCGGCATCGGTTTGCGAACAGGGCTGGGGACGCTGCTCATGTGGGTTTTCTCCTACGGGTTAGTGGCCGTTGTCTCGGCCGGTTCGAGTTCGGGGTGGACGTTTTCGAGTTGTACGTAGAGCTCGGGGTGCTCAGCGGGGTCCAGGCCGTTGATGCAGACGTCCCAGAACGGACACCGGCCGAACCGGAGACACGCCTCGGGGTTGCGAGGCGCACGGCCGGCCAGCTCTGCCTCGCGGATTCCGCGTCCTGTTTGCCAGAAATCGAACAGCGCGTCCTGGAGCTGAGAGTTCAGTCGCGGCACGTTTCGCTGCGCGAAGTATTTCTCGGGCTTTGCCTCGATCTCTTCGCGAACCCGCGCGCGGTACTCGTCCGGAGTCTCGTCCTGGTCCCGCTGTCCAGCGTAAAGACGCCCGTCTTTCGTAAACTTCCGAGCGTCTGCGGTGGTTGCCTGGAAGGGTCGGAGCCCGATTTTCCGCACCACGTCATAGATGCAGTCATCGATCGCGTACTCGTTTGATTCGGCGCCGAGGACGTAGAGCGAGATTTGATGATCGATTTGAAGCTTCGACCAGTAGTCGGCGTCGTCCACGGAGTCGCTCGTCGACTTGTGCTCCATCACCGCGACGCGGCCTGTCGCGCGGCGACGGACGATCACGTCCGTCTTTCCCGACAAGACCCACGTCCGCGATGCCGCATTCGTCTCGGGGTTCAGGAGCGGAGCCGTGAACGCGCCCTCGACCGAGAGGATTTCGTACTCCTCGTCTCGGGATTGGGTGTAGCGGGCGACGTAGCCGCGAAGGAGTTCCTCGGCGCGGATGCGATCGTAGAGGTCGGACTCTATGGAGACAGCGGCGAGCACGGCCTCCTCGTCGCCTCCCGCCCAGAAGGCCGCAAAGCCGAGGTGCAGCAGCGTGCCGATACGGAGAGGCTCGGAGACACGACGAGGGCGGAAGCCCTGCCGATACATCAGGTCGTGCTTCCTAGAGCATTCGCGATAGGTGCGCATGCGTGAGGCGGTGAGGACGTTGCTCACGAGGCCCTCCCGTAGAGCGGCATCGCGTAGCGCACGTCCGACGCACAGCCGGGGCAGCCGCGATCGGTGAGATAGAAGCGGCGGTCGCACGAGAGGCAGAGCACCGGGTACTGCCCGACGAGGTGCGCACCGCGCGGGCCGCGGTTGCGAAACTGCGCGAGGAGGACGATCGAATGAGAGAGCGGGAAGGGGGGCGGGTTGAGCGCCCCCTGCCTTGCGATCCTTCCCTGAGTCGTTTTCCCGGCGGCATCCTCCTTTCGGCGGGCACTCATGCCGCGCCTCGTGTTTTCTTGAAGTCAGCGACGAGCCGGAGA
>JBBQXP010000117.1:0-7839 GCA_038209555.1 Gaiellales bacterium
CTTTTCGTCACGTCGGCGTGTGGGGTGCCAAAAATCGGGTCCCACCTGTAAATCCGCATTTTTTTCGGGAACGCCACCGAATTTGACACCCCACAGGACGGGCCGTCCTTGCGTGCTGTGCGACTTAGAAAGTTAGTAGAAGGCGAGCGAGTCTCAGGCCTGGACGAGGAGCTTCCTCGTCTCCGCCGCATGCCAGCCGAAGCCCATCTCCTCGAACCGCTTGACCGCTTGCTCGATTAGCCCGTCGTCCGCGCGCGCGAAGCCCAGCGCTCGAAGGGCGAACGGCTCGAGGTAGGTCTTCGGCTTCAAGATCGCCGGCGCCTTTTCCTCGATCTCAGCGCGTCGCTCGAGGGCGACGAGCGCGTTGAGCTGCGCGACGAGCCCCTCGACATCCAGAAACCCTTCAGGACTCCACTCGCTGAGCCTCCGTTCGACCTCGGGCAGCTCGCCTCGCGCAAGTGAGATCTCGATGCGCATGGGGTCGAAAAACGCGTTGTAGCCCTCCATCCCCAGATCCTTAGCGCTCCGCTCGAGGCGCCGCGCTTCTTGCTCGTTGCCGAGCCGGACGTTGGCGAGGGCACACCCGAGCAGCGACCACACGTCCAACGCGCAAGGCGTTGCGATGTTGGCGGCGACCGCCGCCTCCGCACGCGACGTCAGGTCGCGGACCCTCTCCCAGCAGCCGGCGGCCAGCTCGACATCGAGCAACACCGCAACGGCGTGCAGTCGATGATGCGGCGTGAGGCGCCTCGTCAGCTCGTCATGCGCCTCCGAGTCTCGGCGGGCCTCGTCGAAGCGGCCGGTCTTGAGGCACGCGGCGGAGCCAGAGTAGTAGATCAACGCAACGTGATCGGGATCGGTTAATTGCGGCAAGAGCTCCATGCGCCGCCGGTTCCAAGCGAATCCCTCGTCGTAGTCGCCGCGCGAGTCGGCCGCTACCGAGCTGGCCCCCCAAGCCCATGAGCGCAGCTCGATGTCGCCCAGGCGCTCGGCGAGCTCGCCCGCCTCTCGGGCCGCCTCACCGAACCTCTCAGGGTCGGAGGAGGCACGCGCGATCAACGCCCTGGCCCGGGCCGGCGTGTCCGGCTCGGAGAGCTCGAGCGCCTGTTCGATCCACCCTCTGATCAGCTCAGGGTCCGGCCGGCGCTTCCACATCGCTTGGCGCGTAGCCGTGTGGAAGGCGAGCTCGCTGTAGATGTCGGCGGCGGTCGTCCGGTCGCTGCCCTCCAGCGACTTCTGCATCGCGGTCCAGAAGGCCTCGCCGTCGAACTTGAGGACGTTTGCGCGTCCGACCTCCCGCCACAGCGCAACCCGTTCGGCCTCGTCCGGCTCGAGGTCGAGAGCCCGGTGGAGCAGCGCGAGGCCGTCGTCGATCTCGAAACGGCCGATGGCGAGCTCGGCAGCGCGGCGAAGCCGTGTGAGCGCCCGTGCTCGCAGCTCGGCGAGCTCGCTTTCTTCACCCGCCCACGCCAGATCGACATCGTCCGGCCGGACCGCCTCCGCGTAGTGGTGGGCGAGAAGGGGCGCGTACTCGTCCCGTCCCTCGCCGGTCCGCTCGAGCCACCGTGCGAAGGCGGCGTGCAGCCGCGCGCGTCGGGCCCTCGGCAGGCCGCCGTAGGCGACCTCGCGCGTCAGCGCGTGCTTGATCGCGTATTCGCGGTCACCCGCGATCGACGAGCCCGCACGACGGTGGATGAAGTCGCGCTCCTCGAGCACCTGCAGATCCGGCTCAGCCTCCTGGACGAGCTCGTAGACGGGTCCCGCCCAGAAGATCCGGCCGATCACGGAGGCGGCCTGCAGCGCCTGCTTCTCCGCCGGATCGAGCAGGTCGACTCGCGCCGCGACGACCGCCTGGACGGTGTCTGGAACGGCGAAGTCGGAGGGCAGCTCCACCATCCGCCAGGAGCCGTTCGCCCGCTCGAGCAGCTGCCGATCGATCAGGGTCGCCAGGATTTCCTCGACGAAGAACGGGTTTCCTTCCGCGCGCTCGACGACGACCTCTCCTAGCCCGCGCGGGAGCGTTCCGCCCAGCAGCTCGTCGAGCATCCGGACCGCGTCCTCCGGCGAGAGCGCCTCGAGCGCCATGCTGGTGCCGCGGACGCGTGCGCCCCAGCCGGGTCGCTGCTCGAGCAACTCGGCCCGCGCGGTCGCGACCAGAAGCAGCGGTCCCCGCGTGTCGCGCACGAGGCGTTCCAGAAGATCGAGCAGCTGCTCCTCGGCCCAGTGGACGTCCTCGATCAGCATGACGGTAGGCCGCTCCGTGACGACCTCCTCGAGGAACCCGACCCAGGCGTCCTGGAAGCGATCGCGCGCGGCGAGCGGGTGGAGCCCCTGAGCCACGTCGAGCCCGAGCGTCAACCCCAGGATCTGACGCGATCCGAGCCGCTCGAGCGCGACCGCCGGCGGGTCGCTGTCGAGGATGCCGAGATGCTCCTTCAGCACCTCGCCGAGGGGCCAGTAGGTGATGCCCTGGCCGTACGAAAGGCAGCGTCCGGTACGCCGCAGAGTCTCCGGCGAGCGGCCGCCGAGGCGATCCCAGAACTCGCGCAGGAGTCTCGTCTTGCCGACGCCCGCGTCCCCGAGAATGGTCACGAGCTGCGCCTGCCGCTCCTCGATGACCTCTTCGTAGACGCGCTCGAGCATGCGCATCTCTTCGTCGCGCCCGACGAAAGCGCGGCGAAGGCCCCCGACGCCACGGGGGCGCATCAGCGAGAGCGCGCGCAGGAGGCGCCGGCACCCGACCCCCTCCGGCTTCCCTTTCGCCTCGATCGTCCGAGGCTCGCCAAACTCGAACGCACCGCGCGCGGTCGCGACCGTGCGCTCACCGACTAGCACCTCGCCCCGTTCGGCGGCCTGCTCCAGCCGCGCCGCCACGTTGACCGGATCGCCGGTCACGAAGGAGCTGCCTTCGCGCGGCTTGCCGACAACGACCTCGCCCGTGTTGACGCCGATGCGCAACGCGAGCGTCTCGCCGAAGAGCTCGCGCAGGCGCCGCTGCATCGCCAGCGCCACGTGCAACGCCCGCTCGGCGTGATCCTCGAGTGATGCTGGGGCGCCAAACACCGCCATCACGGCGTCTCCGGCGAACTTCTCGACTGTCCCGCCGGCGGTACTGATCTCCCCGGCCATGGCGTCGTAGAAGCGTTCGAGCAGCGCCCGCGTCCGCTCGGGGTCCTGCGAGCCGCCGAGCGCGGTCGAGCCGACGAGGTCGGCGAAGACGATCGTCGCAAGCTTCCGTTCGCGTTCGTCCGGCTTCGCCTCCACGGGCGCCGCGCACGCCGGGCAGAAGCGCGCGGCCTCGGGAAGAACGGTGCCACAGGCGATGCAGGCGTTCATCGCGCCATTGTGACCCAGTCTCACCGAGCGGGCTCGCGCGTTCTTACGTAGATCGCTTTGCGGAGAGTGGTGCCGGGCAGGAATGGAAGCTGCGGCCGTTGGAAGGGTCGTGGTGAACCGAACCGGGATCGAACCGGGCTAGCTGGTGTCCAGTGGCGCACGCTCACAGGTTCATCGCGGTGATCAGCCTCCGCCATCGGGTTGCTCCGGCGGCTCAACCTCTCGTCAAGGGAACATGGAGGGAACGTAATCCCGACCACGCGCGTCCACGCGCGGGTCATGTCTCCTCGCTAGATCCCTTTGGTTTGCGGGGCTTTCGTGCCCGCGGCGACCCGCGCGTGCCCGCACTTTCCTCGCTGGAACCTGAATGGTAAGGAGGGGGTCGAGGGTTCGAGTCCGTCAGAGGGCTCTGCAAAAGACCCGCACGTCGGGGCTTTTGTGTTCAGGTCGACTTGCTCTGGATCGAACGTGCGGTAGGTGTGGAGCCGTTTATGGAGCTTTTCAAGTTCCGCATCGCCTTCCCCGATGCGCGTCTACGCCGCCCAGCGAAAGCCGGTAGCCTCGGGGCGCGGCGCCAGCGGGCTGGCCTGCAGGCCGCCCGGCGGGTCGTCCTCGTTGTAGGCGCTCGGCGCCACGTCGTTGGGCGCGTCGGCGTGGAACAGTGCGGCGAGCAGCTCGATCTGCCCGCGGCCCACGCCTAGCTCGCCCATGCCGCCGCCGTACATCGGTCGCCGCTCCCGCGCGCAGCGTGCGTAGACGTCGAACAGCCGGCGCAGGCTACCGATGCGCGACGGCTTGACGTTCACGATGCGCGCGGCCAGCGGCGTCGCGCCTATGTCCTCGGCGTCGCGGATCGCGCCCAGGCGCACCAACTCGTGCGCTACATGGTCGAGCGAAACGCCGCCGCCGGGGGCTCGCCCACGCTCTGCACGCACGACGAGCTGATGCACGCTGTGTGGGCGGACGAGCCCATGCACAGCCGGGTCGAGCTGGCGAGGCTCGTCTGGGAGCTACGTCGGAAGCTGGAGCCCTTCAATGCCGGGCATCTGATCGAAAACGAGCGCCGGCTCGGGTACCGCGTGCGGACGTGCCCGCAACCTCATGCCTGATCGTCTGGCCCCCGGGGTCGGCGAGGTTTTCGGCGGATACATCATCGAGTCGCTGCTCGGCCGCGGCGGGATGGGCGCGGTCTACCTCGCGACCCACGAGCGCCTCACGCGCAAGGTTGCCCTCAAGGTGATCACGCCGGAGCTCGCGCTGGACGCCGAGTTTCGTGAGCGGTTTCTCCGCGAGTCCCAGCTCGCAGCATCGCTCGACCATCCGAACGTGATCCCGATCTACGACGCCGACGAGTTCGACGGCCTTCTCTACCTAGCCATGCGCTACGTCATCGGACGTAGCCTGCAAGCACTGCTCAGAGCGCGGGGAGCGCTGCCACCGGTGGAGACACTGTCGATCGCCAAGCAGATCGGCGGCGCGCTCGACTGCGCGCACCAGGCCAGCCTGGTCCATCGCGACGTCAAGCCGGCAAACATCCTCGTCGCCGAGGCGAACGAGCACGCCTACCTCTGCGACTTCGGCCTCGCGAAGCGCACGAGCTCCCCGGGGATGACCCGGACGGGCATGTTCCTCGGCACCGTCGAGTACTGCAGCCCCGAGCAGGTGCAGGGTCAACCCCTCGACGGTCGCGCGGATGTCTACTCCCTCGGTTGTGTCCTCTTTCACTGCCTCGCCGGACAGGCGCCGTACAAGCGAGAGACCGAGTTTGCCACGCTCCAAGCGCACCTCCTCGATCAACCACCGGCACCGTCGACCCTCCGCCCTGATCTGCCGAGATCGCTTGACGGAGTCATCGCCACCGCAATGGCGAAGAACCCGGATGATCGGTACCCGACGGCGGGTGCGCTTGCCTCCGCCTTCGAAAAGACGCTTGCCGAGCCAACTGCGTCCGCGGCCGATGCGACCCGAGTCGCACCTCTGACTCCCGCCCCCACGAAGTCCGGCTTCGAGCTCGAAGGGACGGTCGTCACAACGCGCGACCGGAGCCTCGGCGGGCGCCGCAACCTCTTAATCGCCGCCGTAACCGCTATTGCCGCTCTCGGAATGACCGCCGCCGTGGTCGCGCTGACTGGGTCGGACGGCGGGTCGAGCGCCGACACCGCGAGGCTCCAGACGTTTGTCAATCGAATCGAGAACGTGCTCGAGCAGTCAGCGGCGGGGCGGGACGAGATCGGCAGCGCACTCGAGGCCGGGGTCAACTGCTCGATCTCCGCCCACGAGGCAGGGCAACGGATCGACAGCGTGGCCGACAACCGGCAGAGCATCCTCGAGCAGCTCGGCAGCCTCCAGGCTCCAACGCAAGAGGCAGACGACGTCGTGACGCTTCTGCAGCAGGCGCTGCAGCAATCGATCGAGGCCGACCGGCACTACCGAGACGGCTTCTTCAGCATTGCCGAGCCGAAGAGGGGCTGCCCGCTACCGCCGAACCCGCACTTCCGGCTCGCGGGAAAGTCCGATACGCGAGCGACGGCAGCAAAGAGCCGCTTCGTCGCGGCCTTCGACCCGCTCGCGCAGCGCTTCCATCGTCGGACCTGGTCTGTGAGCGAGATCTGAGGCGCGGGAAGTCCGGCGGCTCTCGCCGGGTGGCGAGCGCCCGAGCCAGGGCGCGGGCGCTCGCCATCAGTTGGGCGCGGGCTCAGGGGCCCGCGGCGTAGATGTTCTGGTCCAGCCCTCCCTGCGAGAGGCACGGATCGCTGACAGTCGGGGACGAGTAAGACGGGGCGTTGATGTCGTTCGGCACGTACGTGCACGGCTGGTAGACGTCGAAGCCGTCTTGGTCGTCGTCGACGCCCGTCTCGCGCGGGTCGGCGCCTGGGACCAGGTCACGCGAGTCGGTCCAGACCGCCGTTACGGTGCCGGCGACCGCCGAGACGTAGATGTAGTCACCCCAGAACGGGTCGCGCCGGGATCCGTGGGTCTCCCAGTTGAAGTTACTGCCCTCCGAAGAGATCTGGGTCTCGCTCCAACTCGAGCCGCCGTTCGTGGACTTCGCCAGGTACGTGTTCACCACGTCGCCTGAGTTCTGCCCGCTCGCGGTGTTCCCCGGCGGCAGGCTCGGCGCGTACGCCGGGTCGCTGCGGGAGTCGTAGAAGACCACGTTGATCGCCCCGTCCGCGGACGAGATGTCCGGGGTCCACTGGTGGCCCACCGGTACACCATCGAGGGTCGTGGAAGGAGTCGGCCAGCTGACCCCGTCCGGCGAGTTGCGGACGAAGACCTTGGACTGTCCGCTCGTCACTTCCGCATTCCAGACCACGTGCACGCCGGTCGCGTCCGCGGCGACCGCGGGCGCGGTCGTGAATCGCGAGAAGGTGAGGCCACTCGGGCAGGCGAACGGTCCGTCGCCGCAGTCAGTCGCGCCGTTCCCGCTGAACTGGCTCGAGTCGAACAGGGCGATCGTCGCCACGTGCGCCGCGGGACCGAAGGACGCCCCCCCGTTGGTGGATTTCGAGAGCCAGACGTCCGTGCTCGGATTGGACGAGGACGGGTACGTCAGGAACGCCAGGTACACCGCGCCGTCCGGCCCGACGGCGAGATCGACGAAGGAGGCCGTGCCCAGCGACACCGGCGTGACCCGGACCGGCCTGGAGAACGTCAGGCCGTGGTCGGTGGAGCGGGAGAAGAGGACGGCATTGTTCGGGGCGAACCCGTTGTACTGGGACCAGGCAACGTAGACGTTGCCGGCGGAGGGCCCGTCGCTCTGGTCGGCCGTCAGGTTGATCTTGTCCTGGAAGAGCCCGGTGAGGAACAGCCCCGAGGGGGTTCCTCGCTTCACAAGGACGGTTCGGTCGTAGGCCGCGCCGTCGCTCGTGTAGCGGGCGACGAACACACTGCCGTTGACCGGCTTCGAGCGGTTGAAGCAGATGAACGCGTAGAACAGGCGCCCGTCGCGGTCGAAGGCCTGGCTCGGATCGCCGGCCGAACCGCAGCTTCCGTGAACCGGTGAGACGAGTCCGGCCGCGGACGAGTCGTCCGGGTACCCGGGCACGAGGCTGTCCTGCCAGGTGGAGCCGCCGTCGCTGGAGCGGTAGTAGCCGGCCCAGACGTCGCCGTTGACGATCTGGGCACAGTAGTCGTTAGCCCCGGCCGCGATAACGCTCGGGTTGTGCGGGTCGATTGCCACGGTCGGCTCGTTCTGGGAGCGTCTACCGGTGCTGCATGCCGCGGTCGTGGCGTCACTCGCCCCGTCGTAGCGGAGGTAGCTCGAAGGAGTGGCGTCCCGGGTGACCTGGACGTTGGCGCTGCTTCCGACCGCCGCACCGCTGAGGGCAACGGCAAGCGCCGCGTTGACTCCAACAAGAAGCCAGCGAGATCTCATGAGACCTCCTCAGCCGGTCGCCGGTAGTTTAACCCCCCGTTGGGCAGACGGCCGACGCGAAAGGATTGCAAACGCGCCCGCCACGGTCAACCTGGCAACGGGGATCGCCGTCGATCCACGCTGCC
>JBBQXP010000118.1:0-7815 GCA_038209555.1 Gaiellales bacterium
GGCATGGCTCCAACGGGCGATCCAGGCGGCCGGCGCTCGTGCCGATCGTTACGGGGAGCCCGCAGAGCGCAACAGACACCGGCGCTCGCCCGCTATGCCCGCGATGTGCATCCGCTGTGGGACGACCGAAGCCCCGCAACCACTCGGGTACTGCCCCTCCTGCGCCGCGAATGCCCGCAGCGAGCTCGTGGAAGGCCTGAAGCGCCTTGGCGAACCTCTCGTCCTGGGCGGCGTTCGACGATTGGCTGCGCCGCCGCGGCCTCCCCTAGAGGTGCGCGAGCGCGGCCCCGAGCTCCTCGAGGCTCGCGAGGCTGTGTCCGCTCGCGAAGAGGTCGACGTAGGGGAGAGCCGCCTTCATGCCGCGCGCGAGCGGCTCGTAGGCGGGATCCTCCTGCAGCGGGTTGAGCCAGACGACGCGGTGGGCTAGGCGTGAGAGCCGGGCCATCTGCTCGGCGAGGAGCTCGGGGTCACCGACCTCGAGTCCGTCCGAGCAGATGAGGACGAGGGCGCCGCGGGCCAGCCCGCCGTGCCCGTGCTCGTCGAGGAACGCCTTCAGCGCCTCGCCGATGCGCGTCCCCCCGTCCCAGTCGACGACCTCGGCGGCCGCGCACCGCAGGGCCTCATCGACGTCGGCCGCAGCGAGCGCCCGCGTTACGCGAGTGAGGCGCGTGCCGAAGCAGAACGCCTCGACGCGCCGGCCGGAGCGGAGGGCGCCGTGCGCGAACATGACGAGGGCGCGCGAGTAGGCGTCCATCGAGCCGGAAACGTCGAGGAGGAGGACGAGCCGCCGCTGCTCGCGCCGCCGCTCCCGCCAGGCGCGGTCGACCGGCTCACCGCCGGTCCGGAAGGAGCGCCGCAGCGTCCGCCTGAGGTCGGGCGCACCGGACCTCGCTGCCGCTCGTCGCCTCGAGCGCCGCTCCGGCACGGCGAGGCGCAGCCGCTGCATGAGCTCCGCCAGCGCGGCGAGCTCGGCCTGCGAGCAGGCGGCGAAGCTCTTCTCCTTCAGGAGCTCGACGGGGCTCGCAAGCGCGGTCTGCGCGTCGACCTCGACGCGAATCCGGACGGTGGGCGGCTGCCGCGGGACCTCGACCGGCGGTCCGAAGAAGGCGGCGAAGGCCTCGTCGTAGACAGGGATGTCGGCCGCGCGCGCCACGAGCGTCGCCCGCCCCGCCCAATAGAGGTCGTCGGGTGAAAGGAGGGCGGCGGCCCGGCAGAAGTCGGCGATGCGGCCTGTCCCGACCGCCAGCCCAGCGTCGCGGAGGGCATGGCCGAAGCGGGTGAGGATCTCCTCACTCACCCAAGAGCTCGGCCTCGGCCCGTGCGGTGTCCTCACGGTTCTTCACGGCCCAGCCGAGCGTCTCCCGCGCCGCCTCTCCCTCGGCCGACTCGGCGCCGAGCAGCGAGAGCGCCTCGGCCCAGTCGATCGCCTCGGCCGCGCCGGGGCGCTTGACGAGGTCGAGGCTTCGCAGCCGTGCGACCGCGGCGGCGACCGAGCGCGCGAGCGCCTCCGAGACGCCCGGCGCCCGCAGGCGGATGATCTCGACCTCCCGTTCCAGGTCGGGGAAGTCGATCCAGTGGTAGAGGCAGCGCCGCTTGAGCGCGTCGTGCAGCTCACGGGTGCGGTTCGAGGTGATGACGACGGCGGGCGGCTCCTCGGCCGCGATCGTGCCGATCTCGGGAACCGTCACGGTGAAGTCGGAGAGCACCTCGAGGAGGAAGGCCTCGAACTCGTCGTCGGCTCGGTCGACCTCGTCGATCAGGAGCACGGCGCCCACCCCCGTCCGGATCGCCGCGAGCAGCGGCCGCTCGACGAGGAACTCGGGCCCGTAGAGCGCCGCCACCCGCTCCGCGGCGACCTCGCCTTCCTGGAGCGTGCGTGCGTAGAGGAGCTGGCGCGAGTAGTCCCACTCGTAGAGCGCCTGCGCCGCGTCGATGCCTTCATAGCACTGGAGCCGGATCAGCCGGGCCGCGAGGAGCTGTGCGAGCGTCTTGCCGACCTCGGTCTTACCGACGCCGGCCTCGCCTTCGAGGAGCAGCGGCCGACGCATCCTGAGGGCGAGGAAGATGGCCGTCGCGAGGCCGCGGTCCGCGAGGTAGGACTCGGCCCGGAGTGCCTGCTCGACGTCGTCGACAGATCCGAATGTCACGGTTGAAGCGTACTCCCGGTGGGGCGTATGCTCGCTCAAGCAGTCCGGACCCAGCCGGGAGGCGGGAAGGGAGGTACCTCATGTACCCCGCCAGTTTCGAGTACTTCGCGCCGGCAAGTGTCGAGGAGGCGCTCTCGGTCCTCGAGCGCTTCGGGGACGAGGCGAAGGTCCTGGGCGGCGGCCAGAGCCTCATCCCGCTCATGAAGCTTCGCTTCGCATCGCCGCGCGCCCTCGTCGACCTGAGCCGCATCGAGGGGCTCGACGGGCTCTACGAGGCCGACGGGATGCTGAACGTCGGCGCGCTCGTCCGCCACAAGACGTGCGAGCGGTCCGGCTGCCGTGCCCGCTTCGAGGCCGACCCAGCGCGCTTCGTCGCCGCGGGGGCGCCGTGAAGGACGTCCTCGAGACGCTCGAGCGGTGGACGGGGGAGGGCCTCCGCGTCGTCACGGCGACCGTCGTGAAGACGGAGCGCTCGGCGCCGCGCGACGCCGGCGCCGTGCTCGCCGTCTCCGAGCGTGGGGAGGTGGCGGGCTCCGTCACCGGAGGGTGCGTCGAGCCGGCCGTCTACGAGGAGGCGCAGGCCGTGCTCGCCGGCGGGCCGCCGCGGCTCGTCTCCTACGGCATCGCCGACGAGGAGGCGTTCGAGGTCGGCCTCCCTTGCGGCGGCACCGTCCACATCTTCTTGACCACGGCCCGGCGCGACCTGATTGAGCAGCTCGCGAGGGCGATCAAGGACGAGACGCCGGTCGTGCTGGCGATGGAGGTCTCAGGCCCCAAGATGGGCGAGCAGCGGCTCGTCGAGCTCGACGGCCACTTCGAGCCGGTCGTCGACGGCGACACCTTCTACCTGCCGTTCGCGCCCCGGCCCAACATGTACGTCTTCGGCGCCGTCGACCACGCGGCCGCGGTCGCCCGGATCGGCAAGTTCCTCGGCTACCGCGTCACCGTTTGCGATGCCCGCGCCCGCTTCGCGACCCGGGAGCGGTTCCCGGACGTGGACGAGATCGTCGTCCAGTGGCCGGACGAGTTCCTGCGCGCTGCGCCGGTGGACGAGCGCACGGCGATCTGCGTCCTCACGCACGACCACAAGTTCGACGTCCCGCTCCTCAAGGTCGCGCTCGAGACGCCGGCCGGCTACATCGGCGCGATGGGCGCGAGGCGGACGAACGAGAGCCGCAACGAGCGGCTGCTCGCCGAAGGGGTGACGGAGGAGCAGCTCGCCCGCATCCACGCTCCGATCGGCCTGCGGATCGGCTCGCGAACGCCCGAGGAGGTCGCCGTCGCGGTCGCGGCCGAGATCGTCGCGACCAGGCGGCAGGCGGTGGTGCCCGCATGAAGCTCGAGAACTCCTTCACCGTCGCCGCCCCGTCCGAGGCCGCCTGGGACCTCCTGATGGACGTCCCGCGCATCATCCCCTGCATGCCGGGCGCGAAGCTCGACGAGGTAGTCGGTGACTCGAGTTGGAAGGCGACCATGCAGGTAAAGCTCGGCCCGATCTCACTGACGTTCGCGACCGATATCGAGCGCACCGAGGTCGACGATGCCGCGAAGCGGGTCGTGCTGCAGGCGACTGCGCGCGAGGTGCGAAACCGGGGGCGGGCGCAGGCGAGCATCGAGTCGTCGCTCGCTGCGGAAGACGGCGCGACGCGGGTCGACCTCGTCACCGACCTGAGCCTCTCCGGCATGGTCGCCCAGTACGGGCGCGGGCTCATCCAGGACATCTCGTCCCAGATCGTGACGAGCTTCGCCGAGTGTCTGCAAGCCCAGCTCATCGCCGCCCCCGAAAATGCCGCCGCCGTGACGGCGGCCCAGGCGCGGCCGGTGGGCGGCCTGTCCCTGTTCTTCGGCGCCTTGCGCCGCGCCCTCGCCGGGCTCTTCCGAAGGAGGCCAAAGTGAGACGCATCGGAATCACCGTCAATGGCGTCCGGCACGAGGCCGAGGTCGAGCCGCGCCAGCTCCTCGTCTACCTCCTCCGCGAGCAGCTCGGCCTCACGGGGACGACCGTCGGCTGCGACACGTCGTCGTGCGGCGCCTGCACCGTCCTCCTCGACGGCGAGTCGGTGAAGTCGTGCACCGTCCTCGCAGTGCAGGCCGACGGGTACGAGGTGACGACGATCGAGGGCCTGGCCGAGAACGGCAAGCT
Organism: Gaiellales bacterium; assembly: GCA_038209555.1. GTDB lineage: Bacteria > Actinomycetota > Thermoleophilia > Gaiellales > Gaiellaceae > DASQGA01. The sequence continues at coordinate 4,291 of JBBQXP010000118.1, forward strand.
CCATCCCGTGCAGGAGGCCTTCCACCGAAGCCACGGGCTCCAGTGCGGCTACTGCACGCCGGGCATGGTGCTCGCCACCGTCAGCCTCCTCGCCGAGCACCCGAGCCCGAGCGAGGAAGAGATCCGGCACGGGCTCGAGGGCAACCTCTGCCGCTGCACCGGCTACCAGAAGATCGTCGAGGCCGTGCAGGCCGCGGCGACCGCGTAGGAGGGGGAGATGGCAACCACCGAGACGAAGACGACGTACATCGGCTCCCCCGTCGAGCGCAAGGAGGACGCGCGCCTGCTCAGGGGCGACACGCGCTGGGTCGACAACATGACGCTGCCCGGGATGCTTTGGATGGCAGTTGTCCGCAGCCCGTACGCACACGCGAAGATCAAGAAGGTCGATGTCTCACGGGCGCTCGAAGCGGAGGGCGTCGTCGCGGCCTTCTCCGGCGCTGAGCTCGCCGACGAATGGGCGGGCTCGCTCCCGTGCGCCTGGCCGGTGACGGGGGACTGCCGCATTCCCATGCACCGGCCGCTCGCGACCGACAAGGCGCGCTACGCCGGCGACGGCGTCGCGGTGGTCGTGGCGGAGAGCCGCGCGCTCGCCAAGGACGCGGCCGAGCTCGTCGACATCGACTACGAGCCGCTCCCGGTGGTGACGGACGTGGAGGAGGCCCTCGCTGACTCGGCGCCGCTCGTCCACGACGAATACGACGGCAACCGCGCCTACACGTGGACGCTCCAGGCCGGGGAGATCGACAAGCTCTTCTCCGAGGCCGCCGTGACGGTGAAGGAACGCTACCGCCAGCAGCGCCTGATCCCGAACGCGATTGAGCCACGCAGCGTGCTCGTGCAGCCGACGCCGGCGACCAGCGAGTTCACAATGTGGTCGGCGACGCAGGTGCCGCACATCGCGCGCGTGACCCTCTCGGGCACGACGGGGATCCCGGAGACGAAGCTGCGCGTGATCGCCCCCGACGTCGGCGGCGGGTTCGGCTCGAAGCTCAACGTCTACGCCGAGGAGGCGCTCTGCCTCGTGCTCGCGCGCCGGCTCGGGCTTCCGGTCAAGTGGACGGAGGAGCGCTCGGAGAACTACGTCGCCACCATCCACGGGCGCGACATGATCCAGGAGATCGAACTCGCGGCCACGGAGGAAGGGAAGATCACGGCGGTCCGGACGCGCCTGACGGCCGCCATGGGCGCCTACATGCAGCTCGTCTCCCCGGGCATCCCGCTCCTCGGCGCCTGGCTCTACGCGGGCTGCTATGACGTGCAGGGCTACGACTTCGAGTGCGTCGGCGTCTTCACGAACACAACGCCGACGGACGCCTACCGCGGCGCCGGCCGCCCGGAGGCGACCTACGCGATCGAGCGGACCGTGGACGCGCTCGCACGCAAGCTGGGGAAGGACCCGGTGGAGATCCGGCGCCTGAACTTCATCTACGAGTTCCCGGCCACGATCGCGTCCGGGCTCGAGATCGACTCCGGCAACTTCCACGCCTCCCTCGACAAGGCCCTCGAGCTTGCCGGCTACGACGACCTCCGCCGCGAGCAGGCCGAGCGGCGCGAGCGCGGCGACACGAAGCAGCTCGGCATCGGCTTCTCGACCTACGTCGAGATGTGCGGCCTCGCCCCATCGCGAATCCTCGGAGCGATTCGCTACGGCGCCGGCGGCTGGGACGCGGCCACCGTTCGCTGTCTCCCCACCGGGACCGTGCAGGTGCTGATCGGCACCTCGCCGCACGGGCAGGGACACGTGACGACCTTCTCCCAGATCGTCGCCGACCAGCTCGGCGTCCCGATCGAGAACGTCGAGGTGCTGCACGGCGACACGACCGTGATCCCGCTCGGGATGGACACCTACGGCAGCCGCAGTCTCGCCGTCGGCGGCGTCGCCCTCTACCACGCGACCGAGAAGGTGATCGCGAAGGCGAGGAAGATCGTCGCGCACCAGCTCGAGGTGGCCGAGGACGACCTCGAGTACGCGAGCGGGCGCTTCACGGTCAAGGGCACGGACCGCTCGATGGCCGTCACGGACGCGGCTCTCGCGGCTTGGACGGCGCACAACCTCCCGGACGGGCTCGAGCCCGGCCTCGAGGACACCTACGTCTACGACCCGTCCAACTTCAGCTGGCCGGGCGGCTGCCACATCGCCGTCGTCGAGATCGACACGGAGACCGGCGTGGTCGAGCTCGCCCGCTACGTCGCGGTCGACGACGTCGGCACGGTCATCAACCCGATGATCGTCGACGGCCAGGTGCAGGGCGGCATCGCTCAGGGCGTCGCGCAGGCGCTCTACGAAGAGGCCGTCTACGACGAGGAGGGCAACCTCGTCACCGGCTCGATGGTCAACTACCTCGTGCCGTCCGCGGTCGAGCTGCCGAACTTCGAGCTCGACCGGACGGAGAGCCCGAGCCCGACCAACCCGATGGGCGTCAAGGGCGTGGGCGAGACGGGCACGATCGCCTCGACGGCGGCGGTCATGAACGCCGTCGTCGACGGACTCGCCCCATTCGACGTAACCGACGTGGACATGCCGGCGAAACCCGAACGGGTCTGGACTGCGATCCAGGAGGGACGGCGATGATCCCCGCGCGGTTCGACTACGAGGTGGCCGGGTCGGTCGACGAGGCGGTCGAGCTCCTTGGCCGGGAGGACGCGAAACTCCTCGCCGGCGGCCATTCGCTCCTGCCGCTCATGAAGCTCCGCCTCGCCCGGCCGACGCTGCTCGTCGACATCGGTCGGCTCGAGGAGCTCTCCTATGTCCGCGACGCGGGCGAACGGCTCGCGATCGGGGGGCTGACGCGTCACCACGACCTCGCGGCCGACCCGCTCGTCCAGGAGCACTGCCCGATCCTCTCCCACGCCGCGGGGTTGGTCGGCGACCCGCAGGTGCGCCACCGCGGCACGATCGGCGGCTCGGTCGCGCACGGGGATCCCGCCTCCGACCTCCCGACGATCCTTGTCGCGCTCGACGCCGAGATCGCGGCGCGCGGTCCGGAAGGCGAGCGGGCGATCCCGGCAGCGGAGTTCTTCCGCGGGCTCTTCGAGACGGCGCTCGGGCAGTGCGACGTCGTCACCGAGATCAGGGTGCCGAAGCTGGGCACCTGGAAGGGCTGGTCGTACATCAAGTTCAACCGGCGCGCGCAGGACTGGGCCACCGTCGGGGTCGCAGCGATCGTGCGGCGCGAGGACGGCACGGTGGACGAGGCGGCGGTCGCCCTCACCAACATGGGTACGACGCCGCTTCGCGCGCGTGCGGTCGAGCAGGCGCTCGCCGGCGCGTCCGTCGACTCGGTCGCCCAGGCCGCCGAGCAGGCGGCGGAGGGCACGAGCCCGCCGAGCGACACGAACGGGAGCGCCGCCTACCGGCGTCGGCTAGCGTGCGTCCTGACGCGGCGCGCGCTCGAGGAGGCGTTGGCCCGGTAGTGCCCCTTCAGGTGATCTAGCCCCGCCTCCCGCGCGAAAAGCGCGCCGGGCAAGAATTCAGCTTCTCGCTTCTGCCTCCCTCTGCGGCCCTCGCGAACAGTGATTTAG
>JBBQXP010000119.1:0-7693 GCA_038209555.1 Gaiellales bacterium
GAAGCACTCGCCAAGCTGGAGCGGCGGCATCCCACGGTCGCTGTCGTCGACCTCAGGATGCCCAAGCTCTCGGGTGTCGAGATCGCACGGCGCGCGGCCAGCTCGAGCCCGGAGACCGCGGTCATCCTCTACACCGCCTACGGAGAGCGTGCCCTTCTCATGGAGGCGATCGACGCCGGAGCCCGTGGCTTCCTGTTGAAGGAAGCCCCTCTCGACGACCTCGTACGCGCGGTCGAGCTCGTGGCCGCCGGCGGGACGTACGTCGATCCGGTGCTAGCCGGCGTCTTCGCGACTCCCATGGCGGCCGACGCCCTTCCCGCGCTCACAAAGCGCGAGCGTGAGGTTCTGCGGCTGCTCGCGGACGGCAATTCGAACGAGGAGATCGGAAGAGCCCTTTTCATCTCGCCCGAGACCGTTCGGACCCACCTCCGCAAGGCGATGGGGAAGCTCGACGCAGATACCCGGACGCAGGCCGTCGCGACGGCGCTGCGCCAATCTCTGATCTCCTGACCCGGACCGACGGGGCAGCCTCCCCGGAACGGGTACATCTGTGCCCAAATGCGCGCGTCGGGGCCGTACCGGGGTCGTACTAGCTCGCGCTGGCACCGATACTCGCAAGCGCGATGGTCCAACCGACTCCCGCTCCGGAAGCCAGTTCGAACACGCCGCCTTCCCCTGCGCCCGCCACCGGCTCGCGGGAAGAAGCGTTCGAGCGGCTCAGGCGCCTCACTCTGCACGTGCTGACAGCCGACCACGCCGGGTTTCTCATGCAGGAAGGTTCGGAACGCGGGGCGACCCAGCCCAACCTGCCCGAAGCACGCATCGAGGCCCCGATCGTCTCGCAGGATGGAAACACGCTCGGCACTCTTTGGGCCGCGTCGGGCCCGTCACGCCGATGGACGAGCGCAGATCAAAGCCTGCTCGAGGATCTCGCGGCCTCGGCGGCGACCGAGCTCGAGCTGCTCGGTGCTCGGGCGGAGATCGCGGTCCAGATTCAGGCCGCGGTCGATGATCGTGAAGCCGCTGAGACCAAGTACCTCTCGATTGCCGAGCGGCTTCCAATCGTCATCTACATCGACGCAATCGATGAGGTGAGTTCAAATATGTACATAAGCCCGCAGGCGGAGCGGATTTTCGGCTACAGCTCGGCGGAATGGCGCGCCGATCCGAAGCTCTTCGTGAACGCGGTGCATCCGGAAGACAAGATCAGGGTTTTCGAAGAGACGGCAAGGGCGCACGAGACGGGTGAGGCTTTTTCGAGCGAGTACCGCTTCCACGCGAAAGGACGGTCGCCTCCTCTGGGTTCAGACGAGGCGGTCGTCGTCCGCCATGCCGACGGCAAGCCTCTCTATCTCCATGGCTTCATCCTCGACGTGACGGAGCGTCGTGCCGCGACTGAGGCGCTCGAGGAGACACGCATGCGCTTCGAGACAGCCTTCAACGGGGCTCCAAACGGCATGGCGCTGGGATCCCTCGACGGTCACTTCCTGCTCGTGAACCCGGCACTCTGCAATCTGGTGGGCTACGACGAAGACGAACTCGTCGGGAGGCGCTTTTCCGACATCAGCCACCCCGGCGACCAAGCGGCCGTCGCCGAAGCTATGAAAGCAACGCTCGCAGGCGAGGTCCCCGGCTTCACGCTCGAGACGCGCTATCACCATCGCCTGGGTCACGTCGTCGCCGTTCGGCTCACGGTTTCGGTGATCCGCAACGGGCAAGGCGAGCCGAGCTATTTCCTGGGGCAGATTGAAGGCTTGAACGAGCTCCACCGCCTCGAGAAGGAGCTCCTTGATTCGCAGAGGCTCGAGGCGGTCGGCCGCCTCGCCGGCGGCATTGCCCACGACTTCAACAACCTTCTGACGGCGATTTCCGGCTACAGCGAGCGCATACTCGCGAGGGTGGATCCCGAGGATCGCTCCTATCGAGATGCCGACCTCATTCGGCACTCGGCCGATCGCGCCACGACCTTGACCTCGCAGCTCCTGTCCTTCAGCCGACGCCAGATGCTCCAGAAGAGCGTCTTCTCGCTGACGCAAGCGGTTCGCGAAATTGAGAGGCTGCTACCAGCACACCTTTCCAAGGGCGTCGAAGTCTCGATCATCCTCGCGGAGGAAGAGCTCTGCGTCCGCGCCGATCGAGAGCAGATCAAGCGGGCCCTGCTCCAGCTTGCTGCAAACGCCTGCGACGCGATGCCGGACGGCGGCCGGCTGACGGTGAAGCTCTCGACGCGGGAGCTACCCGCTCGCAGGCGCGCCGGAGATCTCGACCTTCCCGAGGGGCGCTACGCGATCGTCACATTGTCCGATACGGGCAGCGGCATCGATGAAGCAACCCGCTCCAGCCTGTTCGAGCCGTTCGTCAGCACCAAGGGGCGCACGGAGGCGCCAGGCCTCGGCCTCGCCAGCCTCTACGGGCTCGTCAAGCAGAGCGGCGGCGACGTCGCGGTGCGCTCGGCCCTCGGGAGCGGCACGTCGTTCGCGGTGTATCTCCCACTCGCTGACGACCAACCGGCTGAGCCTCCCGCAGTGGTGTCGGAGTTCGGTCCCGACGCGAGCCGAACGGTCCTGCTGGCCGAGGATGAGGACGTGGTGCGGATGCTCGTGCGCGAGATGCTCGAGGAGAGCGGCTACGCGGTCCTCGAGGCCTCGAGCGCCGAGGCGGCGATCGAGGCGTCGGCGGCGCACGAAGGGCAGATCGACCTGCTCCTCACGGATGTCGTGATGCCGGGGATGAATGGCCCGGAGCTTGCGAAGGAGCTCTCCAAGTCGCGTCCGGCCATGCGGATCCTCTACACCTCTGGATTCACGAACAGCGCCGTTGCAGACCAAGGCGTGGCCGTCGAGGAAACCGTCTTCCTCGCGAAGCCGTTCTCCTCCGCAGCGCTTTCGGCGAAGGTGCTCGAGGTGCTCGAGCCTGTCTAGGCGGGCTTGGCGATGACAGCGTCGATCAGGTCGTCGAGCGCAGTGCCGTGGCGCCCGCGGGCGAGGCCGACGAGGTAGCAGGCGAGAGGAGCGTTGATGCGCTCGCCGCTCTCGTGCGCAGCCACACGCGCCAGGTCGAGAAGCGCGTCGACGTCGTTCTGCTCGAGGGCGTAGACCGCGGGCTCGTCTCCGCATTCGGACGCCAGGTTGTCGCGCGCCTGCTCCAGCCAGTCGTGCACGCCATGACCCTACCGGTGGGCCACGAGCTTAGACTCCGCGGTCGATGAGGCTGGGAGTCCCGAGAGAGACCTCACCCGGTGAGCGCCGCGTAGCGCTCGTGCCGGACATCGTCGGTCGCCTCGTCGCGAGCGGCAACGAGGTGCTCGTCGAGTCCGGAGCCGGGTCGGCCGCCGGCTTCACCGACCAGGCGTATGCGGAAGCTGGTGCCTCGGTCGTCCAGTCGGCCGCGGACGTCTACGGCGCCACCGGCCTCGTGTGCAAGGTGCAGCGACCCTCAGCCGAAGAGCTCGCTGCGCTGCGCGAAGGCACTGTGCTCGTGGCGCTTCTCCAGCCGCTCGTCGACCAGGAGCTCCCGCGCGGGCTCGCCGAACGGCGAGTCACGGCGTTCTCGATGGACGCGATCCCACGCATCACCCGGGCTCAGCCGATGGACGCGCTCTCGTCCCAGAGCACGGTCGCCGGCTACAAGGCAGTTGTCGTCGCAGCCGCGACGCTCGGAAAGTTCTTTCCCATGCTGACGACCGCGGCCGGAACGATCGCGCCGGCAAAGGTACTCGTCCTCGGCGCGGGCGTCGCGGGGCTCCAGGCGATTGCGACCGCCCGCCGGCTCGGTGCCGTCGTCTCCGCTTTCGACGTCCGCCCAGTCGTGAAGGAGCAAGTCGAGAGCCTCGGCGCGACGTTTCTCGAGCTCGATGTCGAAGGCGCCGAGGGCACGGGCGGATACGCAGTCGCGCTCTCCGAGGACCAGCACGAGCGCGAGCAGGAGCTCATCGCGCGCCACGTCGGCGAATCCGATGCCGTCGTCGCCACGGCCCTGATCCCGGGCCGCCCGGCGCCGGTGCTCGTCACCGCGGCGGCGGCCCGTGGCATGCGCCCAGGCTCGGTCATCGTCGACCTCGCCGCCGAGATGGGCGGGAACTGCGAGCTGACCGAGCCTGGCGAGACGATCGAAGTGGACGGAGTCACGATCGTGGGGGAGGTCAACATGCCGAGCACCATGCCGTTCCACGCGAGCCAGATGTACGCGCGAAACGTGCAGAGCTTCCTCGGGCTCCTGCTCCGGGACGGCGAGCTCGTGCTGGACTTCGAGGACGAGATCATTCGCGAGACCTGCGTTGCGCACGAGGGGCGGGTCCTGATGGAGGCCGTGCCCGCATGAGATCCCCTGGATTCAACCCCGGCACTGCGCGCGTTCCCCCGGCGGTCTCGGGCGCAGGCGGAGCAGGGCTCCGCCCGGCGGGAGCCGCGGCTGGGGAGGGGCGCACGTGAGCCCTGAGCTGATCGCAAGTCTCACGATCTTCGGGCTCGCCGCCTTCCTCGGCATCGAGCTGATCTCTCGCGTCCCGACGCTCCTGCATACACCGCTCATGTCGGGAACGAACGCGATCCACGGCATCGTCCTCGTCGGAGCGATGCTGATCGCCGGCTCGGCCGACTCGACGCTCGAGCAGGTGCTCGCATTCGTCGCGCTGGTCTTCGGCACCGTGAACGTGGTCGGTGGATTCCTCGTCACCGATCGGATGCTCGACATGTTCAAGCGAAAGCTCGAGAAAGGGGCGGAGTGACTCCCGTCCTGGCGCTCGGGCAGAACGTCGTCAACCTCACCTACGCCGTCGCGGCGATCTTGCTCATCCTCGGGATCAAGCGGCTCTCGCACCCGACTACCGCTCGGTCGGGAAATCTGGTCGCAGCCGCCGGAATGGGCATCGCAGTGGTCGTCACGCTCTTCTCGCCGGAGATCGACTCCTACTGGCTGATCGCAGCCGGCATCGCAGTCGGGACGGTGATCGGCGCCGTCTCGGCCCGCCGCGTTCGCATGACGGCGATGCCGCAGATGGTCGCCCTCTTCAACGGAGTCGGCGGCGGTGCTGCCGCACTGATCGCGGCGGCGGAGTTCCACCGCCTCGCACCGGCCGGCGGGGCGCTGGCCGGGGACATCCTGGCGGCGATCATGTTCTCGGCCCTGGTCGGCTCGATCAGCTTCTCGGGCTCGATCGTCGCGTTCGCGAAGCTCCAGGAGCTCTTGCCCGGGCGCCCCCTCGTCTTTTCAGGACAAAACGTCGTCAATGCCGTGGTCTTCGTCGCCTCGATCGGACTGGCGGTCGCCGCAGCGGCGACGGAGGCACAGGTCTGGATCGTCCTGCTCCTGCTCGCCGCGCTTCTGTTCGGCGCTATGCTCGTGCTGCCGATCGGAGGCGCCGACATGCCGGTCGTCATCTCGTTTCTGAACGCGTTCACCGGCCTCGCGGCCGCGTCGGCCGGCTTCGTGCTCGACAACGTCGCGCTGATCATCGGCGGGACGCTCGTCGGAGCTTCGGGAACCCTGCTCACCGTGATGATGGGACGTGCGATGAACCGGTCGCTCGCCAACGTGCTCTTCAGCGCCTTCGGATCGGCGGGAGCAGGCGGCGGAACTGCAGTGGCCGGGCCGGATTCGGACGGGAAGATGGCTCGGGAGATTACGCCGGAGGATGCCGCCGTCATGCTGGCCTACGCCGAGCAGGTGATGGTCGTTCCCGGCTACGGCCTCGCGGTCGCGCAGGCTCAGCACGCCACGCGGGAGCTCGCCGACCTGCTCGAGGGACGGGGGGTCCGTGTTCGCTATGCCATTCACCCCGTCGCGGGCCGGATGCCGGGCCACATGAACGTCCTGCTCGCGGAAGCGAACGTGCCCTACCCGCAGCTCCTCGACATGGAAGACGCGAATCCCGAGTTCCAGCGGACCGACGTCGTCCTGGTCATCGGCGCGAACGACGTTACGAACCCGGCAGCGCGTACCGACAGGCAGAGCCCACTCTTCGGCATGCCGATCCTCGATGTCGACGAAGCGCGGAATGTCATCGTGTTGAAACGAAGCATGAACACCGGCTTCGCCGGCGTGGACAACGAGCTCTACTACAACCCGAAGACCACGATGCTCTTCGGGGACGCGAAGGCCTCAGTGGAGAGGCTGGTGAGCGGGGTCAAGGCCGCGTAGCGTTAGCCGCCGAGAGCGGCGAGGGCGTTGACCTCGCCATGGCCATAGAAGCCGTTCAGCTCGTCCGTGCCCTGACAGAAAGCCGGAGCAACCGTGGGGCGAATGTACGGGTTAGGCGGACACGCGAGCGCTGTAGCGGACTCCTCGAGGATCGCCCGCAAGTTGCTCGGCTTCATGCGTCCGTTCCCGGGCGAGTCGTCGCCGAACAGGCTGATGACGAGAGCTGCGACGCCGGTGACGTGCGGAGCGGCGGCGCTCGTCGAGCCTCCCATGAAGCCGTACGCACCGTTGGGCAGTGTCGAGAAGACGAGGCCTGCCGTCGCGGGCGTCAGCTCGAACTGGTCGCCGCCTGGGGCCGTGAGGTCGATCGCACCCAGTCCGTAGTTCGAGCTGAAGGTTTTCCGCTGAACGGAGCCGTCGGCCCGCGTCGGCCCGACAGCGCTGACGGCGATGACGCCGGGCAGCCCACCGGGCATGCGGATGCAGTCCTCGCCAGCCGGCGGACTCGTCAGGTCGAAGTTCGAGTTCCCGGCCGAGGCGACGAGGGAGACTCCGCGACGCAGGGCATAGCGCGTCGCGCGGCGAACGGCCGTGATCACGACCGCGTCCTCCGGGTTCGAGCGGCAGAAGTAGCCGACCCTCGCAGCCGGGACGTTCAGCTCGGTCCGGTCGATCGCGAGGCTCGCGTTCATGACGTCGAACCCGTGCGTCGCCGCCCACATGAGCCCGCAGATCGCCGACTCGGGAAAGATCTTCGTCTTGCCGTCACGTGCGTCGACGGAGGTCACCTTGACAGACGCGAGGCGCACGTTGGGCGCCACACCTACGATGCCGACGCCGTTGTCATCCGCCACGATCTCGCCGGCCGTGAACGTTCCGTGGCCGTTCGTGTCGAAGAAGGGAAGACGTCCCGCAGAGTCAGCGCTCTGATTCGGAACGCCCCCGACACACGAGGCGCTGTTTGCAAGATCGACGTTGTGCTGGAGGTCAGGATGTGTGTAGTCGACACCGCTGTCGAGGTGGCCGACGAGGACTGAGGGGCTTCCGCCCGTCAGCGCGTGCGCGTCGACCGCTCCGATCTGGCGCAGATTCCACTGGCGGCTCGAGAACGGATCGTTGTCCGTCGCGGGCTCGTTCGGCAAGCGCCCCATGCGCGGCTCGCTCGGGTTCGAGACCTCTGCGTCGTCGAAGTCGTCGTCCCCGGACGGTGCGACAGCAGTTACGCCCTTGCGGCCGTCTAGCCGCGCGAGGAAGCCGGGATCGTCGGAGTCCGCGATCGCGACGCCGATTCGGTCATAGCTGTAGACGAGCGTGCCGCCCGCCTGGGCGATCGCCTTCTCCGCGCTCGCCGGGACCGACTTCCCATTGAAGAGCACGATGTAGCGCGCCGCGTCGGCAACACTCGCACCGACAAGCGTCGTACCGATCACGATAGTAAGAACGACTGTCCGCCGCAGAACCCCTGACCGCAAGAGAACTCCTCCCTCGAAAACTACTTCTTAGACTTTGCGGCGGATGTCGATTTTCGGAATCCCTCCAAGGGGGGATACAGGAG
>JBBQXP010000120.1:0-7517 GCA_038209555.1 Gaiellales bacterium
CCGTGTACACGATCACCCCGATGCTCGTCGCGATCGGCCCGAATCGCGAGAAGAGCAGGTTCACCTACATGCACAACTTCGGCGAGAAGGTCGACATCCCGTACTTCTCCTGGCTGATCCGGGGCGAGGGCGGGAACATCCTCGTGGACGCGGGCTGCAGTGCGGACGCCTACAAGACGCACATTCGCGGCGACGAGCCACTGCACCTCGCCGGCGAGGTCTTCGAGGACGTGATCGACGTGAAGTCGATCGAGGACCACTTCGAGGAGCAGGGCCTCTCGTTCAACGACATCGACACGTTCGTCCAGACCCACCTCGACTGGGACCACTGCATGAACACGCCCAAGTTCAAGAAGTCGAAGATCCTGATCCAGCGGGCGGAGTGGGAGAAGATCCCGGTGCACCCGCTCTTCCAGAGCACCTATGCGCCGAAGTACGTCTATGAGGAGATCGCGGGCCTGAACGTCGAGTTCATCGAGGGCGACCTCGAGCTCTCGAAGGGCGTGCGGCTCATGCTGACTCCGGGGCACAGCCCGGGCGGCCAGTCGGTTGTGGTCGACACCGGCGACGGCACGTTCGTGATCGCGGGCATGTGCACGATCCGCGACAACTTCTATCCGCCGGAGAGCGTCACCTCGAAGGGCACCTACAAGGTGATCCCGGCCGGGATGCACATGGATCCGATCCTCTGCTACGACTCGATGCTCCGGATCCTCGACGTCGGCAAGGAGAACGTCCTGCCGTTCCATGACGCTTCGGTGCTCGAGCGCGGGACGATCGGCTGAAGCCGCACCCCTTCGAGTACCAGGCTCCCGAGAGCCTCGAGGAGGCGTTCGAGCTACTCGCACGCTTCGGGGGTGACGCCAAGGCGCTCGCGGGCGGCCAGAGCCTGGGCCCGCTCCTCAACCTCCGGCTGGTGAAGCCTGCCGTTCTCGTGGACCTGAACCGGATCGGCGGCCTCGACGAGGTGGGAGAAACAGAAGCGGGGCTGGCGATCGGAGCGCTCGTCCGCCACCGCCGCGTTGAGCGCGACCCGCTCGTCGCGCGGGCATGCCCTCTGCTCGCCGAGGCGGCCGCGCAGATCGGCCACGTGGCGGTCCGAAACCGCGGCACGTTCGGGGGGAGCCTGGCGCACGCGGACCCGGCCGCCGAGCTCCCGGCGGCCATGGCTGCGTTGGACGGCGAGGTCGAGCTGCGAAGCGGTCGCGGCTCGCGCCGCCTTCGCGTGGAGGAGTTCTTTCGCGGGCCGTTCGAGACAGCCGTCGAAGAGGGGGAGCTGGTCGTCGCCGTCCACCTTCCGCGCGCGCCGGACCGGACGGGCCAGGTCTGGCTGGAGGTGAACGAGAAGCACGGCCACTTCGCGCTGGTCGGAGTCGCCATCTCCCTCACGCTGGCGGAGGACGGAACGTGCAGCGAGGCCCGGCTCGCCTACGCGGGTGTCGGGCCCGTTCCCTGGATTGCGGCGGAGGCGGTGTCGCTCCTGGCCGGGAAAGGGCACGGCGCCTTCCAGCAGGCCGCGGTCGCGGCGGCGGGAGGCTGCGAGCCGCCCTCGGACGCGCACGGATCGTCCTCGTATCGCCGGCGACTCGTGCGGGTGCTGACCGAGCGGGCGCTCACCGAAGCCGCCGGGCGGGTTGCGTGATGTCGGTGGTACGCCTGGAGGTGAACGGCACTCCGTTCGAACGGGAAGTCGAGCCGCGGCGGACGCTCGCGGACTTCCTGCGCGATGACCTCGGCCTGACGGGCACCCATCTCGGCTGCGAGCACGGCGTCTGCGGCTCGTGCACCGTTCTGCTCGACGGCGTCAGCGTCCGCTCATGCCTCCTCTACGCAGTTCAGGCCGCCGGCGCGAACGTGATGACCGTCGAGGCCCTCGCCCCGGCCGAGGGACCGCTCCATCCACTACAGGAGGCGTTCAAGCGCTGTCACGGGCTCCAGTGCGGCTTCTGCACGCCGGGGTTCCTGATCACCGCCTACGAGCTTCTCTCCGAACGGCGAGGTGCGACCGGGGACGAGATCCGGCGCACGCTCTCGGGGAATCTGTGCCGGTGCACCGGCTATCAGGGCATCGTCGAGGCGATCGAGTTCGCCGACGAGCTCTGGGAGCGTTGAATCGCCTCCGCGGCCTTTTCGCCGATCATCATGCAGGTCAGGTTCAGGTTCACTCCGATCATCGCCGGGAAGACCGAGGCGTCGGCGACCCGGAGCCCTTCGACGCCGCGAACCCGAAGCGACGGATCGACGACGGCGAGCTCGTCGTCCGCGCTTCCCATCCGGCACGTACCGGCGGGGTGGTGCACCGTCGTCCCGTGGCGCCGCGCGTAGTCCAGGAGCTCCTCGTCCGAGCGAACGTCGGCGCCGGGAATCAGCTCCCGCTCGACCCAGTCTCGTAGCGGCGCGGTGTCAGCGAGACGGCGGCAGATCCTGAGGCCCTCGAGCATCGCGTCGGTGTCACCCGGCTCCGCGTAGTAGCGGAAGTCGAGCGTCGGCGGCACCGACGCGTCCGCCGAGCGGAGCCCCAGACGCCCGACGCTCTTCGGCCGGTTCACGTTCGGCGTCATCCAGAAGGCGTGCTCCGCGGTCGGGAAGCCGGACGGGACGTACCTGTCGAGCGCCGGCATCGTGCCGAAGTGGATCATCACATCGGGACTCTCGAGCGAGGGGTCGGAGCGCGCGAAGAGCGCCGACTCCCAGTTCTGGACGACGTCGAGCGGCACCGGTCGGGCAGCCGCCCAGACGACCGACGCCTCCGGGTGGTCGAGGAGATTCTCGCCGACACCGGGCAGATCGATGCACGGGGGAATACCGAGCCGCTCGAGCTCGGAACGCGGCCCGATGCCGGACAGCAGCAGGAGCTTCGGCGACTCGAGGGCTCCGCAGGACACGACCGTCTCCCGACGAGCCTCGACGCGGCCGCCCGTCGTCTCGACACCGGTGACGCGATCCCCGTCCAGGACGAGTCGGAGCGCGGTCGTCTCGGTGCGGATGGTCAAGTTGGGTGCGCAGTCGGCAAGAGGGTGGAGGTAGGCGACGGAGCTCGACTGGCGCAAGCCGTCCCGAACGTTCAGGCGCAGCCAGCCGACGCCCTCGGCGAAGTCGGGGTCCTCGAAGGAGATCTGCGGGTAGCCCGCTTCGACTGCGGCCGCGACGAACGCTGCTGCGCACTCGTTCTCTGGCGGCACCTCCGCGACGTGCACGCACCCGAGGACCCGGTCGAAGTAGGGCCTCGTCCCCTCCGGCCCCCAGCCGGTGGCGCCGAGCTCCTCCCAGCGGCGCAGATCCGCGGACGGAGCCGTGAACGCGATCGCCTGGTTGTGCGAGCCGCAGCCTCCGAGGACGAAGGCGCGGCTGTGCTGGAGGCCGGCGTTCGCGTCCGCGGCGGCTTCGATCCCGTAGGAGCGAACGAGCTCGGAGCCCGCGAGGTCGGCCCAGCGTGCGATCTCGAGGATGCGCGCGTCGCCCTCGTCCGACGGCCCCGCCTCGAGCAGGCAGACCGAGACCTCGGGATCCTCGGCCAGCCGCGCGGCGACGATAGCTCCCGCGCTCCCTCCCCCGACCACGACGTAGTCGAACGCTCCTGCGCTGCTCACGCGCCGACTCTACTTCGACCGCATGCTAGGTTCGACGCGGGCCAGCCGATGCGACGCGAAGACGCCTTCATCTCGACCGAGCGCCTCTCCGAGCTTCTCGAGCAGCCCGGCGTCCGCGTCGTCGACACCCGCCTCTCGCTCGCCGACGAGGAGTGGGGGCGGCGCGAGTTCGAGACCGCTCACGTCCCTGGAGCGGTGTACGCGCACTGGCTCCACGACCTCTCCGACCCCGACGATCCCGTCCAGGGGCAGCTGGCCCCGCCCGGTCGCTTTCGGGAGGCCATGGAGGAGCGAGGCATCGGCGACGACACCCTCGTGGTCGCCTACGACGACGGCGCCATCTTCGGCGCCGCGCGCCTGTGGTGGTGCCTGCGCGCCTACGGACATGAGCAGGTCCGGATCCTCGAAGGAGGCTGGCCGAAGTGGATCGAGGAAAGCCGGCCCACCGAGTCCGGCCCATCGGCGCTGGCCGCAAACCGCGTCACCTTCACACCGCGACCGGATCCCGCGATCCGGGCGACGAAGGAGGACGTCCTTGCGTTTCTCGAGCTCGGCGAGGGAGTGCTCCTCGACTGCCGGATGAACGAGACCTGGGAGTCGGCCGCGGCGCACATCCCGGGCGCGGAGCGCTTCCCTGCCCCGTCGGTTGCCCGGATGGACGAGTCGGAGGTCGTCGCGGCAGCGAAAGCGCTCGGTGCCGACCTAGAGACGCCGATCGTCCTCTACTGCGGAGGCGGCGTCTCGGCCTCGCTCGGCTTTGCGGCTCTCGAGCGGGCCGGGTACAAGAACCTCCGCGTGTACGACGGCTCGTGGTCGGAGTGGAGCGCCGACCCGGCAACTCGGAAGGAAGCCCACTAGGAGGATCGACATGAGCATCGTTGTCCGCTACGCGCCCGTGCCTTCTTCGACTACCGAGCAGTACGACGAAGTAGTCCGCCGCCTACAGGAGTCCGGTGAGCTCCCCGCCGACGGGTTTGACTATCACGTCGCCTTTCATTCGGATGGTCAGTTGCTCGTGAGCGAAGTCTGGGACTCACAGGAGCAGTTCGAGGCGTTCGGTCAGCGCGTCATGCCGATTCTGGCCGACGTCGCGCTCGAGCATTCGGGCGCACCCGAGATCTTCGAGGTCCACAACATCATCAAGCGCTAAGGACGGGCGCTTAGGGAGGGAGATGAAGTGCGACTCGAGTCGTTCTGCAGGATCTCGATGCGTTACATGGGCGCGAGCTGGCATCGGCCTTACGGCTCTCGTGGCGAGGACGCAGAGGCGCTGGGCTTCGGTCACGGCGACGGAGCTGTCAGCGGCGAGATCGAGGGGAAGTTGGTCTGGGCGAACTATCCACGCGGTCGCCAAGACGGAGTGTGGACGCCGAATCTGCGCGGCATGATCGCCCTGCGCGACGGGAACGAGCTACTCCTCTCGATCCACGGCCAGAGTGTCCAGGAGAGCGCCCCCGGGAACCGTCGCGCCATCCTCGCGCGTGTTGAGCTGACGACCGAAGCCGAGCTGTACCGCTGGCTGAACACGTGCTTCCTCGTCGGCGAAGGCGAGATCGACGAGGAGCGTGAGAACTGGTGGCTCGACACCTACGTCTGCGTGAACGAGCAGGCGCAAGGTCCGCCTGCTCTCGGCGCCGACCCACCTGAGCGGTTCCGCCAGCGCGGCGGGCCCGATGTCACTTAGCCCCACCTCTAGTAGCTGCGCGTTCCGCGAGCTCGAGGAGCCGCGGGACACCTTTGTCGAGCGACGCCGCCCACGCGTCGTTGCGCTCCCCCCGCAGGTAGCGCCCGTGGAGTGCTTCGCAGAACACAGCCGCCTTCCAGTGCGCGAGCGCCTCGTACCACGCGAGCGAGCCCACCGACCGCTCTGTTACCTCCGCGTACCGTTCGACCAGCTCTGATCGCGAGGGAAAGCCGGGCGCCCTGGTGGCCGGGCTCAGCTCCATCGGCCCGCCCGGCGAGCCGGGCTCGGAGTACGTGGCCACCAGGTAACCGAGATCCGCCAGCGGGTCACCGATTGTGGCGAGCTCCCAGTCCAGGATGGCCGCAACGTGCGTGCCGTAGGGCGACCACCCGACGGTGATCGGGCGCGTGGGTGAGTCGACGGAGACGAGCAGGTTCCCGAGCCGGTAGTCGCCGTGGACGACCGTGGCTTGCCCGGACTCGGGGCGATGCACGTCGAGCCAGGCCGCGATCTCCGCGACCGCCGGGAGCGTGCGCGTGGCGTTCACCTCCCAGAGTCCCGAGAACCGGCGCACCTGGCGCTCGAGGTAGCCGGTCGTCTTGCCGAACCCGTCGAGGCCCGAGGAGACCAGGTCGACGGCGTGCAGCTCGACGAGCGCGTCGACCAGCTCGAGTCCGAACCGCAGCCGCTCCTCCGGCGAGTCAAGGCCGGCCGGAACCTGATCGGTCACCACCGTGCCCTCGAGGTACTCCATGATGTAGAAGGGCACGCCCAGCACGGATTCGTCCTCGCAGACCGCGAGAACCTTAGGGACACGAACCCCTGCTCCCGAGAGCGCGATCTGGAGCCGCGCCTCGCGCACCATGTCGTGCGCCGAGGGCGGAAGCGGAGGCGGCGGCGGACGGCGCAGAACGAGCCGTTCGCCGCCGCGCTCGAGGAGGACGGTGATGTTCGACTGCCCGTCGCCGATCCGCTCCACCGAGACCGGCCCGGAGCCGAGGCCGTGGGCGTCCAGGAACCCGGCGACCGCCTCGGGGTCTACCAGGTCTTGCGCTCCTTGGCCCGCTCGCGCGAGGCTCGGCGCGCGATCGCGTAGCGGTGGGTTTCGGAGGGGCCGTCGTAGATCCGGAACGGCCGCACCTCGTTCAGGAAGCGCGCGAGCGGTGCGTCACCGGAGACGCCGTGGCCGCCGCAGATCTGGATCGCCCGGTCGATCACGCGGAAGACCGCCTCCGAGACGTACACCTTCGCGACCGACGACTCCCGCCGCCCGTTTCGGCCCGTGTCGAGCGCCCACGCCCCCTGGCGGATGAGCGCGCGGCTTGCCTCGATGTCGATGACCGAGTCGGCGACGAGCGCCTGCGCCATCCCGAGCTCCTCCAGGCGCGAACCGAAGGCTTCTCGCTCGGCAGCGCGGTCGAGCGCGATGTCGAGCGCCCGGCGGGCAAGTCCGAGCCAGCGCATGCAGTGCGTGAGCCGGGCGGGGGCCAGGCGCACCTGTGCGTAGCGGAAGCCGAGCCCGACTTCCCCCAGCACGGCCTCGTCCGGCACCGAGCACTCGCGGAACGACACCTCGGCGTGGCCGCCGACAAACACGGTGTCCATGGTCGGGATCACCCGGCCGACGTGGAAGCCGGGGTTGTCCGCGTCGACGAGGAACATCGTCGCGCCCCGGCCGTCGCTGACCTCCTCGTCCGTCCGCGCCATGCAGATCGCGAAGGTCGCAGTCTTTGCGCCCGAGATGAACTTCTTCTCTCCGTCGATGACCCAGCCGCCGTCGACCTTTCGCGCCGTCGTCCGGAGCATGGACGGATCCGAGCCGGCACCCGGGGGCGGCTCGGTCATCGCGAAGCACGACGTCGTCCGCCCGGCGGCAAGCGGCGCGAGGTAGCGCTCCTTCTGCTCCTGGTTTGCGACGCGCTCGAGCAGGTGCATGTTGCCCTCGTCAGGTGCCGAGCAATTCAGCGCGTGCGGCCCGAGCAGGCTGTAGCCGGCCTCCTCGAAGACCGCGCTCCATCCGCGGATGTCGAGCCCGAGGCCGCCCAGCTCATTGGGGATGTGGGGGGCGAAAATGCCGGCTCCGCGCGCGGCCTCCTGGAGCTCGGCCCGAAGCGCCGGGTCGAGCTCCCCGAACGGGAAGCGCTCTTCCGCCGGAATGGCGACGTCGCGGACGAAGTCGTGCGTCCGCTCCGCCAGCTCCTCCACCTCGGCCGGCAGGGAGAAGTCGATCACGCCGCCATGCC
>JBBQXP010000121.1:0-7358 GCA_038209555.1 Gaiellales bacterium
GAGCCGACGGTTATCCCGAATGCCGAGGGCGGGCGCACGACCCCGTCAGTCGTCGCGTTCACGAAGGACGGCCAGCGCCTCGTCGGAGCGCCGGCGAAGCGCCAGTCGGTGACAAACCCGCAGAACACGATCTTCTCGATCAAGCGCTTCATGGGCCGGAAGATCTCGGAGGTCGCCGAAGAGCAGAAGATCGTCCCGTACGAGGTCGTCGGCGGCCCGAACGGGGACGCAAGGGTCAGAGTGGACGGGAAGGACAACTCGCCGCCGGAGATCGCCGCGATGATCCTCCAGAAGCTCAAGACCGACGCCGAGGCCTACCTGGGCGACTCGGTCACCGACGCGGTCGTCACCGTCCCCGCGTACTTCAACAACGCGCAGCGGGAGGCAACGAAAGACGCCGGCAAGATCGCCGGGCTGAACGTCATTCGCATCATCAACGAGCCGACCGCGGCGGCCCTGGCCTACGGACTCGATAAGGAGTCAGACCAGACGATTCTCGTCTTCGACCTCGGCGGCGGCACCTTCGATGTGTCCGTCCTCGAGCTCGGTGACGGCGTCTTCGAGGTGAAAGCGACCAACGGCGACAACCACCTGGGCGGCGACAACTTCGACAAGGCGATCGTCGACTGGATGGTGGCCGAGTTCAAGCGCGAGCAGGGCATCGACCTGGCACAGGACAAGATGGCGCTGCAGCGGCTCTACGAGGCCGCCGAGAAGGCGAAGATCGAGCTCTCGTCGACGATGTCGACGCAGATCAATCTGCCGTTCATCACGGCGACGCAGGAGGGTCCGAAGCACCTCGATCTCCAGCTCACGCGTGCGAAGCTCAACGAGCTGACCGCCGACCTGGTCGAGCGGACCGTCGGCCCGACGAAGCAGGCGCTCAAGGACGCCGGCCTCGAGGCGAACGCGATCGATCACGTGATCCTCGTCGGCGGCATGACGCGCATGCCTGCCGTCCAGGACAAGGTCAAGGAATTGATCGGCAAGGACCCGCACAAGGGCGTCAACCCGGACGAGGTCGTCGCCATCGGCGCGGCTATCCAGGCGGGGGTCCTGAAGGGCGAGGTCAAGGATGTCCTTCTACTCGACGTGACGCCCCTCTCGCTCGGGATCGAGACGAAGGGCGGTGTGTTCACGAAGCTGATCGACCGCAACACGACCATCCCGACAAAGAAGTCAGAGACCTTCACGACGGCCGAGGACAACCAGCCCTCGGTCGAGGTCCACGTCCTTCAGGGCGAGTCCGAGATGGCCTCGTTCAACAAGACGCTCGGCAAGTTCCAGCTCGTCGGCATCCCGCCGGCACCTCGGGGCATGCCTCAGGTGGAGGTCACCTTCGACATCGACGCGAACGGGATCATCAACGTGTCGGCGAAGGACCTCGGATCCGGGAACCAGCAGCAGATCCGGATCGAGGGCGGCTCGGGCCTCAAGGAGGAAGAGGTCCAGCAGCTGATCCAGGAGGCCGAGTCGCACGCCGACGAGGCCCGTCGCCTACGCGAGTTGGCCGACGCCAAGAACCAGGCCGAGTCGCTTGCGTACTCGACCGAGAAGAGCCTCCAGGAGCACCGCGACTCGCTCGACGAGGAGACGATCTCGACGATCGAGTCCCGGCTCGAAGAGCTGCGCCAGGTCCTCGACGGCTCGGATGTCTCCGAGATCAAGGCGAAGACCGAGCAGCTCACGGAGGCCTCGCACAAGCTTGCCCAGGCCGTCTACGAGAAGGTTCAGACGGAGCAGGCAGCTTCGGTTTCGACCCCCGGCGACGGGAACGCTGCCGGTGCAAGCGACGACGAGGTCGTCGAGGACGCCGACTACGAGGTCATCGACGAAGAAGAAGGAGCCAAGCACTCGTAATGGCTTCTCCCGAGGAGAAGATCAGCGGTCCAGACTCGGAGCAGACCTCCGAGACGGGCTCGGGACTCGAGGAGCGCGTCGCGCTCCTCGAGTCCGAACGGGACGAAGCTGTCGACCACCTCAAGCGGGTGGCGGCCGACTTCGACAACTACCGCAAACGTGCTGCGCGCGACCAGCAAAGCCTGGTCGCGCGGGCGCACGAGCGGCTCGTGAAGGAGTTGCTCCCGGTACTCGACAACCTCGAGCGTGCGGTCGAGGCGGGCGAGCAGCACGAGGAGGCACAGCTCGCCGAAGGCGTCGCCCTCGTCGCGAGGGAGCTTCGTGCGGCACTCGAGCGGGAGGGCCTCGTCGAGATCGAGACTGACGGGAAGTTCGACCCGCACGTCCACGAAGCGCTGCTGACGCAGCCGTCCGAGGCGGAAGAGGGCTGGGTCATAGAGGTGCTCCAGAAGGGATACCGCCTCGGCGACCACGTTCTCAGACCGGCGCGGGTCGTGACCTCGCAGGGGAGCGGATGAGGGACCTCTACGAGGTCCTCGGCGTCCCGAAGACCGCATCCGCCAGCGACATCAAGAAGGCCCACAGGAAGCTCGTCCGGCAGCATCATCCGGACGCGAATCCGGGCGATAGCGAGGCGGAGGAGCGCTTCAAGGAGGTTCAGAGTGCCTACGACGTTTTGAGCAACCCGGAGAAGCGAAAGCAGTACGACCAGCTCGGGAGCCGCATGTTCTCGGGCGCCGGCGCCGGCAACCGAGCAGGCGGCTGGAACGTCAACTACGACGGGGACTTCGGCGACCTCGGAAATTTTGGCGACTTCGGGGACATCCTCGGCGGCCTCTTCGGGAACGCCGGCGGAAGGCGGACCACACGCGCGCGAAGCCAGCAGGGCGAGCGTGGCCGCGACGTGGAGGTCGAGGTGAACGTCTCTTTCGAGGACTCCCTGCACGGGCTCGAGACCAGGATTCCGGTTCAGCTCGAGGTGCCGTGCCACACGTGCGGCGGCTCCGGGGCGGAGCCGGGCACGACCCCGACGCTTTGCCCGATGTGCCGCGGTCGCGGCGTCGTCTCCGAGAACCAGGGCGTCTTCGCGCTCTCGCAGCCGTGCCCACGCTGCGGCGGCAACGGCACGGTCGTCGAGACGCCGTGCCATACGTGCCACGGCTCCGGCCGTGAGGTCCGGACCAAGCGCTACACGGTGAAGATTCCGCCGGGGGTCAAGGACGGGACCCGGATCAAGCTGAAGGGGAAAGGCGAGCCAGGCCGGAACGGCGGCCCGCCCGGCGACCTGCACGTGATCACCCGTGTCACACCCTCGCCGCTCTATCAGCGACGCGGCTCGGACCTCATCATCGAGGTTCCCGTCACGTATGCGGAAGCAACCCTCGGAGCCGAGGTCGAGGTTCCCACCCCGGACGGAAAGATCTCACTGAAGATTCCACCCGGAACGCAGGACGGCAGGATGCTGCGAGTCGGGGGGAAGGGCGCTCCGAAGCTGAAGGGCTCGGGGCGCGGTGACCTGCTCGCGCGGGTGCGCGTCGTCGTCCCGACAAAGCTTTCGAAGGCGGAGCGCGAAGCGGTCGAGAACCTCCAGAAGGTCTCGCGCGAGAACCCGCGCGAGAGGCTGGAGGTCTGAGATGACCAACCACCCGCGTTACATGATCTCCGTAGCGGCCGAGCTCGTCGGCATGCATCCCCAGACGCTTCGGATGTACGAGGCGAAGGGGCTCGTGCGGCCGCAGCGGACGCCTGGAAACACGCGGCTGTACTCGGAGGCGGACGTCGCGCGGCTTCGTCTCATCCAGACGCTCAAAGCCGAGCTCGGGATCAACCTGGCCGGCGTGGAGATCGTGCTTCGGCTCGAGGACGAGCTTCGTAAGGTTCAAAAGCGCTTCGAGCGCCTCGAGCGCCAGATGCACGACGAGGTCCGCAACGTCCACAAGCACTATCGCCGCGACCTCGTCCCCTACCGCGCCAGCGAAACACTGCCCGACCGAAAGGCGAGATGGACTTCAACAAGCTGACACTCAAGACGCAGGAAGCCGTGGCAGCGGGGATGGACCTGGCAAGGCGCCAGGGCAACCCGGAGGTGTACCCGGAGCATCTGATTCTCGGGCTGCTCGACCAGGAGCTGCCGCAGACGCTTGTCGAGCGGGCGGGAGGTTCGGTCGCGGACCTGCGGGCAAAGGCGGAGGCGGCGCTGACCGCGAAGCCGGCGGTTCAGGGGGCCGCAGCTCAGCAGCCGCGTGCGTCGGCCGCCTTCTCGCGCGTCCTCGACGAGGCCGAACAGGAGATGCGGAAGCTCGAAGACGACTTCGTCTCGACCGAGCATGTGCTGCTGGCGCTGGACCTCCTCCCGCGCGATCGCCTCGAGCAGGCGCTGAAGGAAGTGCGCGGAAGCCAGCGCGTGACTTCGCAGGATCCCGAGGGCACGTACCAGTCCCTCGAGAAGTTCGGCCGTGACCTGACCTCCGAGGCGGAGCAGGGCAAGCTCGATCCGGTCATCGGCCGCGACGAGGAGGTTCGCCGCGTCATCCAGGTGCTCTCGCGCCGGACGAAGAACAACCCGGTCCTGATCGGCGAGCCCGGGGTCGGCAAGACGGCCATCGTCGAGGGTCTCGCTCAGCGCATCGTCGCCGGCGACGTTCCCGAGGGCCTGAAGGGCAAGCGTGTGTGGGCTCTCGACATCGGCGCGCTTCTCGCCGGCGCGAAATACCGGGGTGAGTTCGAGGAGCGGCTCAAGGCGGTCCTGAACGAGATCAAGGCTGCCGAGGGGCAGATCATCCTCTTCATCGACGAGCTCCACACGATCGTCGGGGCCGGGGCGTCGGAGGGTGCGGTCGACGCCGCGAACATGCTGAAGCCGATGCTCGCCCGTGGCGAGCTTCGGTTGGTTGGCGCAACGACGCTCGACGAGTACCGCAAGCACATCGAGAAGGACGCCGCGCTCGAGCGGCGCTTCCAGCCGATCTTCGTCGGCGAGCCGTCGGTGCCGGACACGATCGCGATCCTCCGCGGTCTCAAGGAGCGCTACGAGGCTCACCACGGCGTTCGGATCACGGATGCCGCTCTCGTCGCGGCGGCCGTCCTGTCGGATCGCTACATCTCGGACCGTCAGCTGCCCGACAAGGCGATCGACCTGATCGACGAGGCAGCCTCGCGCCTCCGGATGGAGATCGACTCGTCGCCGATCGAACTGGATGAGGCGGACCGCCGCGTGCGCCAACTCGAGATCGAGCAGGCGGCGATGTCGAAGGAGAAGCCCGAGGTTCGCGCTCCCGTCGAGCGTGCCCTCGCCGAGGCCAGGGAGGGGCGTGACGCGCTCGCAGGTCGCTGGGCCAAGGAGAAGGAGTCCCTCGACCGGGTCAAGGAGATCACGCAGCGGATCGACGACCTGCGGATGGAGGCAGAGCGGGCCGAGCGCCAGGGTGACCTTCAGCGGGTTGCGGAGATTCGCTACGGCGAGCTGCCGGAGCTCGAGCGGGAGTTCTCTGAGCGCGAGCAGGCAGAGACGCGGATGGTGAAGGAGGAAGTCGACGAAGACGACATCGCGGCGGTCGTCGCCCGCTGGACGGGCGTGCCGGTCGAGCGGCTCCTCGAGGGAGAGACCGAAAAGTTGATCCACATGGAGGAGCGCCTGCACCAGCGGGTCGTGGGGCAGGACGAAGCGATCGCGGCGGTAGCGAACGCGCTCAGGCGTTCGCGCACGGGCCTCCAGGATCCGAACCGTCCCATCGGCTCGCTCGTCTTTCTCGGCCCGACCGGAGTCGGAAAGACCGAGCTGGCCCGGGCGCTCGCGGAGTTCATGTTCGACGATGACCGGGCCATGGTCAGACTCGACATGTCCGAGTACCAGGAGCGCCACACCGTGTCCCGGCTGGTCGGTGCTCCTCCCGGCTATGTCGGCTACGAGGAGGGGGGCCAGCTGACGGAGGCCGTCCGGCGGCGCCCCTATTCGGTCATCCTCCTCGACGAGATCGAGAAGGCGCATCCGGAGGTCTTCGACGTGCTGCTCCAGATCCTGGACGACGGGCGCCTGACCGACGGCCAGGGCCGCACGGTCGACTTCCGGAACACCGTCATCATCATGACCTCGAACGTCCGGTCGGCCGAAGATCTCCGCGATCGGTTCCGACCGGAGTTCCTGAACCGGATCGACGAGATCGTGGAGTTCAAGCCGCTCACGCGAGAGCAGATCGCCGACATCGTCGAGCTGCAGCTCCAGCGCCTGAGGGACCGGCTCGCCGAGCGCGGGCTGAGCCTCGAGATCACGGACGCGGCCAAGGAGGTGGTGGCGGAAGCGGGCTGGGATCCGACGTACGGGGCACGGCCGCTCAAGCGGGCGATCCAACGGCTCATCGAGAATCCGCTGGCCGTCCGGCTCCTGGAGGCCGACTTCGAAGCCGGCGACACGGTGCTCTTGGATGCGCGGGACGGCGAGCTCGTCTTCGAGAAGGCGCCCGCGGGCGAGCCGGTGCCCGTTTAGGCATCCAGGAGGGTTGGCGGAACGTAAACGCTGTGCCGTCGAGCCGCGCTGTTCGCGCCGATTCAGCGTCCTCTGGGCTGCCGGGTACGGTTCTCCTCGTGTCGGCCCACCTCGATCGACCGCTCCGCCTCGGGGAGGTCCTGGCCGAGGCGATCCGGATCTACGGTGCCCGCCCTTGGGCTGCGCTGGGAGTGGGAGCATTCGTCGCGGCGATGCTTCTCCTGGGCGCCCTGACGGGGCACATCGTGGGATTCGTCGCCGCGATCTCGGTCGCGTTCACGCTCGCCTTTGGCGTGTCGGCCCGCCTCGTGTCGGGCGACGGCTTCCGCGAGGCCTGGGCACAGACGATCGTCCGGAGCCCTGTCCTCCTGCCACTCACGGTCGTCGTGGCGCTTCCGTTCACCCTCGGGCGCATCGATCCGTTGCTGCTCCTCTTCGCCGTCGCCTGGCTCGCGGTCTCCGGCTTCTCCATTCCCGTGGCCATGCTGGAGCGGTCGCCGGCAGGCGACAGTTGGTTTCATCGGCTCGGCTTCTCTCTGCAGCGCTCGCTGCACCTTTCGCGGGCCGAGTACCTGCACGCGCTGGGCGTCGCGGCCACTCTCGTCATGATCTATGTCTTCTTCGGACAGCTGCTGGTAGCGCTGCTCCATGGCTTCGCCGACAACGGCGGGCTGGCTGCCACGGCGCTCGTCCAGATCGTCTTGGCGCCCTTCTTCTTTCTCGGTCTGAGCGTCCTCTACTTCGAGCAGAAGGCGCGCGCTGTATCCTCGCCCGGCCTAGGCTGAGAGAACGGAGGAACGATGCCGAGCTACATCATGCTGTCCACACTGAGCGAGCAGGGCCTCCAGACGCTCAGAGCGAACCCGGAACGGGTCAAGCAGGTGAACCAGGACGTCGCGGAGCTCGGGGCCAAGATCTTGCACCAGTGGTTCGTGCTCGGCCCGTACGACTTCGTGAACATCGTCGAGGCGCCGGATGCCTCCGTGATCGCGAAGGTGTCGATCGCCCTGGGAGC
>JBBQXP010000122.1:0-7287 GCA_038209555.1 Gaiellales bacterium
CGAGAAGGGACGCTACTGAGGCCACTGAGGACGCCGCCTCGGGCGAGCAGCGCGGCCGGCGGCATCGCGCTGGCGTTTTCGCCAAGCCCTCCTAGCCGTTCAGCGGCACGGCGCGGCGAGCATGGATTCGCTGGCGCAGAAGCTCGAGCAGCGCCCGAAGGCGGGCGAGCTCTGCCTCCCCCTGTGCGCGCCGGTCGGAGAGGCTCCTGAGCTCCTCGAGCTGGATCGGGTCTTCATCAGCCCAAGCCAGCTCCCCGATCCGCTTCTCGATTCGGGCCCGCTCCGTTTCGAACAGCAGCGCCCTTGCGCAGCCGTCCGTGAGCGTATTCTCCATCTGCGCAAGCCCTGCCTCGTCGTCCGGGGCCGCGTCGAGGAGTGCGCGAATTTGATCGAGCAGAAGGGGGAAATCGTTCGACATCGCCGTCTCTCCAGTATCGAGGAGCGGCCATTGGGCGACCATGGGCCGGTAGGCCTATCTTCGCCGGTGAGGCGGCCTAGAGTACGGCGTGCCTGGATCGCCGCGCTTGGGTCGGGTCTGGCGCTTGCGACGGCCGGCGCGGCACCGGCGGCGCTCTCGGGCGAGCTAACGCGAGCGCTCACCGTCCGCGGCGTCTCCTGGCAGGCCACGGGTGCGCTCGTCCTCGATCTTCGCAACGGCGGCCTCGTCTACGGGAAGCACGCAGACCGCCCACTCCAGCCCGCGTCGAATGAGAAGCTGGTCGTGGCGCTCGCAGCGCTCGACCGCCTGGGCCCCTCTGCACGCATCCCGACTCGCGTGCTCGGCAGGGGATCCCCACGCAAGTCTGTCTGGCAAGGAGCGCTCATCCTGAAGGGCTACGGCGACCCGACGCTCACCCGCTCGGACCTCGCCGTGCTCGCGAAGCGAGTCCGGCTTTCGGGCATCACCACGGTGACGGGCAAGGTTCTCGCTGACGAGACGTACTTCGATACCCGTCGCGTCGCGCCGGGATGGAAGCCGTCCTTCTACAAGGAGGAATGCCCCCCGCTCTCGGCTCTCGTCGTCGACGAAGCGAAGGTCCGCGGCCGCACGGTCGAAACGCCGGCGCTTGCCGCAGCGCGGGCGTTTCGCGGAGCGCTGATGCTCGCTGGCGTCAGGGTGCTCCGGGGCGCCGGCGTGGGGGCAGCCGGCGAGGGCGACACGCTCCTCTCTCAGATTCTCTCCCCCTCGACCGCCGGCCTGGTGAGGCGGATGAATCGACAGAGCGACAACTTCGTCGCAGAGATGCTCCTGAAACGCCTAGGCGCCCGCGTACTCGACCGCGGCCAGACCACCGCCGGCGTCTCCGTGGCCCGCGATGTCCTGCGGACACGTGGGGTGCCGCTCGCCGGTGTTCGGCTCGCAGACGGCTCGGGCCTCTCGAGCTACGACCGCCTGACCGCGCGGGCCGTTGCCGCCATCCTGGTCACGGGGTGGAGCGACCCCGATTTCCGGCGGCCGTTCGTGACCTCGCTGCCGCTTGCGGGCGTGAACGGCACGCTCGCGGACCGTTTGCGCTTTCCTCCAGCCCGCGGCTTCGTTCGTGCGAAGACCGGGACAACCGACAGCGCCTCGAGCCTCTCGGGCCTGGTCGGAGCGCGATACGTCTTTTCCGTGCTTCAGAACGGAGCTCCGATCCCCTGGCTCTCCGCGCGACAGGGGCAGGACCGATTCGTGCAGATTCTGGCGGGCCGCGCACGCTAGTTCTCGAGGAGCTTCTGGAAGGCGGCCTCATCCAGAACAGGAACGCCGACCTTCTCCGCCTTCGCGAGCTTCGACCCGGGTTCCTCCCCGACGACGAGGCCCGTTGTCTTACCCGACACGGAGTTGAGCACGCGGGCACCGAGCTCCTCGAGCGCGGCCGTCGCCTCCTCACGCGTCCAGCCTGAGAGCGTTCCCGTGATCACATACGTGGAGCCGGTGAGGCGGCCCTCGACGGGCCGCTCTGCCTCCCCCGCCTCGAAGGTCAGGCCGAGCTCTCGCAACTCCTGAACAAGCCGGCGGTTCTCCTCGTCGGAGAACCACTCGGCGATCGCCTCGGCCCGCTCCGGCCCGATCCCTTCGACGGCCATGATGTCCTCCTGGCTTGCGTCCATGAGGCGGTCGACGGAGCCGAAGTGCCGGGTCAGGTTCTGCGCGGTCACCCAGCCTACGTCGGGGATGTTCAGCCCGAAGAGCACCCGGAAGAACGGCTGCGACCTCGACCCCTGAATCGCCTCGACTGCGTTCCTGGCCGAGATCTCCCCGTAGCCGTCGAGCTCCTGAAGCTGCTCGGCGGTCAGCCGGTAGAGGTCGGGCATCGAGCGAAGCAGCCCCTCGTCCCAGAGCCGGCGGACGAATTGCTCCCCGACCCCCTCGATATCCATCGCAGCACTCACCCAGTTGATGAGCGTCTCGAGGCCGCGCGAGGGACAAGCGCGGTTGGGGCAGCGGTGCATGACCTCGCCCTCCGGCTTGACCACGTCTGCGCCGCAGAGCGGGCATTTCGCCGGCATCCGGAACGGCTTCGTTCCCTTCGCGTGCGGCGGGACGGGGCCCACCACCTGCGGGATGACGTCGCCCGCACGCTGGACGATCACGGTGTCGCCCTCGCGGATGTCTTTCCGATTGATGTCCTCTTGGTTGTGAAGCGTGGCCGTCGACACCGTGACGCCGCCCACGTGCACCGGTTCCAGCTGCGCCCACGGGTTCAGGTTTCCCGTCCTCCCGACACGGATGTGGATCTTCGAGAGCGTGGTCTGCGCCGTCAGGGGGGCCCACTTGAAGGCGCGAGCCCAGCGCGGCCTCGAGTGGAGAGCGCCGAGCCGCCGCTGCTGGTCGATCGAGTCGACCTTGATCACGATCCCGTCGATCTCGTAGTCCAGGTCAACTCGCCGCGCCTCCCAGGACCGGCAGGCTTCCGCGACCTCCTCGATCGTCTCGAGGCGCTCCGAGTACGGGTTCGTGCGAAAGCCGCGCTCGCGAAGCCACTCGAGGAGCTCCCATTGCGTCTCGACCTCGACTCCCTCCCGATAGCCCGAGCCGTAGACCCAGATTGCGAGTGGCCGCGCCGCCGTGATCGACGAATCGAGCTGTCTGAGGGTCCCGGCCGCCGCATTGCGCGGATTGGGAGCCGATTTCTTTCCCTCCGAGACGAGCCGCTCGTTCAGGTCGCGGAACCCGGAAAGGGGAAAGTAGACCTCGCCGCGTACCTCCACCACAGGCGGCGGCGCTTCGCCGGGCGCCAGGCGGAGCGAGAGCGGGATCGACCGGATCGTCCTCAGGTTGACCGTGATCTCCTCTCCGCGGAAGCCGTCACCCCTGGTGGCCCCGCGGCTCAGGCGCCCCTCCTCGTACACGAGCGAGACGGCTGAGCCGTCGATCTTCGGCTCGATCACATAGGCGACGGGCTCGTCCGAGTCGAGGCGCTTTCGCACGTCGTCTGCCCACTTCCCGAGCGCCTCGGCGGTCGTGACCTTCTCGAGGGAGCCCATAGGCGCCAGGTGATCGACTTTCGTGAACCTGTCCGAGGGCGGTGCCCCCACGCGCTGCGTCGGCGAGTCCGGCGTTACGAGCTCCGGGTTGGCCTCCTCGAGCGCAACTAGCTCGTCGTAGAGTCGGTCATAGTCGGCGTCCGAGATCTCCGGGTCGTCGAGGACGTGGTACCGGTGCAGGTGATGGTCGAGCTCACGGCGCAGTTCTTCCACCCGGCCGGTCACAGAGGTCTGGCTAGAGGGCATCGAGAAGCTCCCGCGGCGAATGAACGATCAGGTCGGCTCCGTACTCGAGCAATCTCTCGGCAGGGTGGATCTTCCCCCACGAGACCCCGACCGTGAAGACGCCCGCCGCCTTCCCGGCCTGAATGTCGAAGGGTGAATCCCCGATGAACGCCGCACGGTCGGGCGTGGCGCCGACCAGCTCGAGCGCGCGCAAGACGGGCTCGGGGTGCGGCTTGTGGAGCTCCGTGTCGTCGGTGGTGACGACCACGTCGAAGTAGCGTTCGATACCCAGCTGCTCGAACGCGAGATCGACTGTCTTTCGGCGCTTTGCGGTCACGATCCCGAGCTTCCGCCCTTCCGCACGGAAATGATCCAGGACGTCGTGCACCCCCTCGAAGGCCTCGAGCGCATCGTGGAGGGGAGCGTTGTGCGCCCGGTACACGCGGACGAGCTCGTCGGCGCGATCCGCGTCGAATGACGCCATCTGGTCGCGAATTGACGAGCCTCCGACGGCAGCCACGAGCTCATCGTCTGGAATCTCCCGGAGCAGCACGGTTCGCGTCGCGTGCCGGAAGGACTCGAGGATCATCCCGCCCGAGTCGATCAGCGTGCCGTCAAGGTCGAAGAGGACAGTCGGGTACTTCACGTCAGTAGTCCACATGCTCGAGATAGAGGCCCCAGGGCGGAGCCGTTCTGCCGGCTTCGGAGCGCGGACGCCCCTCGAGCAGTCGCTCGAAGACGCCCGGCTCGGTCTCCAGCATCGTACCGACGAGGGTTCGCACCATGTGGCGCAGAAAGCTCTCCGCTCTGATCCGGAACTCGAGCAGGTCGTCCGTGGAGCTCCACCGCGCCTCGAGCACGGTGCGGTGAAAGCTCGAGTGCCGCGTCTCGGTCGGCGTGAAGGCCCGGAAGTCGTGCGTACCGGCGATCAGCCCGGCGAGAGCGTCGAGCGTCTCCAGATCGACAGGGCGCGGCCACCAGAGCGAGCGGCGGTGCTCGAACGGCGATGGGGCCCGCCGGCGCCAGATCCGGTAGATGTAGCCCCGAGAGCGAGCCCCGTACCGAGCGTCGAAGCCGGAGGGCGCCCGCTCCGAGGAGATCACTTTGAGATCGCTCGGAAGCCGTGAGTTCAGCGCATCTGCTGCGCTGTCGAGCGGGCCGTCGCGGGCGGTCAAGCTCGCCACCTGAGCTAGAGCATGCACGCCTGCGTCCGTGCGCCCCGCGACGGCAAGCTCGCTCCAGCCCGGGAAGAGTGCGTCGAGCGCTCCGCGCAGCTCTCCCTCGACGGTACGCAGTCCCGGTTGCGCAGCCCAGCCCGAAAACGACGTGCCGTCGTACTCGAGCGTCAGCTTCAGCGTCGCCATCGGCGGAGGCTAGTTGACATCCATCTACGTAAGTGTATGCTTACCGTAAGTCATGGCTTACGGTAGTGGCATCGCTGCCCTTGGGGACCCGACACGACGGACGATCTTCGAGCTTCTGGGCGTCAGCCCACGCTCCGTCGGTGACCTGGCCGGAGAGCTCCCCGTCAGCCGGCCCGCAGTCTCCCAGCACCTCAAGGTGCTGAAAGACGCGGGCCTCGTCTCCGAGAGCCGCGTCGGCACGCGGCGCGTCTACCGCGTCGAACCGGAGGCTGTGGCCGAGCTCCGCTCGTACTTCGACGCCTTCTGGACCCAGGCGCTGGCCGCCTTCAAGACGGCAGCGGAAAACGAATTGAGAGGAGAAGCGCATGGAAACCACTGACCTAGTCCTCCGCAAGACGATCTCAGTCGCCCGCCCACCCGACGTGGCCTTCCGGGTCTTTACGGAGGAAGTCCCTAGCTGGTGGCCCGCCCGTACCCATTCCATCGGGCATGAGCGCGTGGATAGCGTCGTGCTCGAAGCCCGCGTAGGCGGCCGCTTCTACGAGCGGCTCGACGACGGGACCGAGCACGACTGGGGAAGGATCACGATCTGGGATCCGCCTGAGCGGCTCTGCATGACGTGGCACCCGGGACGCGGCCCGGAGACGGCCCAGCAGCTCGAGATCCGGTTCGTCGCCGAAGATCAGGGAACGCGGGTCGAGTTGGAGCAGAGAGGCTGGGAGACCCTCGGCGACGAGGCTGAGGCAACACTCGCAAACTACGAATCCGGCTGGACCGGCGTCTTCGGGCAGTACGCCGAGGCGGTCGAGGAGGCGCGGGCCGCCTAGCCTGCCGTAGGAGCGGTCGCGCGCTCGGGGACGTAGTCCACGAGTTCGAGATAGGCCATCTGAGCGGCATCGCCCTGCCGTGGGCCGAGCTTGACGACCCGCGTGTAGCCGCCAGTTCGGTCCGCGAAGCGAGGGGCGATCTCGGAGAAGAGCCTGTGCGCTATCGGCTTCGAGCGCAGGAAGGCAACGGCCTGTCGCTGCGCCGAGACGTCTCCCCGCTTCCCCAGCGTGATCATCTGCTCGACGATCGGCCGTACCTCCTTGGCCTTCGCCTCGGTGGTCTTGATCCGGCCATGCTCGATCAGCGCGCTTGCCAGGTTTGCGTAGAGCGCCTTCCGATGGGCCGAGTCGCGCCCGAGCTTCCTGCCTGCCCGCTGGTGCCTCACCGGTCTACCCGAGCCTCAGTCGTCGCGGAGGCTCAGGCCGTGAGCCTGGAGCGTCTCGCTGACTTCCTCGATCGACTTCTTGCCGAAGTTTGGGATCGCGGCGAGCTCGTTCTCGCTCTTCGTGACGAGGTCACCGATCGTCTCGATACCAACCCGCTTCAGGCAGTTGTAGCTGCGGACGCCGAGCTCGAGCTCCTCGATCGGGAAGTTCTCCATCCCGTGCGCCTGCGGCACCTCGGCCTGCGCTTCGCCGACCGCTTCTCCGAAGCCCTCGATCTTGTCGATATCGGTGAAGATGGCGAGCTGCCGGATCAGGATCTCAGCGGCCTGCGCGATCGCGTCGCGCGGGTCGAGCGAGCCGTCTGTGGTGACGTCGAGCCTCAGCTTGTCGTAGTCCGTGCGCTGACCCACGCGCGCGGCCTCGACCTCGTAGGAGACTCGGCGTACCGGCGAAAAGATCGAGTCGACGGGAATGACGCCGATCGACTGCTCGGGCTCGCGGTTCAGCTCCGCGGGGACGTAGCCCCGGCCGCGACCGATCGTGAGGATGATGTCGAGCTTCCCCTTATCGGAGAGGTTCGCGATCTCCAGATCCGGGTTCAGGATCTCGAGGTCAGCAGGCGCGGCGATGTCCGATGCTTTGACCGACCCGGAGCCCTTCTTCTCGAGCCGGACCTCAACCTCAGGCGAATCGCCCTCGAGCCGGCAAATCAGGTTCTTGAGGTTGAGGATGATGTCGGTGACGTCCTCGCGGACTCCCTGCAGCGTCGTGAACTCGTGGGCGACGCCCTCGATCTTCACGGACGTGACCGCGGCTCCCTCGAGCGAGGAAAGCAGCACGCGCCGCAGCGAGTTGCCGAAGGTGTAACCGAAGCCGCGATCGAGCGGCTCGATCACGAAGACGCCGTTTCGCTCGTCGACCTCCTCGTGGACGATCCGGGGGATCTGAAAATCCATCGTTGCCGTTCTGGTAGCCATGCGTTCCCTTCCTTAGTTCCCTACTCGCGCGGGCGG
>JBBQXP010000123.1:0-7285 GCA_038209555.1 Gaiellales bacterium
ATATCTGATTCCGACGAGGTCGGAGAGAAGCCCGAGAGCGTCCCGCCAGAGTGCAAGCACGAAGATCACGATTCCGGTCAGCAGCCAGAGGAGCGCATAGCGCTCCTGGAGGCGGCGCCTCCGGATGAGCTCGAAGACGACAGTGAGGAGCAGAAAGGCGGCGACCGCCGCCACGATGGATACGCGTAGCGGGGTCATTCTTCGTGCAGCGGCGTGGCATAGCGACGAAAGAGCCCGACGAAGAGGGCGAGCATGACCTTGACCATGTAGTAGACGGAGCGAAAGGCGTTTATCGACGAGCGGCCGCTCGCGCGCGTCCGCATCGCGACGGGAACCTCCACCATTGTCAGCTTATGGCGATGGACGAGCACGGTCGCCTCGACTTCGGGATAGTCGTGCGGATAATCGGCAGCGAACAGGCGTATCGCCCGCCGGTTCGCTGCACGAAAACCCGAGGTCGTGTCCGTCACTCGTTGCCGCGCGATGAGAGAGACCACGTGGGCGAAGATCTGTATCCCAACCCGCCGCAGAATCGACCCTCGGTAGCCGCTGGTCGACCCCGCGAAGCGGGAGCCGACGACGAGATCGGCCTCGTGCCGGAGAATCGGCTCGAGTAGCTTCGGCAGCTCGGCCGGGTCGTGCTGGCCGTCGCCATCGATCTGAATGGCGATATCGAACCCGTGCGCTCGAGCGTACTGGTACCCCGTCTGAACAGCCCCTCCGATCCCTAGGTTGTACGGCAGCCGCACAACCTCCGCCCCATTACGGGCCGCGACAGGCCCAGTGGCATCGGTCGAGCCGTCGTCGATGACAACTATCTCGACGTCGGGATCGACCGAACGAATTTCGTCGATCACGGAGGCGATGCAGGCGGCCTCGTTATAGGCAGGCACGATGGCGACTCGCTTCACGCCGACTAGGTCAAGGCGCGACGAGAACTGCTGGGTCGTCGCGAGCGATTCCGGGATGGACCGCACGGCCCGAGATTACCGATTCAGGCAGATGCGAGCTCGTCGGCGCGGGTCGTTCACCGGACGCCCGCTCTGCCAAACTGTGAGCGTTTCGTGCGCATCTGCCTCCTCTACGACTGCCTCTATCCGTACACCGTTGGCGGGGCTGAGCACTGGTATCGGGATCTGACCGAACGCCTTGCGCTCGAGGGACACGAGGTCACCTACGTGACGCTGCGCCAATGGGACCGCGGGGAGAAGCCGACGGTGCCAGGCGTGACGGTCGTGGTCGCCGGACCGCGAATGAAATTGTACGTTCGAGGCCGCCGCGGGATCCTTCCGCCGCTCGTCTTCGCACTGGGCGGGCTCTGGCACCTTCTCCGTCACGGATCGAGCTACGACGTCGTTCAGACGGGCGCAGGACCCTTCTTCCCACTCCTGTCGGCCGTGGCAGCGCGGCGCATCCACCCGTTTCGCCTCGCCGTCGACTGGTTCGAGGTATGGCCGCGCGACTACTGGCAGGAGTATCTCGGAGATGTCCGAGGGACGATCGCGTGGAAGATCCAACGCGTGTGCGCGCGAACCCAACACGAGGCCTTCTGCAACTCACGCCTGCACAAACGGCGTCTTCTCGAAGAAGGATTCCGAGGCGAGCCGCTTCTGCTGGAAGGACTCTTCAGGGGACGCGACGCCCATGTGCAGGCGGGCAGCCGATCCCCTGTCGAACCGGTCGTGCTTTTCGCCGGGCGCCACATCCCTGAAAAGCGGGTGCCGGCCCTGATCGAGGCTTTCGCGATCGCACGCGAAAGCGTGCCTCAACTGCGCTGCGAGGTCTACGGGGACGGGCCGGACCGTCAGCTTGTCCTCGAACTGATAGACACCCTCGGACTCCGCGGTGCCGCGTCCGCTCCCGGCTTTGTCGAGGCGAATCGACTCGCCGACGCGATCAAGCGAGCGCTCTGCCTCGTGCTTCCCTCCCGTCGCGAAGGCTACGGGCTCGTCGTTGTCGAGGCCGCTTCGCTCGGGACGCCGAGCGTCGTCGTGCGGGGCCCGGACAACGCGGCCACGGAGCTGATCGAGGACGGAGTCAACGGCGTCGTTGCGCCTTCCGCCGACCCACACGACCTTGCAGCCGCGATCCTCCGCGTCTACGAAGGGGGTCCGGCGCTGCGCGCGTCCACAGAGGCTTGGTTCGCGCGCCATGCGCACCGTCTCTCGCTCGAAAGCTCGCTCGCCAAGGTGCTGCAGGCGTACGACGGCTCACCCCACGGAGACTGAGCCCGAGTCTCAGTACGCGCCGCGCCGCGTCAGCACGGCGGGGATCGTCTTCAGGAGGATCGAGATGTCGAGCCAGACCGACCAGGTCTCGAGGTAGTAGAAGTCCAGCCGGACGAGGTCGTCGAAGGCAAGGTTCGACCGGCCGGAGATCTGCCAGAGGCCGGTCATACCCGGTAGGACGAGGTAGCGCTTGCGATGCCACTCCTCCAGCCGCTCGTAGTCGCGCAGCGGCAGTGGACGCGGTCCGACGAGGCTCATCTCCCGCCGGAGGACGTTCAACACCTGTGGGATCTCGTCCAGCGAGAACCTCCTCAGGAACGCACCGACGGGGGTCACACGCGGATCGTCGCGCAGCTTGAAGAGCGGCCCGTCCGCCTCGTTGGACTCCTCGAGCCGGCTCTGCTGCGCGGCCGCATCCGCGTACATGGTGCGGAACTTGAGCATCGCAAAGGGCTGCTCGTCGACGCCGATCCGGCGGTCTCGGTAGAAAACGGGTCCCGCCGACGTCGTCTTGACGAGCCCGGCGACGACGAGCCAGAGCGGCAACCCGGCAACGAGGAAGGTTGCGCTCACGACCACGTCGAACAGGCGCTTGACGGCCCAGTCCGCCCCGGCGAGCGTCGGCGGGCGTAGCTCGAAGAGGGGGAGGCCCTGCCCCGGGACATACTCGGCACGATGCGCGAGGAGATCCGTCGTCTTCGGAGCGACGCGCACGCGAATGCCGTTCCGGTGCGCTTCCTCGACGATCTCCAGCAGCTGCGCCTCGCTCAGGTCGACGTCGGCGACGATCGCCTCGTCCACGCGATGCTGCCTGAGCAGACGCGCCAGGTCCTGGAGACCTCCGAGACGAGGCAGCCCACCGGCGAGCGGCTGCTCGGAAACGACGCCTGCGAAGGCGTATTCGATTCCCCCACGCGAGGAGCCCAGCGCGTCGCGGAGCCGCTCGAGCTCGGGCCCTTGGCCGATCAGGACGACTCTGCGCCGAGCGCCGGCGGCGTGGAGAAGAGCGGCCGCCACCGCCTCGTAACTCGCCCGGAAGAGACCGATGCAGAGCGCGCTCAGGACAACCGCCGTCGGGATCAGACCGAAGGTGCTGAAGTCGTGCCCCGTACCGACGGCAAACGCGAGGGTCAGAAGGGCGACCAGGACGAGCGACGGGAGGACGCGGCTCGAGCCCGCGCGCCGCTCACGAGGCGCATAGAGCCCCTGCCGCCCGAAGACGAGGACGGAGATCAGCGCCAGGAACGGAAGCCAGTTCTCCTCGGCTTCCCAGAGGACGCCCCAGAGCGGCTGGGAATGACCGACGTAGAACTCGCGAACGGTAAGCGCTCCGTAGAGACCCAGAGCGAGCCCGCTGAGGTCGAGCACGAGGAGAGCGGCCACGCTCGCCAGACGCCGGCCGAACGCGACCAAAGGCCCGCGCTGAACGAAGTACGGCCGTCTGGAGCGGATGTCACCGCGCGGGAATCGCTTGTCGTCGGAGGAGAGGATCGCTTCATCCTCCGGCCGGGCGGAGGGCGGCGCGGTCGGGGTGATCTGGCGTGTCATCGGGCGGACGATACGACCATCAGGCGAGCGGCGAACGTGCGAGCCCGGCCGTGGAGCCTTCCAACCGTGCCAGGTCCGCGTCGACCATCATCGCGACGAGCTCCCGGAACGAGACGCGCGGCTCCCAGCCAAGCTCTGCGCGCGCTCGGGTAGCGTCGCCGACAAGGTGGTCGACCTCGGCCGGGCGGATCAGCGCCGGATCCGTGACCACGTGCGGCTCGGGGTCGAGGCCCGCGTGAGCGAAGGCCAGATCCACAAACTCCTGCACGGAATGGGCCTCACCAGTCGCGATCACGTAGTCGCGTGCCTCGTCCTGCTGGAGCATGAGCCAGATCGCCCGGACGTAGTCGCCGGCGAACCCCCAGTCGCGCTGAGCCTCGAGGTTCCCCAGCCGAAGCTCGTCGGCGAGCCCCAGCTTGATCCGCGCCACGCCGTCCGTGATCTTCCGCGTCACGAACTCGAGCCCGCGCCGAGGAGACTCGTGATTGAAGAGGATTCCCGAAGCCGCGAAGAGGCCGTAGGACTCCCGGTAGTTGACGGTGATGAAGTGCCCATATGACTTCGCGACGCCATACGGCGACCGCGGGTAGAACGGGGTCAGCTCGTTCTGCGGAATCTCCCGCACCTTGCCGAACATCTCCGAGGAAGACGCCTGGTAGAACCGGATCTTGGGGTTGATTGCGCGGATGGCCTCGAGGACGCGCGTCACCCCGACCGCGGTGAACTCGGCTGTCAGGACGGGCTGGCTCCACGAGGTCGGGACGAAGCTCTGCGCCGCCAGGTTGTACACCTCGGTCGGCTCGGTGTCCCTGAGAGCGCTCATGAGCGAGAGCTCGTCGAGCAGGTCCCCCTGAACCAGCGTGATCCGGTCGACCAGGTGAAAGATCCGCTCGAAGTTCTCGGTCGAGGCTCGCCGAACCATGCCGGAAACCTCGTAACCCTCGTCCAGCAGGAGCTCGGCCAGGTAGGAGCCGTCCTGGCCCGTGATGCCGGTGATGAGCGCGCGCCGGCTCATACGTCGGCGGTCTCCGCGGTCCGGACCGCGCGCCTCGCCTCGTCGAGCGCGTCGGCGAGGGTCTGCTCGAGGGGAATCTCCGGCGACCACCCGGTGTTCTCCGCGAGCCGCGAGGCGTCGCCGCAGACGACCGGGATGTCGGTCGCGCGCAGGCGGGCCGGGTCCTGTACCACGTCGATCGCGCAGGCGGCCAGCTCGACGAGAAGTTCCACGACCTCACGCAGGTCCCGGGCATACCCCGAAGCGACGTTGTAGGTCCCGAGCGGGACGCCGGGGTCGAGCAGTACCTCGTAGGCGCGAGCGACATCGCGAACGTCGATGAAATCTCGGCGAACGGTCAGATCGCCCACCTGAAGCACGCCCCCTCCGGCGAGCTCGGCGCGAGCGACCTGGAGCACCCAGGAACCCACGGCAAACCGCTCGTCCTGACCCGGGCCGAGGTGCGGAAACGAGCGCGTCACGACAATGGCCACCCCGTCGGCGCGTCGCGCCCTGTCGCAGGCCAGCTCCGCCGCCGCCTTCGAGGCACCATAGGGAGAAAGCGGAGCGACAGGCGCGTCTTCCGGGGTCGGCACCGCCTCGGCTGCGCCGTAGACGTCGGCGGTCGAGACGGCGAGCACACGCGCCTCACGCGCCTCGGCGGCGACGGCGTCGAGCAGGTTGACCGTCCCGACTGCGTTCACCTGCCACGCCTCCGCGCCCCGGTTCCAGGACTGCGAGACGGAGGCAGCCGCGGCGAGGTGCACGACGGCCCGGGGGCGCTCGGCCCGAAATGCTTCGCGTAGGGCATCTACGTCCAGAACGTCCACGTCCGCCGGGACCGCGCGCTCGCCCAGCCGCCTCATGAGATGGCTGCCGGCGAATCCGCGGGCGCCTGTGACGAGAATCCTTCCGCTCAAAGCCAGATGGTTGGTCGGTAATTGGCACGCATGCGTCGATCAACCATCTATGGCCGGCTCGACGCTCTCGGCCGAGGCCACGCTACCACGGTTGATCGACGCAGCCCCGGGAGCGGCTCAGCCGCGCAGTGCCTTGAAGGCGGCGTAGGACGGCTTGGTGAGCCCGTTCCTCGTCGGGAAGCTCCAGATGAGACCGGACTGCCACCGGCCCACCTCGAGCTCGTCCTTCAGGAGAAACCACACGAACATGTCGACCCGCCGGTTCCTCTTCGCGATCGCGTACGACTGCCTCAAGTAGGCGGCCTGCTTCGTCGGCGTGACGCCGAAGTTCCCGTCAGGAGGCTTCGTCTGGTAGCCGTACTCGGTCAGCCAGACGCGCTTGGAGCGCCAGCCCAGCCGGTTCAGTTCCCGGATGAGGACGCCGAGGTTCGCGAGCGTGATCCGCGTCCTCGACCTCGGCAGGGTCGTCGGGGTCTCGAACGGCGAGCTCGCATACGGGTGGTGCGCGAAGACGTCGAACTTCGGCTTCCCGGCCTTCATGGCACGGATAAACGGAATTGGAGTCGGAGCGCCGCGGCGCCCGCGGACATGGTTGTTCCCACCCGGGTTGGTGACACCGCAGGCGACCTTGCCGCGAGGGGAGATAAGCGAGGCTGCCTCGGCGTTGTGGACCCCGCGGAAGACCGCGCTGCACATCTTCGCATACCGGCGCGCGCTCCAGATCACCCATCTCCCGCGGACCCGTTTGTACTGCGGCCTCAGGAAGTTCGGCGAATTCGGCTCGTTCCAGGCCGTCCAGTAGCGCACGCGGGGCAAGAGCGCCCCCGCGGAGTCCGTGTACACACCCGAGTAGCGCCTCGCGGCGGCGCTGGCGAAGGCCTGCAGCCACGCCATGTTCGTGGGTGCGAGCTGGCCCTTTGTCCCCCCGCCGGCCCAGGCGGGCGTATCGAGGATCGTGAACATGACACCGATGTTGCGCGCGGCCGCGGCGCGCACGACGTCGTCATAGTCGTAGACGCCTGCCTTCGACCACCGATATGACGCCGGGTCGCCGAAGGTGCCCAGCGCAGGCTTCGTCGGCGAAACGTCCCTCCAGTTCAGCGTCACACGCACGACCTGCGCGCGGAGCTCGCTGAACTGCTGGAAGGCCTGACCGGTATTTCCCAGGGCCTGGGCGCTGTCGTAGATCCCGAGCTTCATCCCCCGCGCTGCAGAGGCAGCGGAGACGAGGACGAGCGCGCAGAAAACGGCGAGCAAAAGTGGGACGGTTCTCTTGAGCATCAGACTCCCGGTGGTAGACCCCGAACGTTTCTCATCGGCAGCGGGCCGAGCGAAGCTGAAGGGTAGCGGCTGGATGTCATGACCGAGCCGAAGGCGTGTCAAGAAAACGTCAAGCCCGTGAAGCGCTCACCCAGACGGTCGTCTGACGAATAAGGGCCGGAGCGCCGGTCGAACCCCTGGCCTGACGAGCGTAGGACGCGCGATACAGGGCGCCGACGCCACCCTTTTAGGGGCTTGATCCGACGGTCTCTCCACTACCATCATGGGGCACGCTCGACGTGTCGGGGGGGCTAGCCTTTTGGGCTACCGGCCAT